>DNGG01000356.1 GCA_003486675.1 Cyanobacteria bacterium UBA11372
AGCTCATGCCGATCGCACAATCGCTCAAGCTCGTAATGCAGAGGCAGGAAGAATCAGAACGTTAAATGTGGGCATTAATAGCTCGATCTCAAATAGCTTGCTTCCCAAAATTCTGCCTGATTTTGTCAAACAGTACCCTGATGTCAAACTGGTGCTGCGGGAATTGCCCTATATCGAGCAAATCCAACAACTGCAAAATCATCTGCTAGATGTGGCATTTGAATGTTCTTGCGGCATCGGTAATTGGTAATTGGTAATTGGTAATTGGTAGTAGGGGCGGATTTTACCAACAATTAAGTGGAATATTGCGGGTTTCTGTGCAAAATTTTGGCTCCAGGAAAGAGATATATGAAGAAACCCGGTTTCCGATCTCGTTAAAGTGTAACCCTACTCTTGACAATTACCCATTACCTATTACCCATTACCCATTTGCTATTTCCGTTGATTGAAATAGGTTCTGAAGACTTCGCGAGCGATGGGAACCGCAGTCACGCCGCCGTAGCCGCCATTTTCGACAACTACCGCGATCGCTATGGTCGGTTTATCCACAGGACCATAACCCACAAACACGGCATTGCTTCTGCGGCCGTGGGGTACTTCCGCCGTCCCCGTCTTACCTGCTGTTGGCGGAAGAGAACCATCGTTGAGCTTTTTAGCGGTTCCTTGTGTTACCGCAGCCCTGAGTCCAGAACGAATCGCATCAACTGCGTCTGGGGTTAAACCTGTGGGTTCTGGTTTAAATTCGGCAGTTTTTGTTTGATCTGTCAGCAAATGGGGCTTAACCCGCATCCCGCCGTTAGCGATCGCGCTCACCACCACCGCCATCTCTAAGGGAGTCGCCAGCACCAAGCCTTGACCAATGGACATGCTAACCGTATCCCCTGGATACCAGGGTTCTTTATAAATCTTCTCTTTTTCCTCCGGCGTCGGCAGAGTGCCGTGAGCGCCTCCCGCCAACTTCAGATCGGTTACATTGCCAATTCCCAGCTTACGACCCCACTTAGAAATTTCCTCCGGCCCTACTTTTAACCCCATGCGGTAGAAAAACGTATTGCTGCTAACCGCCAGCGCCTGACGAAAGCCAATTACGCCATAACCGCTGCCTGAGTGTTCCCCGAAAAAGAATCCACCCATCCTGATGCCAGCCGAGGTAGCAATCCTTGCGTTTGGGGAATATTTACCAGAACCCATCCCCGCAGCCGAGGTGACGATTTTGAACGTACTGCCGGGTGGATAGCCTTGCAAGGCGCGATTGAGAAACGGCTTGTTGCGTGCCTGAAGACTCTGCCACTCAGCCCTAGACACCTTGCGCGTAAAGAAATTCGGGTCAAACGTGGGGGTGCTAGCCAGGGCCAAAACTGCCCCCGTTCTGGGGTCGATAACCGCAACTGCACCCCGCCGACTGCCTAGAGCTTGTTCCGCTGTTTTTTGCAGGTCGAGATCGAGGGTGAGGGTGACTTGAGCGCCTGCCTGGGGTTGACGGATACCCATCTCGCGCAATTCTTTGCCTCTGGCATCGACTTCGATCAAGCGGCTGCCCCACACGCCTCTGATCTGTTTATCGGCGAGGCGTTCGACTCCCATTTTGCCGACAATCATCCCCACGGGAAAGTCGGGGTTTGCTTTCATATCTGCGCTCGTCGCTTCGCCGATGTATCCCAAAATGTGGGAAGCTAATTCCCCGTTGGGATAGTAACGGCTCGACTCGGCGCGGATTTCCAAACCCTGAAATTGAGTGGCAAGCTCTTCGAGAGCGACGAAGGCTTCCGGGGAGAGATTTTGCGCTACCCTTACTGGCAAAGCCGATATATAGCCTGCCTGGTCTAATTTTTCCAGGATTTCCTCGCTGGGAATATCCAGAATGGCACTTAGTTTATTTGCCGTGACTTGCCATTCGGCGGGGGTTTGTTGCATCGGCCACAAAAACACAGAGCGAGCTACGCGACTGGCTGCCATCACCTTGCCTTTACGGTCTACAATATTGCCCCTCGCCGATGCCATCGGGATCAAGCGCACGCGGTTTTGTTCGGCTTGCTTGCGGTAGTACTGTCCTTGCACCAGTTGTAGTTGCACCAAACGAGCCGTGCAAACGCTAATAAATGAAGTGACAATCACCATCAACAAGACGGCTCGGTATTTGGGGCTAGTCGGGCGCACCGCAGTTTGCGGTCTAACTGCGTTTGCCGAGCGCGAGAGGTTAGCGACACGACGCTTGGAACGAAAAGGAATTGGAATTCTGCCAGCCATTTTGATCGGATTTGCTCTGCTAGGGAGATGTCTTTTGTATGTTAAAAGTTAATTTGCCATAAATTGTAAGTTGTGACGCTACTCGCCGAAGCACCAAGAAAACACTAGGGCGATCGCAACTAAACTCAGCCATCCTGGGATGCTAAACGTCCGGATCAATTCTAAAGGGTAAAGCGCGATCGCGTTAGTCACAAATAAAACGCTCAATACCAATAGGGGCAGCAAGATAATGGGGGGCATAGTCACTGGGGAAGATGAGGAAGCCTTGGATGTATTATGCACGCATTCTCGCTCATCTGCCCCATTTGAGCAGTTAGATGTAATTAAAGTAACTGCTTGACAAACTCAAATCCGTAGTGCCTTGGACGATCGCAATCAGTTCATCTTCGATCGCGGTTCTCTGATAAATTGCCGTGCCGCTGGGTAAACCCTTGGGAGAGGTAACCAGCCGATAGCCGGATGCGGAACCTGAAAGCACGATAAAATCTTGCTTGCTGTTGAAGTCGGTAATGATAGCGTAATCGCTCAAACCCTTGTCTTTGGTGTTGCCGTCGTTGTAGTAGGCGCCCATCTTACTTCCCAGGATAAAGGTATCTGATTCGGAACCACCAGTGAGTCTATCTACCTCACCGATTCCAGGTCTTTGAGCTTTGGGATTGGCACCAATGACGGTGTCTTTACCTTTATCGCCATAAACATCATCGTTGCCGCTATCGCCGCACACCATGTCATCGCCTTGACCGCC
>DNGG01000590.1:0-1845 GCA_003486675.1 Cyanobacteria bacterium UBA11372
ACTGAAATGAGTAAGCTCAGGGGCAAAATGAGTAAGTAAATCGCCTTTTTGCTGGCGGAAAATACCAAAATGAATATACGAATGACTGAAATGAGAAAGCGAACAAGCTTGATGACAAAGCAGATCGCCTATCAATACAATTCGGTTAACCTCTCCAGGTGCCCCTCTCCTTGCAGGAGAGGGGAGTTTTGCTCTTTGCTCAAGGTGACTCAGGGGTGAGCGATCGCGTAGTCGGTCAATTGCTCACCGAGATGGATGGGATACAATCGTGCGACAACGTTTTAATTATCGCCGCTACAAATCGCCCCGATATGCTCGATCCGGCGCTGTTGAGGGCGGGGCGTTTGGATTTGCAACTGAAAGTCGATCTGCCCGATATTACCAGTCGGTTTGAAATCTTGCGCGTTCACAATCGCGATCGCCCGTTAGCAGAAGATGTAAACTTGGCTGCTTGGGCTGTGCGTACAGAAGGTTGGAACGGTGCGGAACTGGCTTTGCTGTGCAATCAAGCTACCTTGCCAGCAATTCGACGCTATCGCGTCCAAGGATTGACTAATGCAAATAATCTGTGCGTTATCGCACTTGATTTTGAAATTGCCTATCAATCTCTACTCGAACGTCGATATGTTCACCGTAGTTAGGATATAGCGCTGGTGGAAAAACTGCGATCGCTGCTATGTCGGGTGTAGCTGCTAGCGTGCTTACCCAAAACCCTGACAAGCGCGATCTGAATATCCAGACTGTGCTTAACACTAAAAAAATTTTATTTTGTTACAATTTATATAATACAACCCAACATTACTCTGTTATGATTATATGTTGAATTCACCGATAAATTTTATGAACACTATTTTCGTTCAAATTGCTTCCTACCGAGACATGGAACTGATTCCTACTATAGAAGATGCTCTAGAACAAGCCGAGTTTCCAGAAAACATAACTTTTGGTGTTTGTTGGCAATATGAAACAGAAGAAGAACTACATTATATCGAACCTATTAAAAAGAGCAAAAATTGTCGGCTCGTGACCTTTACAGCCTCTAAATCTCGTGGACTAGGTTGGGCGAGAGCCGAAGTTCAAAAGTTATGGCAAGGGGAAAAATATACCCTACAAACTGATTCCCATATGCGTTTTGTTGAAAATTGGGATTCAATCTTAATTGAGATGCTGAAGGAATGTCCCAGCAAAAAACCTCTTTTAAGTGCCTATCCTGCGGCCTATGAACCTCCTAGAAAGATATTAAATAATAATGTTACTGGCATAGAATTTGGTGACTTTGAAGATTCTGGTGTGATAAATCATAAATGTAGTGGCGAGGATTTAAGCCAATATTCTTCTCCTCAACTAGGTGCTTTTATTGCTGGTGGATTTATTTTTGCGGACGCATCAATTATCCGTGAAGTACCATCCGACCCAAATATTTATTTCCAAGGAGAGGAATTTTTAATTTCGGTAAAAGCATGGACAAGAGGATGGGATATTTATCATCCCCATAAAGTCGTTTGTTGGCATTATTACAACTTCAATAATGGAGAAGCCAGACCTCTCCATTGGCAAGATCGGCAAGAATGGTTATCCCTCAATCAATTGTCCGAACAACGGTTTAGACAAATACTTGGCATAGAGTCATCGACAGAAAATTTTGGTATTTATGGCTTAGGAGAAGAGCGCTCTCTCATAGAATATGTGTACTTTAACCTAAAAAATGCCCTAAGTTGGACATAGGTTCAGGCTGATGAGTCGTTGGAAATCTTAGCGAACAAGGAATTACAGCGGATTACAAGTCGATGAGGGAAAGCGTTATCGCGAAAGTTTATCAAGCGCGCACCCTTAAGGGTGCCCGCA
>DNGG01000590.1:2073-2283 GCA_003486675.1 Cyanobacteria bacterium UBA11372
GCTGTGGGTGTACCTCATACGGCGGCAATTCGCTATAGACAGTTGATAGCTCCACAAGAGAATGGGGGATGAAGAAATATTAACTCATGGTTTTTCATCACCGCGTCAGCTAAAATATTTTTCTGGTACAATTTATACAAAACACCGCCGGATGACCCTGTTAGGATTATCCGTTGAATTCACCGAGATCCTATGAACACAATTTTCGTT
>DNGG01000590.1:2598-2744 GCA_003486675.1 Cyanobacteria bacterium UBA11372
AATATGAAACAGAGGAAGAACTAGATTATATCGAACCTCTTAAAAAGATTAAAAATTGTCGGATCGCGGCTGTTCCAGCCTCTAAATCTCGTGGGGTTGGTTGGGCAAGATCTCAAGTCGAACAGTTATGGCAAGGGGAAAAATAT
>DNGG01000485.1:0-1038 GCA_003486675.1 Cyanobacteria bacterium UBA11372
CGGGTTTTAGAAATGTTGGGGCGTTGCGATTTATCGATTGATAAATATAACTGCGATCGCGCCTTAGCTTACCTCGCCAAAGAACAAGAACCCGAAGGTTGCTGGTTTGGACGTTGGGGCGTTAACTATATTTATGGAACGAGTGGAGTACTCGCTGCACTTGCTTTAGTGGCGCCAAAATCTCACAGGCAAAATATCGAACGCGGTGCCGCGTGGTTAGTTTCTTGCCAAAACAAAGATGGCGGATGGGGCGAAACTTGCCGCAGTTATAATGACCCCAGTTTGAAAGGCAAAGGAGAGAGTACCGCCTCTCAAACTGCGTGGGCATTAATTGGTTTACTAGCAGCAGGCGAAGCGACTGGAAATTATGCCAAAGCAGCGATTGAACGAGGAGTAAATTATTTAGTTGAAACGCAACGCGCCGATGGTACTTGGGATGAAAATTACTTTACAGGTACGGGTTTCCCCTGTCACTTTTATCTGAAGTATCATCTGTATTTTCAACATTTCCCGCTAACTGCTTTAGGACGCTATCAATCTCTGTTGGGCAGTTAAAATCCTGTAGGGTGCGTTAGCGACAGCGTAACGCACCTTTCTTTTTTGCGCTGTAGGGTGCGTTAGCGACAGCGTAACGCACCTTTCTTTTTTGCGCTGTAGCTGTAGGGTGCGTTAGCGACAGCGTAACGCACCTTTCTTTTTTGCGCTGTAGTTTCCCAGAAAGTACAATACAAGAGAAGTCGCTGCCTACCTTTGCTCTATGCAAGCCAAGCTGAGTGTAAAAGAATTGTTACTTAACTCACTTGAGCAAACCCCAGAATTTATGCTGCCAGAACTTCTAGATTTCCTCCAGTTTCTCAAAATGAAACATATACAACACAATTTAGAGATTAGTATCTTGAGTGAATCTGCTCTTGGGAAAGATTGGTTAAAACCAGAGGAGGATGAGGCTTGGCAGGATTTGTAAAAGGAGATGTTGTCGTTGTTCCTTTCCCATTTTTAGATTTAACTCAGGCAAAAAGCTGGTCAACTTAAGCCGGA
>DNGG01000485.1:1212-10894 GCA_003486675.1 Cyanobacteria bacterium UBA11372
AAAGCTGGTCAACTTAAGCCGGAAAAACTGAATGAAGTTATTGTCAAAATTGTGGAGATTTTGCAACAGTAGGTGGAAGCGCGATCGCATGACAAAGTGCGCTAGTGCGATCGCTCCCGCAAATCATCCAGCATGACTTTGGCATGTGCAACCCAGTTAGGAAACTCAGGCAGCAACGCATACACCCAGACAATCCCATGTAACTGCCGCATCTTAATATAAGGTTCCAGCGTCGCAGAGTCGGGAGCGTTTGGGTAAGCTGCCCTTCCTTCGTCATCAAGGTTAATTAAATCCCAAGCAACCGAACCTTTGCAAGTATCCTCAAAATCGTTCCACAGCAATCCATCCGCAGTCGGGATTAAATTGAAAGCATGGGCATCCCCGTGCAATGGCTGCAACAAACTAGCTGAATTATTTAATTGAGGAAGCAGTCTATCGTAGGTTTCTTGTAATAGCGTCAAGTCGCTTTTGGGGAGGATATTGCCAGCACGTTCAATCCGCTTAATTCCGCGTGGAATATCGTTTAATGGCGGTGCTAAAAGCAGTAAATACCCAGGATAATCGCGTAAAACAGCGTGTAATTCGGCTAGCATTTTTCCCACAATTGCCGACTCTGGTAAGGCATCAGATACTGGTTGAAAGTAGCGCCAGAAAGTCATAAACAATCCATCATAATAGTGCGGCCCTGGTGGCAAAATATCGCTGGGTGGGACTACATTCGCGCCTTTTGATGTTAGAAATTCAGCCACGGAAACTTCGCGCAAAAGCCATGATTCGATCGGAGAACGTAGCAAAGAAGTGATGGTACTTACACGAGCAACGATTGGTGCAGGTTTTAGATGGATTCGCACGGAATAAGCATCAGCTATTACCTGGGGTTCATCAATATTTATACCGTGGGCAGTAGCAACAGATACTGCTGCTGCTACTGCTCTTGCTGTTAGCGCGGAACGTTCTGGTTTTTCGGAGAATGACATAATGGGAATTTTTAGGTTTGTAGAGTTTTAATTCTATTAACTTCTCAAGTACTCTGCATATTCAATCTGGAATTCAAGTGAATTTTTGAAATCAGCGGAACGTTGGGACAGCGCTTCTACAACAGCTTCTTTGCTGGTTTCTGTTAAGGCGATAATCTGGGGTTTTTGAGGGATGCGAAACTGGGTGTGGTCGTGAAAAGTAATAGTAACAATGGTTCCCAGTGACTTTCCTGCTGTTGATTCGATGGTACTCCACATCCAACGTTGTTGGTCGGTTTGTTCTTGATTACCCCATTCTCTGGAGATGTTAAAATCGCCAGGAAATCTGGGTTCGGGACGCAATTGGACTTGTTTAAGCTGCTTGTGAATGGGTAGAAATAGCCAGCCTAGATACATTCCATAGGCCATATCACCGGCTTTGTTGAATACGCCCACTAACTTATCAATATTCTTGTGAATTAGGGTTTGCCAGTTGAGCGCAATATGGCTCTCAATGTATTGAGCGATCGCAAAAATATCTCTCTTCTGGTTTTCTACCATAAATTCCTGTAATGATGCCATCTTTTGCTACCTCAATCGTACTCAAACATCACAACATCATCTGGGTTTGATCTTTTTCCCCCCGTAGATTGATACAACTGCATAGCTGGAAGATTGCTTTCATTCGTTAACACAAATGCTTCAGAGCAACCCTCTATCCGACCAAGTTTTCTGACAGCTTCTATTAATGCTTTCCCAATTCCTCTGCGTTGGTAATTTTCTGCCACATCGATTGAATATAAAAATAACATTGGTTCATTTTTATCCCAACGCTCGAGAATATAACCAATGAGTTGACCTACTGGTGCATTATCTAGCTCTGCTGACAACAAAATATTTTGATAATTGCTCAGAAATTTGACAATTGTTTCCTGACTAGGTGCTGTATCCCAAAACAGCGTAATGCTATTTATTGCTTTTTCCCATTCATTAGTTGTCAGGCGAGCGATTGAGAGTTTTTCTATACTCATCTGTGGGCTAAATCCTTTGATTGAATCCTACCAAAGCTTGCTGCAAGCATCCACAACTAAAAAATTGCCAAAGCAGTTAAGGCGACTAAGCAGACTAACTGAATAATTAAGCTTAATAACCTAAACGTTGGATCGATACCAGCTATGTGAATTCCTGAGTGTATAAGCCGAAATACGATGTATACAACTACAAGGGAATCTACGGCTATTCCGGATACACCGCGAACTGTAAGCAGCAAGACAACTCCTATATACAAAGGCAGGTTTTCTACCAAATTTGACTGCACCCGAAATAGTCGCCAAAGCAAGCTTTCATCGTTCTGTATGGCGAAATCTTTTACAGATCCACCGGCAGATAGATGACGAATCCTGACGGTGAGTAAAAAGACAACGATCGCAATCGTCCAGAGGATGAAGATTGCTAAACCCCAGAGCGGGAAGGTCATATCTATAGTAGCCATGACTGAACCTGTAAACTTCATTGTGTCCAAGATAACTCTTAAACCGCTGAATTGTTCAACAATGCCACAGCCTTTCATTAGCAAATCAAATGCTCAGAAGAGATTTTTATGGCTCTAAAAACTTTAGGGAAATGTAGAAACGCTAAGAATGATTAAGAAGAGAAGAAATGTAGTCCCTGAAGCAAAAGCACGAATCAGGTTCAAAAAATGCCATTGTTGACGTGCGGTTTGCCAGTTTGTGGGTAGAGCCTGAATTGTCCAGCCTAAAATTTGGTCATAGAGCGGCTCATTGAAAAACCGAGAGACCAAAAACATACCAATGAAAAAGATGGTCACTCCGATGAGTACCGATCCAAATGCTAGCCAGTTTGAAGATTGATAGAAACTAAACAAGGTAGGAATGGGAGCAAGGAGCGAGACGAACATCAAGGCAATATTGAGGGGGGATCGCCGTGCCACCTTCAAAAAGCGCTGCATCAATTCAGCATACTCGGTTGCAGACAACTGATCGAGTACTGGCTGAAAGATAAACAGCATGGTCAATAATAGCCCTGTAAACAATCCAGTCGAAATGATGGCAATATCAAGTGCGATGCGAACTAGAGACATCGATAATCTCCTTTATAAAACTTCGATTTTCCTTTAATTTGAGCAAAGCAGCCCTACCATTTGAGCGCGAGACGAAACCTCAAGCTTGCGGAACATTCGTTTTAAAGCTTGCTTGACTGAATTTTCTGTAATCCAAAGGGCGGCACCAATTTCAGCATTTGTTAATCCCTGGGCTACAAGTTCGGCAATTTCGATTTCACGGGTTGTTAAACGGTTAATACTAGCAAAATTTAAGCGATTTGATGGAGATATTTTTGCATAAATACTTGGCGATCGCTGCGAGACAAACCAGGTAGATAAATGAAGGCACAAAGCACTTAAATCGGTCATTTCGCGAGCATTAAAAGCGGGATTTCCTCGAACGCGAGTAAAGCCAATAGCACCGAGCAAACTACCATTACCTACTATTGGTCCAGCCATCACGTGGGCGTGGTCGGATCGGGGACAAATTGCTTCCCATACCCCAGGTGGTAATAATAATTCTTCGTGAACTACAGCATGATGCTCGATTAAGTAGCGCAAAATGGGATTCTTTTCTACAGATAGCGCTATTTTAAGGTTGTTTGGCAGGTTTTTTGCATCGGGGGGAAGCTGAGCGAAGAAAAAAAGCCCCCAGCGATGAGCTGCAAAATATTCACCGGCGCTAGCCATCACCATGCCTCGTAATTCTTGCTCGTTGCGAGCATGAGCGATCGCCTGAAATAATAACTGCAAAGAATTCGCCATCATGGTTGCTGCAAAGTGTACCCGTTCGAGGACTAGGCGCGGTCTGGACTTCGATTTTATTCTAGCTTTTACAAGTTAGGAATAAAACCATGTTCCATTCCACTCACAGTAACGTGCTAGTCGATACCCAATGGGTGATTGAACATCTCAACGACCCCAATGTGCGCTTGGTTGAATCGGGGATGACAGCAGAATCGTACAATGCTGGTCACATTCCCGGTGCAGTTTTTTGGAGTGCTACTGATTTGCTGCTGCCTAATTACCAAATGAATTTAGAGCCGATGGCATTTGAAAAACTATTAGCACGCTCTGGTATAACCAACGACACTATCGTGGTGACTTATGGCGATTACCCGGCAATTGGAGGATGGCTATTTTGGCTGCTAAAATTGTTTGGACATGGCGATGTTCGCGTCCTCAACGGAGGTCGTCACAAATGGCTGACAGAGGATCGCCCGTTAACGAAGGAAGTCCCTACAATTGTACCGACGCACTACCAAGCAAAGGCTCCCAATGCCAGTTTACGAGCGCTCTGCGATGATGTAAAAGCATCGATCGATCGCACAAAGCGGGTGTTAGTAGATGCCCGCACGCCTCAAGAATATAGCGGCGAATGGTTTATGATGAAACCACCTCAAGGAACAGAGCGTGCTGGACATATTCCGGGTGCTTTGTGGGTGAATTACGAGCTAACTTTGAACGAGGATGGCACTTTTAAATCTATCGAAGAATTGCAGGCACTTTACAGCGCCAAGGGTATAACTGCTGACAAAGAAATCATTCCCTATTGTGCGGTTGGCGCGCGATCGGCTCATACTTGGTTTGTCTTAAAGTACTTACTTGGGTATCCAAATGTACGCAACTACGATGGCTCGTGGAATGAGTGGAGCCGAATGCCTGAAATTGCGATCGCACGGTAATTCAAGCTGCTGTCAGATTTAGAAAGATAGGATCGGAACCCAGGCAAAGAAACCCGATTTTTTCAAGCAATCGGGTTTCTGAGGATACCAACCAGATTTATGCTTTTGTGGGAATGCAGTTTTTGGATGTACTTGCTTCCCAAGAAGCCAATCCTCTAAAATGGCGTGACTAGGCTCTTGCATAGTCACGATCAAAAGGAGCAACCATAATGTTCTTTGACCTAATTTCCCAACTAGCTCCCGAACAAAAAGCTCTCATTCCAGTTTATCAGGAAAAGTGGGAACGCATCATTCTTTCTACAAAATCTATTAACTATCAAAAAGCGGCAGAAGCTATCAAAGTTGCTTATGCCACAGTGGAGAGAGAAAAACCGATCGTTATTTTTTGTAGTAGTCCTTTTGCTGCTTTGTCGCGCATTATTGAAATTCAACTATCAATTCAGTTTGGCGATCGCCTAGAAGCATTGACAGAGCTTTACTTCGATCCATACTTCCAACCAATGTTTAGAGTAGGCTACGAAATCCAAAAAATATACCGAGAGAATTATAGGGATATCTGGTCATTAATGGAATGGCACTGTAAAGTTTTATCAAAAATCCAAGTTATCTATAGATTAAAAATGACGGATAAACTCAGAAACATATCTGAAGATGAGCTAAAATTTTACTTGCATAAATATCGTAAAAATTCATATTTATATCCCGTAAATTATGCAGGAAACTATATAAGTGGAAAAGTAGAACTATGGTCTGGAGCAGTTGATTATTGTGTAGATGTTTTGAATTTGTACGATCGCAAAAAATGGCAAGTTATTCTATCATTGATTGAGGAATGTGGCTGGATTTTCGCTTTTGAAGGTATTGCAATTGTCTGCGATCGCCCGCTCAAAATATCTTTGGACAGTAACGATTACCTGCACGCAGAAGGAGAACCTGCTATTCAGTTCGCCGATGGTTATAGTATGTACTTTCATGGGGGTGTGGAATTGCCAGAAAAATATTGCCACAGTTTGAATGGAATAACCTTATGGTAGGTAGATTGTAGAGCGATCGCATCACGGTTAAGCTATTTTGGTGGCGATAAATCCAACGTGAGCTTTTCTAAATGTTAATTCTCCATATCCGCGAATGATTCTGACTCGAAAGCCAACTTGCCGCAGTTCTTTGGCAATTTCAGCACTTTTATACAATTTAACGCTGTGAATTTCTGCACTTTTACGATAAAGCTCGCCAACTTGACGGAATATCGTCATTTTGCGAGTTAAGGTACTTGTTTTCTTATCTTCTTCTTTTTCCAGCAAAATTGCCCATTCTTCCCCTTCGTAATAAGTTTGGTGGGGATTGGAAACCGTCAAAGAGCCTGGTTGCAGAATATCGAAAATAAATAATCCGCCTGGGTGTAATGCTTCGTATATTCGAGCAAATAGTTGTTGTATTTCGCCTAAGCCATGTTGGTCAAATTGATAGTTTAAGCATTCTCCGATTGAGGTTATAGCATCGCATTTTGGCAGTTCGACTCTCAGTAAAGATGCTGTTTGGAAATTAGCCTTTGGTGCTTTTTTTTTGGCTAAATCTATCATCGCATCTGATATATCTATCCCCAAAACATCATATCCGGCTTCGGTGAGGGCTTTTGCCCAAATGCCGCTACCGCATCCTAAATCTACAACTAGACCTTTTTCTATACCTTTTTGGCGCAATATTTCTAGCAATCCGGGTGCGGATTGAGTGGCGAAAGTGCCAAATCCTACATCGTGAATGTAAGCAAGATCCTCTTTGTAGCCGCTATCCATATATAAAACCAGCGACTGAACTATTTTATTATTGTATCTTGCAGCTACGGGTGCGATCGCTCAGATAACAGATGGTGCATTATATCATGCCCGGTCGATTACCCATAATTAGCAGCCGGGACACGGCAAGATCAACGTTATCTTTTGATCCGATATATCTCTGATGCCGTGTCCCTACGCAACAATTCTGTGACGTTTTTTTATTATGGGCAACCCTACAGATAACTTTACATAACTACATATTGGTTTTGACAGGGAGTGTGATGATAAATTGTGAACCTTGACCGAGGGTAGAGTTGACTTTTAGCAAACCATTGTGTTTTTCTGTGACAATTTGATGCGCGATCGCTAATCCCAATCCTGTGCCTTTACCAACTCCCTTAGTGGTGAAGAGATGATCGAATATCTTGTGTTTAACTTCGTCTGACATTCCCGTGCCATTGTCTTTAATTTTAACACAAACTGCGGTTTTATTTTCAATACATTCGGTTGTAATTTCAATCGTATTTGGATTGGCTTTAATCTCGGCAAAACTGCGTCCTATATTTGCATCTTCTAGCGCGTCGATGGCATTTGCTAGAATGTTCATAAACACCTGATTTAGTTGTCCGGCAAAGCATTCAACTTTAGGAATCTGACCGTAGTTTTTGATGACTTTAATCCCTGGACGATTTTCGTTGGCTTTGAGGCGATGTTTGAGGATCAAAATTGTGCTGTCGAGTCCTTCATGCAGGTTGAAGGGAACGGGAGTTTGGCTATCAGCGCGGGAGAAGGTTCGCAGTGAGGTGCTGATGTTGCCGATGCGATCGACTCCTTCTTGCATTGAGCTAACCAATTTGGGTAAATCTTCGCGCAAGAAGTCTAAATCTATTGTTTCGATTTCATCTTCAATTGCATCATCTGGTTGGGGGTATTTTTCTTGATATAAATCGATTAAGCCAAATAAGTCTTTGATATAGTCTAGGGCAGGTTGGATGTTGCCTTTGAGGAAACCAACTGGGTTGTTAATTTCGTGGGCTACGCCTGCTACCAAATTGCCTAAAGCTGACATTTTTTCGTTTTGCACTAATTGCAGTTGCATTGTTTGAAGTTCTTTTAAGGTTTGCTCTAATTGCTGAGATTTCTGGCGCAGTTGATCTTCAGCACGTTTGCGGGCGTCGATGTCGTTGCAAGTTCCAATCCATTCTTTGACGCTGCCGTTTTCTGCTAGGATGGGAACTCCTCGGACGGCAAAGTAACGATAAATTCCATCAGCCCCTCGAATGCGGTATTCTGTCTCGTAGAAGCTCTTTGTTTCAACTGCTTGGAGCCAAACTTTGGTTGTGTGTTCAACATCATCGGGATGAAGCGCGTTAAGCCATCCAATTCCCTTCACTTCTTCTTCTGTCTGCCCAGTATATGCCATCCAGTGGACTGTATCGAGGTTTTCTCCTTCAGGACTTGCTAGCCAGATGATCTGGGATGTAGCAGTCGCCAGGTAACGATAGCGGGCTTCGCTGATTTGTAGTTTCTCAAAAGATTGTTCTAGTTGTTGGGAATAAGTTTGAGATTGTTGATAGAGTCGGGCATTTTCTAGGGAAATTGCGGCTTGGGAACAAAGGAATTTGAGCAATTCAACGCGATCGCTTGTAAATGAACCGCTGGTGACGGAGTTTTCTAGATACAACACGCCTATCAGCTTGCCTTGATTGAGAATGGGGGTACACAACAGACTTTGGGGCTGATGTTGGATGAAATAGCGATCGCTCAAAATGCTGGGATGGCTTTTAGCATCGGTAATGACGGTTTCTAGAGTGCGCGCCACATAGTGAATAATCCTTGTAGGGAAATGCTTGCACTCATCTACAGGCTTAGGTGACAAGCACTGAATGGCATTATCTAAATATTTGATAACTACTTCTAATTCGCCCTCGCGATTGAGAAATAAAGCCGCTTTATCTGCGCCAGAGTTTTCGACAATAACTTCCATTAAAGTTGCAAGTAGTTTATCGAGATGGATTTCGCTGTAGAGTGTTTGAGCCGCTTTGAGGACAGTGCCGATATCGAGCAGGTTAGAGATAGAAGTGGAAGTGCTGGTGATAGTTTGGTGCAGGGAAACAAGGGTATTAACCGAAGTAGCGAGGGGTGAGCGATCGCTTTGAAGCGATCTTTGCAAAATTGGACTCAGCAGTTGCGGATAGCGGGTTACCAAATCTTCAATTTTCGCTTTTGCTCCCCATCGGGCATAGCAATAGTAAGCTTCTTGCATATAGCCTGCGGCAACTTTTTCTTTGCCCCAGTTGAGGTAGAATTTAGCAGCAAGTTCGTTGGCGAGGGCTTCGTCTTGGATGTAGTCGTTTTCTTTGGCTCCAGAAATGGCGCGATCGTACAGTTCCATTGCCTCATATCTTTGTCCCAACACTCGGCATCGTTCTGCTTCAACGAGATGGAACTTTTGCAAGTAATTCATTGGAGCATAAGTTGCCCAATATTCCATCTTTTGTTGATTGACAGCTACTCGTTCTTGTATGCTGTTAACCTTTCCTGTGTTTGCGTCGGGCAATGTTGCAAGCAGCGCCAGGGAAGCGTAGAAGTAAAACAAGGGAATATCTAGATAGCCCATCACTCCATCTAAATACTGTTCTGCCAGATTGGCATTTTCCACGGCTTCAGAAGCATTTCCAAACAAATAGCTAAGAATCAGTTTTTGGAGATAGCACTTGAAGATTAGGGTGTAATTATTTGTCTTCTGATGCTGGGGTAGTAGGGTTTCCTCATCATAAGCATTGCCACTCAATTTCCAGGGCGTTTCAGTTTTATATACCAGATTGAAAGCGGCTTGGCAACAGATATCGTTCATCAGTTTGATGGGTTCCTGTTGAATCCGATGAAGCTGCTCGCTGTATGCTGTCAGTTGTAAGATCGATTCACCCAGTTCTTGCCCAACAAAATAGGAATGATATCCATACATATAAGCTGCCCAACCCGCTACTGGCAAATCCCCCGTTTCTAAAGCAATGTTATAGGATTTGAGCAAAGGATCTAAGGTCGCATGGATTGACTGCTTCCAATGGTTTACAATCGCATTCACGACGTACAAGGGTTTCGCCCTCATTTGTTGAGAAGGCAGATCTGACAACAAAGCTAAACTCAACTCTCCAAATTGGAAGCCCGCTTCAATATCACCCACAATGCTACAAAGAATGA
>DNGG01000407.1:0-2585 GCA_003486675.1 Cyanobacteria bacterium UBA11372
GATTCTACTTCTTCGAGGGGGATAGGAGAGCGATCGCTCTTAAATTCCAGCAAATCTCGCAGCGCCGTTACCGGACGACCTTGCAAGTACTTCTGATAAACTTCGTAGTGGTCGTAACCAGGAATGTCAGATTTTTGATTTGAGATTTCAGATTGATTCGATTTGAGATTTGATCCCGGATTTTGCTCCTCAATCTGCAATCTTTCTGATTTCGCCGCCGCGACAGCTTTATGCAACGCCTTCGACATTTCCGGGCTATTCATGTGATACTCGCCACCCGGACGGTAAGCCACAAAGCCGAAGTTTTCTAACTTTTTCAGCGTTAGTTCGGGGAAGGCTTTTTGGTGGAAAGATAGCACTTCGTTGGCTAATTCGCGGACGCTTAAACCGCCGACGCGAGAAGCGGTGCCTTTAAAGCCTAAATTCAGCAAATCTGGACCGATACCGATGGCTTCAAAAATCTGCGCTGCTTGGTAAGAAGACAGCAACGAAATGCCCATCTTGGACAGAATTTTCAGCAAGCCATCTTCTACCGCCTTGCGGAAATTTTTCTGAGCTTGACTGACAGTAATCTTGGCAATCTTGCCGCGTTCCATCAAACTTTGCGTTTTGGAATTAGACCACCAATGGCGCACGCTTTCTAGTGCCAAATACGGACATACCGCACTGGCGCCATAGCCAATTAAACAGGCAAAGTGGTGGGTACTCCAACATTGCGCCGTATCGACAACCAAAGAAACTTTCATCCGCACGTTTTGACGGATTAAGTGGTGGTGAACCGCGCCCACTGCCAACAAGGGCGGGATGTAGGTTGTATCCAAATCCGGGCTAGCGACGCGATCGCTTAATACCAATATCTTCGTTCCGTTTTGTACCAATTCGGTCGCCTGGGCACAAAGATTGCGAACGGCTTCTGCTAAACCATCTGGTCCAGTGGCAATATCAAACAGCGTTGAAATTGTAGCCGTGCGAGATTCTAGAGTCCGAATTTGCTCTAAATCTGTATCGGAAAGAACTGGCGAATCTAACTGCAAGACGCGGGCATATTCAGGCTTTGCTTCTAACAGATTTCCCTTCTCGCCCAAGTACGTGCTTAAAGACATCACCAACTTTTCGCGCAAAGGGTCAATTGCCGGGTTAGTTACTTGGGCGAAACGCTGTTTAAAGTAGTCGTAAAGCAAGTGAGGACGAGAAGACAATACCGCCAAAGGAATATCATCTCCCATGCAGTAAGTTGGTTCTTTCCCCGAAGCCGCCATTTCTTCGATTACCATTTCCACATCTTCAGCGGTATAGCCAAAGGCGGTTTGATGGCGCAGTAAAGTTTGCGCGTCGAGTTGAGGGTTTTCTAAGGGGGATTGAGTTTCCAACTTCTGGCGCTGTTTTAGCCATTCTCCATAAGGAAACCTTGACGCTACTCGCTGTTTAATTTCCCAGTTTTTCAGGACTTCTTTAGTTTCCAGGTCAACAGCGATCGCACATCCCGGCCCTAAACGACCCTTTTCTACAATCTCAGCTTCTGGTATATCTACCACACCAGCTTCGCTAGCCACAATGATATAGCGATCGCGCGTCACGCAATAGCGAGCCGGACGCAAACCGTTACGGTCAAGCGTAGCACCAACCTTCTTGCCATCCCCAAACACCAACAAAGCGGGGCCATCCCAAGGTTCTTGAATGCCGCTGTAATATTCGTAAAAATCGACAATTTCGGGATGAGCGTCCAATTCTGGCTGATTTCGGTACGCTTCCGGCACCATAATCGTCAAAGCTTCCATCGGACTGCGACCAGACCGCACCAACAATTCCAGCACGTTATCCAGAGTAGCCGAATCGCTGTTATCGACATTGACAATGGGTTTGAGGTCGTTTAAGCGTCCTTCCCAAATCGGATGGGCTAAATCTGCTTCTCGCGCCACCATCCAATTAATATTGCCCAGCAACGTATTAATTTCGCCGTTGTGTCCCAACAAGCGCATCGGCTGCGCCAAAGGCCACTTGGGCATGGTATTGGTACTAAAGCGGCGGTGATAAACCGCAAACGGACTCTTATAAGCTGGATTCTTTAAATCCGCGTAAAATTCGCCCAATACCGCCGCCCGCACCATACCTTTATAGACAATCGTGCGAGAAGAGAACGAGCAAATATAAAAATCGGGAACGGGTGACGGGTGATTCGCCGTCGCCGAAGGGTCTGCTTCTGTATCGTTAATGTAAGCCTCTGTTCCCAGTACCGCTTTTTCTATCTGCTTCCTGGCTAAATACAAGTGTCGCTCGAGTTCATCACCGCGCAGATGTTCTGAACCAACTATTAGCTGTTCGATTTGCGGTTCATTTTCTCGTGCTTGCACGCCCAAAACCTGCTCGTAAACTGGCACTTGCCGCCAGCCGATCAAGGTTAAGCCTTCTTTTTGTAACAAATCCGCGACCACCGGGCGAATCTTTTCTATAACAGAGTTATCCTGGGGCAGAAACACCATCCCTACCCCAACCTGTTCGGCAGGCGGCATTTGAATCCCTTGTTCCCCTGCCCACTCGTGCAGTATTTCCCAGGGAATGGCGGTCATTAAACCAGAGCCATCACC
>DNGG01000407.1:2792-4609 GCA_003486675.1 Cyanobacteria bacterium UBA11372
GTCATTAAACCAGAGCCATCACCCGAATCTTGGTCAGCACTGCACCCGCCCCGGTGTTCCAAACAAGTCAGTGCAGACAAAGCCTTTGTCACAATTTCATGGCTGGGTGCCGATTCAAGAGTGGCGATAAAGCCGACGCCGCAGGCATCCCGTTCCTCTACCAACCATCTTTGACCTGCATATCCCGCTGGGGGAGGGGGGTTTAGTTCAGCTGTTTGTTTTTGCTCAAGGTTATTCGTAAAACCCGCCCCTACAAGCTGTTGTTGGTTATTATCCATGCTCGTGTTATTCATCGGATGACTCATGCAACTGTTTCCTCGTGTATCCTGATGTAGATTTATTGATCGAACCTTGCCCCGCCTGTAGTGGCTTGTACTTACCACAACACATTCGGATGCGTAAAAATTCTGATTTTGTCGCGAACTTAAAGCCAGTTCCCTCGACCAATCCAGCCCTTATTCCAATTGACACCTATACTGCCTAACATCTTCAGATGCTCGTACAACTCGATTGCGAAGCTGACACGCTCAGTTTCTTTGATTACCTATGCGTCTGGTGTCGGCAGCTTGAAAAACCTTTTGCCAAAAGTAGACCCTAGCTTTATAGGGTCAATAAACCCTGGAAATCCAACGTTAAATATATGCATTCTCGATTGATCGGAGAGCGGGATAAAAATTCTATCTAAAAAACTTGCATCTCACAATCCCCTGCCGTGCAGATATCGGTTAACAATGGGTTAAACAGAAGCGCAAGAAAAACTGTAAGTATTGCTAGCGATCGCACTTACCGAAGGTTTGTTTAAACCAATTCGGTTATTTTTGCAGTACTACACCTTTATTATGAGGGCGGGGAGGAAAGGATTACCACGCTCAAGTCATTGCTTCTTGATATTATGTGATGACTAATTTGACCAGAGACGGGCGCAGGCGGGAATGCTCCCACAACACCTCGCTGGCCTTCCAAGCACTTATCTTCCTATGCAAGGTCGTAAACCTCAATTCTATCTCACCCTGTCAATCGTACCTATCATCGCCACGTCGCTGTGGCTAGGTCAAAAAGCGATCGCTAGCCTTTCTACCTCTGTAGGAATCCAAACTCAGCTAGTGCCAGCCAAACCGATGACCGTACTAAGCCAACAACTACCAGTATCGGTTCCCAACGACACTTCTTTGCAGAGGAATTTAAGACAGGGGAATCAAATCGCTGTAAATGGGCGAATTTTACCCGTAGCTTGGAGTCAGCGGCAACTAAGTGTCAGTACTAAAAGTATTCGCACCGCGATTAGCGATAGCGGCTTAATCCGGACAATCGGAGGCGAATTACTCAGTACGTGGAATATAACAGCACAGCCAATACAGTGGTTTTCCCAGCCTCAAACCCAGCCGCTGATTCTAGCAACCTGGTTAACCAGCCAGCATCGCTATTTAGATATTACCGATTTAGCGACAGCGATGGGTTGGCAGTTGCAAGCCGATGGGACAACGCTGCGAATTAACTTGCCTCCCGCCAAACTACAAGACATTCGACAGGAACAGTTACTTTGGCCTCAAAACTCCCCCGCCTCCTCTAACCTACCCATTGTCGTAGATCTAGACCGCCCGACCCCTTGGCAAGTCATTCAAGAAGGCAATGTAGTAAAAGTTACCATCGATGCGGCTACCGACCCAGCAATCCTACAAAGAACCGTACCGGGAACAAGCAGAGCAGGTGGGCAGGGTACCAGGGGAAATGGGCAAGATGGGGAAGTAATTAATGATACTTCTGGAAGTCCCTCATCTGCATCATCTCCTCTACCCCTCTGCCCCTCTGCTCCTTTT
>DNGG01000406.1:0-2783 GCA_003486675.1 Cyanobacteria bacterium UBA11372
AGGAATTGCCGCAACTAAAAGCCAGATTGCCAAATCGCTTAATAGATCTGGATTGATGTTACGACGCTTGGCTAAGTACCCGCTAAGGCTGACTCCAATTAATACCGCTGATGCAATTAAGAAACCGTACCACCGAATCGTTAGCGGCCCCAATTTGACTAGAATCGGCCCAGGCGAAGTAAATTCAAAGGCTAAGGGCAACAACGGAATGCTTTGCCCAAAAGAAATCATGTTCATGGGTTTGATTAGGGAACAACAAGCACAAAAAGAAACCGTTCCAGCACCCCTTGAGTAACTACTCCGATTAGATTTTAAGTCGATTTTGGGTTATTCAACCCTAATTTATTGTCCAAACAGATATTGTAGATGTCTGGCAGATTTAGCAATGGGGTTGGGTGAGGATATTAAGTATTAAATTATACAAGTCTAAGTGCCTGATGTTTAATTAACTCAAGTTGCAAGCTTGCTAATTGCTAATTGCTAATCGCGAGATGTGAAGAGCGCAACAATAATATTCTTCCATTAGCCATTAGCGATTAGCCATGAGCTAATTTTTCGATTAAATAATCGGCAATGCGACAAGCTGCCCCTGGTTTTCCCATGCGACGAATGCCATTTTCAGCTATTTGTTGCAGTCGGTCTGGCTCGCGTAATAAAATTTGAATAATATTAGCAACTTTGTTTGGTTGTTCGACTAAAATTAAAGATTCTCCTAAGAGGCGACTTTGAGCTTCGGCGAAAGCTTTTGTAAACTGGGGACCATTGCCTGGAATTGCGATCGCTGGTTTCCCCAATCCGATAAACTGTTCGGTAGCAGTTCCGGCAAGAGCGATCGCTATATCCCCCCGGTGCAAGCAGTCGTTATAAGCGTTCTGGGTTAAGATTACCGTCGCTTTATCCTGGCTAAATACCAACGCCTCCCCATCTGGAATTTTCCACTCAGAGGCGGTATCGGTAGATTTTAGGACAAAACCTTGGGAAACCAGACTTTGACGCAAAAAGTCGAGGTTGAGGGTGGGTGCGATCGCTGCTAAAAACAGCAGCTGTCGCCTCGGGAAGGCTCCTATAATCCCAGATACTGCTTCCAAGATCTTTTGCCAATTTTGATCGGCTTCCGGCGCTCTAGAACCGGGTAGAAGGGTTATTGTTAGTAAGCGGTCTTTCTCTAATTTTTCCAGTTCTGGGTAAAAAATTGGTTTGGGAATCGATGGTTCTAAATCATCCATCATCGGATTTCCCATGTCAAATGCGGGAATTAACCATTGCTGCAAAGTTTTTGTCGTCAGCGAATCTCTGGGGAAAACCGCTTTACAGCGGGGATGGCTCATCAGCCAACGTTCCCAAGGAAGGTATACCGATCCGAACCATTTTTCTAACAAATCGTCGAAGCGAGATTGACGGGGTAACCATCCCGATTCATTTCGCAGATGATATTCTGATTTAGCCGTACCGACAAAGGCATAATCTGCACCGCTCAAATTCGCCAACAATAGGGGGACAATATCTCCCACGGCTAAAACAACTCCGCCAAGTTTAGCCCAAGTTCGCACTGTTTTAAACTGCTCTAGAAGCAGAGGGAGTAACCCTCCTTGCAGATCTCGTGCTAGCTGGCGTTTATCCATATAAATAAAGCCGCCAGAGGGCATTTTTTTAACTGTGCCAATAATGGGAATACCGTAGGCTTGATAAGCTTGTCCTTCACCGACGATAGGTAAAGCTGCTACTTGGGGTGCATGAGGATGGCGCAAAAGTTGTTTTAAAATGCGGAGTGCGATCGCATCCTCCCCGTGACCGTTACTGACACAAAGTAATTTCATAATTGCTAATGGCTAATTGCTAATTGGTAATTGGTAATCGGGTATTTTAGATTGAATTAAACCTGAAATTTGTCATCCGCAATTACCAATTACCCATTACCAATTACCGCCCATTATTCTTTTTTCGGTGCGGGTGGAGTCGAGGGACGATTTGGTGCGGGATTGGGAGGCGTTTTTTTATTCCCAGCAGCAGGTGACTCATCTGGTTGCAGCGAGGCGCGTCCGTTGCGGATGACTTTGAGCATATCGTTTAACTGCTGCTCCAAGTTATTGAGGACGCGGGCGGCGTAGTCGTCCGCACCGTCAACAATCGCGTCTGCTTCAGCTATTGCTTTGGCGCGCATTTCTTCCAGCTCCTGTTGCGCTTCCCGGTGCATCCGTTCGATTTCAGCCAAAGCTTGCTCTTGTGCTGCTTCGCACTCTTGCTGCACCATTTGCCAGAGTTGTTGGGCTTCTATTTTCGCTTGTCTGACAATGCCTGTTTCGTCTAAAAGCTGCGCGGCGCGTTGCTCGGCGGCTTCAACAATTTGTTGAGCATAATTTTCCGCTTCTTGGAGAATTTCATCTTTCTGGCGGACAATTGCTTCTGCTTCTTCAAAAGCGGGTGGTAGATTTAGCCGCACCACATCTAACTGTTCTAGCAACTGTTCTTCATCAACTAAAGTGCGTCGCGTCAGCGGGATGCGCGGACTGTCGAGGATTGCTTCCTCTAGGCGATTGAGTTCTCGTTGAATATCTACGCCTGCTGTTCCACGCTGGGACTCATCTGGGTTATTTGATTGGTCGCCGTCGGGGCCGAGTCGGGCTGAGTTTTGCCGTAACATTTTGTGTAAATATCTAGAGCAACGTGCTTGGGAACAAGATGATCGACGGAACCGCCAAATCTAGCTATTTCTTTTACCACGCTGCTGCTTAAAAAGCCGAGTTCGGTAGAAGTCGCTAGAAAAACCGTCTCGATCTCAGGCG
>DNGG01000406.1:3081-7019 GCA_003486675.1 Cyanobacteria bacterium UBA11372
CGCAGTTTAGCATAGTTCACCGTCAGACCATCAAAGCTGTCTACTTCTATATTGGACAAATGTTGCGTCGCTTGGCGAATCTGCTCTAAGCGCTCTGCTACGGTAAAAAATGCGGTTTTACCGGGATTCCGCAGCACTGCTACAGTCATTCGCTCAAAGAGCTGGCATCCTCGCTCCATTACGTCGAGGTGTCCCAGGGTAATCGGATCGAAGCTGCCAGGATAGATTGCGATCACAACTTTTGGGTGTCTAAGTTACTGACGCGATTATACCGAAGCTTACCCCATTCTGTGGGTGTTCTGTTCCTAAGCTACTCTAAATAGCACACCCCCCGCCCCTAACTCCTGCTATGCCTAAACTTCAATCCCAACAACAAGCGCGATTTTTTCAACAGTTGGCAAGTTTGCTAGATTCTGGCTTATCCCTTCAGCAGAGTTTGAGTTTAGCGGGGAAAGATTTAAGTTCTGGGTTTCAAACTTATCTGCAACGGGCTAGTGTAGCAGTTGGCAGGGGTCAAAGTTTAGCAGCGGCGATTTCCCAACCTCCAGTTTATTTTGACGGTTGGACGCTGGGTTTGCTGGAAGCGGCAGAATACAGCGGTGCGTTGTCAGTTGCTTGTAGGAGACTGGCGATCGCATCCCAGCGCCAACACCAGCGCGATCGCCTCTATAATTCAATTAAACTAGCCACAATAGCGATTATCTGGAGTCTATTTTTACTAATCGCAGCACTTGCAGGCAAAGCGACCATTTTATCCCAACCCGGTTTCTGGTTACTCGCGATTGGATTGTTAGTTTTACTAATCGTTTCTAGTAGTTTCTTAGGTTCTCATCTCCCCATCAAAAGTTTACAAGGCGTGCCGATTTTGGGAAAGATATTGCAAGCGCGTTCGATGCTGTATTTTGCCGAGTTAGAATTACCCTTAAGTTGCGGCGTTTCTTTGGGAACTGCACTAGAGTTGTTGCAAAAACATATTCCCGATCCGGTGATGGCTGGTAAGATTGCGATCGCTACCAAACGAGTCTTAGCCGGACAGTCTCTTAGTAAAAGTTTACAAGGTCGCTTACCTGCGATCGCGCTCTCGATGCTTCGCACTGGAGAAGAAACAGGAAATCTAGACGCCGCCCTGGAAAAAATAGCCAAATACTATGAAGGTGAATTAGAAAGACTCTTGCTTCAATTAAAGAGCATTCTGATTCCCCTCAGTATTATTGCTATCGGTGCTTTAGTCGCGTTAGTTGTAGTCTGGGGAATTACTTCCCTGATTAATTCATTGCCTGGTTAAATTTCTATATGAGTTGGAATTTGCTAATTTTGTCGCTCAGCATCTAACTTAAGTTTATACTAACGATTTGGTTGGAAACAGACAACTAATAGCGATCGCTCTTATGCCACATCATCATAAAAGCGATCGCGTAGATTCTTTACTCTACCCCAGTGACATCAAACACAATCACATGGTTCACGCCTGGTAACAACCGCCGCAAAACTTGAATGTAACCATCCGCATCGCTGCGACGATAAAATCGATCGACAACTAATCGCTGCATATTGGGCAATTGACGCACAACACACCAGGGATGAACGTTCAATTTAAGCTCTGATTTTGGTATCATAGGAGTATACTTCCTACGTTTGTGGGATTTGGTAAGAATTGCGATCGCGAAGCGTGCCGGAGGCATATTGCTCTTTTCGTTTTCCAGGCTAGAAGGGCGATCGTTTTGAGTTATTTTTGATAAAAGGTGAAATCTCACCTGTTGTCAAGACCAACATGGGGCGAGTTAGGCTAAAAATTAGAGAGTTAGCAGAAGAGAAGGGCTGGACGCTACAAGACGTTGCCGATCGCTCTGGGGTTAATTACAATACCGTGAAAAGCTATGCTCGACGCGATGATGGTATGAATATGGTCGATCTGAGCGCCGTTGGGAAAATCGCCCGTGCTTTTGATGTCGCAATCGAAGATTTGATGCAGGTTTTGGAAGATTAGAGATGTAATCTCTTACTTTATGGGGATAAGGCTATTTTTCCTCACCAAAATAAAGAGTGTTGACGATTAGATCGAGGCAAAACATGGGCTACGTTAGGCTGCGGATTCGAGAGTTAGCCGATCAAAAGGGTTGGACGCTCAAGGAAATTGCCGATCGCTCAGGCGTAAATTACAACACATTGAAAAGTTACGTTCAGCGCGATGCCTTGAACACAGTCGATCTCTGTGCGGTTTTCAAAATAGCCCGTGTTTTTGAAGTAACACTTGAAGATTTGGTGGAAGTTTTGGAAGATTAGGGATGCAATATTATATCAATTCCGGATGCATCGAGATGGTAGATTTTCCAGGGTGTAGGGGCGGGTTTTACCAATAATCTTTGACACAAACAGATAACCAAAATAAACCCGCCCCCACCGACGCTTACGCGCATATTCCGGGTTTCTATGAAAAATGGTTGATTTGGAACGAAGATCTGCAAAGAAACCCGGTTTCTCACCTCCAGCACCTAACCAAAAGTAGAGCCATTCCAGCCCCACATTGAACCTTTAGCATCGTTAAACTCGATATAAATGCGATTGGTAGGCACGCCCAACGCTTCGTTAATTTTCTGACAGAAATCCTGACTCATCGACTTAGTTTGCGATGGACTCATACTGCCAACGCTTTTAACTTCAATGTAACAAACCGGATCGGTTGTCCCAGCAAAAGTCATCGCCACATCAGGCTCAAACGCCGTCATTACGTAAGCTTCCGGTTTACCTGTATGCTTTGCCAACGCCGAAGAAAGACTTTTTAATAACTCCTCAACCGCAGCTTTTTCTGGTACAGAAACAGAAGCTTGAACTTTGATTAAAGGCATAAGCTGATTGCAGATTTGAGATTGATGGTATTTTAGATTTGAGATTTTAGATTTCAGATTTATTGGATGGCAGATTCAGGGAATTTTAGATTGATGGGATTGCAGATTAAATTATTCCAAATCTGCAATCTACAATCTCAAATCTGAAATTCCCCTTAGCCGCCGTAATTCCAGCCGGTGCTTTCGAGTAACAAAGGATCGCCTTCCCGATGGACGCCAGCACCAATTACTTCACCGACGTAAACGGTATGATCGCCTTGTTCTACTGCGCCGACTACTTTACATTCAACGTAACCCAGAGAGTCTTTAATAATCGGACATCCGGTTTCTTCCCCCAGATAAAATTCTACGTCCTCAAACTTATCGCCGCTGCGGCGTTGCGGCTTGAAAAATTTCTGGGCTAAGTCTTTTTGTCCTGCTTCTAAAACGCTGAGGGCAAACACGCCACTGGCTTTAATCATGGCGTGGGATTTAGAATCTTGCTTAACGCAATTTACCACCAACGGCGGCGTAAAAGAAGCCTGCATTACCCAACTGGCGGTGAAACCGTTAACTTCTTCCCCATCTTTGACGCCGCAGACGTAGAGTCCGTGGGGAATTTTCCGCAGGATAGTCTTTTTCGCTTGTTCGTCTAACACGGGTTTATCCCCTAATTTGTTTTCTACATCGCTAAGTTTATCAATCTTGTTTGGTAATTGGTAATTGGTAATTGGTAATTGGTAATTGGGTAGAGGGAGGGAAACAAACTCATTATCCATTACCGATTACCGACTTTGGGCGAAATAGGTGATAATGTTCCGGATGGTATAGCCGCGATCGCGCGTTCTCGACTTTCCCCAATGCTGGACTAATAACATAAAGCGTTGTGCGAATCAACTTTTCTTCTCGCGTCACCGCTGCCATCTGCTCCAACGGTATGAGTAAAATTCTCTCATCAGGCCAACCCAAGCGATAGCAAATTGCTACGGGCGTATCGGCTGGATAATGTTGGATTAGCTGATTTTGCGCTGCTTCGATGTGACGCGCACTCAGGTAAAGGCACAAACTCGCCTGATGCGCTGCTAGAGAGGATAATTCTTCCTTTTGGGGGAC
>DNGG01000290.1:0-25543 GCA_003486675.1 Cyanobacteria bacterium UBA11372
CTCAGTGCGTCCGCGCTTGCCCGCTTGACGTGCTGGAGATGGTTCCCTGGGATGGCTGCAAAGCCGGTCAGATTGCCTCGTCTCCTCGCACGGAAGACTGCGTCGGCTGCAAGCGTTGCGAAACTGCCTGTCCTACTGACTTTTTGAGCATCCGGGTTTACCTGGGCGCTGAAACTACCCGCAGTATGGGTCTGGCTTACTAAACAAGTCCTGCGTCAGCAGTAACTGGGGGCTTTCGCATTGCGGCAATTAAACTCTGCTTCCATTGGTCGGGTATTTTTTCCGCAATGCGAAAGCCCATACACTAGGCGATCGCCTATGAGTAGCGATCGCTCACCTCTTCTTCTTGGGGGTGGGCTACCAGTCTAAGGTGGAACAAGCTCTATTACCGAAAAAATTGGGTTGTTAGCCCCGTCCTTCCAGGACGGCTTTAGAGACTAGATACAGACTCAGTAGCTATAAAACTGGGCAACTGTGAGATAATAACTTTCGTGGTCAGGGTAATCAACCACTTAAAACACCCAGAGCCGAAAAGGCATCGCACCTTGAAAACTGGAGATCTGGGGTTCTGATGGGAAAAGCACCATCAGGTAAAATCTTCATGCAACAAGTACCAGAAAACCAAACTTTTAAGGTTGAAACTGTAGGGTAGGGCATACCCAAACAGACTTCTGCAATGGAGTGAAAGCTTGGGGACAGAACCACCTCTGGCGCAAGAGGGGCAACTCAATTGTGGTAAGTGGACTGGATGAACCAAGAATCCTCGCCCTTCTAGGGCGATGGAGTGTCAAAAGATTCAACATTTTTCTCCCTTGCCCAGCCGCTCCGATTTGAGTTGTGCTATCCTACCAAACACACCTTGGCAAGCTGGTTGTTAGTGATTGAGCAAACCACTAAGGAGTGATGAGCTAAATGTGCGGAATCGTTGGCTATATCGGCACTCAAGCGGCAAGTGAAATTTTGCTTTCTGGGTTAGAGAAACTCGAATACCGGGGCTATGATTCTGCCGGAATCGCCACGGTGTGGGAAGGTGAAGTTAACTGCGTCCGTGCCAAAGGGAAACTCGATAACCTGCGCGATAAACTGATGGGGATGGAAAATCCAGCCTCTGTCGGCATCGGACACACGCGCTGGGCTACCCACGGTAAACCAGAAGAGTACAATGCCCATCCGCACATGGATACGGCAATGCGCGTGGCGGTGGTACAAAATGGCATTGTGGAAAATTATCGCGAGTTGCGGGAAGAATTAAAGCAACGAGGACACAAGTTTCGTTCGGATACGGATACGGAAGTTATCCCCCACTTAATTGCTGAATTTTTAGCTAAAACTCAAGCTGCGGATGCCTATCACCCCTCACCGTTACTAGAAGCAGTCCGACAAGCTGTAAATAAACTACAAGGGGCATTTGCGATCGCAGTCATCAGCGCCGACTACCCCGATGAGATCGTTGCCGTCAGGCAACAAGCACCCCTCGTAGTGGGATTTGGTCAAGGGGAATTTTTCTGCGCTTCTGATACGCCAGCGATCGTTTCCCATACCCGCGCCGTACTACCCTTAGAAAATGGGGAAATGGCGCTGCTAACGCATTTGGGGGTAGAAATTTATAACTTTGCAGGCGATCGCCTCAAAAAAGCCCCCAAGTTGCTTTCTTTGAACCCAATTTTGGTGGAAAAACAGGGATTCCGCCACTTCATGGTCAAAGAAATTTACGAACAACCCGCCGTGGTAAGGGCTTGCTTAGAAGCTTACATTAATCCAGATTGGAATGCCGCCACCAAAGAACCACCCGTCAATCTCAAACTGGCAGCATCTCTCTACGAAAATTTAGAACAAATTGAAATCGTCGCCTGCGGTACCTCCTGGCACGCCGGATTAGTCGGAAAATATCTGTTAGAACAGTTAGCGGAAATTCCCACCTCGGTGCAATATGCGTCGGAATTTCGCTACGCACCTCCGCCTTTAACTCGCAATACCCTCACTATCGGCATTACCCAATCGGGAGAAACAGCCGATACTCTAGCCGCGTTGGCAATGGAAAAGCAACGCCGAATCGAAAAAGGCGGTAAGTTTGAGTCAAGGTTGCTAGGAATTACCAATCGTCCCGAAAGTTCCTTGGCGGCAATTGTCCCCAATTTGATCGATACCCACGCGGGGATTGAAATTGGGGTGGCAGCGACTAAATCTTTTGTCGCCCAATTAATGGCATTTTACTGTTTGGCTTTGGATTTAGCCTATAGACGCCAGACGCTGCCTTTATCGAGAATTGAAGAAATAATTACTGGATTGCACTTGCTACCGGCGCAGATTGAAATGCTGTTGGGCAATCAAGAAAAGTCCCTCGAAGAGTTAGCCCACGATTTTGTAGAAACGCAAGATTTTATTTTTGTGGGCAGGGGAATTAATTTCCCGATTGCTTTAGAAGGGGCGCTGAAACTGAAGGAAATTAGTTATATCCATGCGGAAGGCTATCCCGCTGGAGAGATGAAACACGGGCCAATCGCGTTGTTAGATACTAAAGTGCCGGTGGTGGCGATCGCAGTCAAAGGCAGCGTCTACGAAAAAGTCCTCTCCAACGCCCAAGAAGCAAAGGCACGGGATTCAAGATTGATTGGCGTGACTCAAATGAACGATGGCGAAGCAGGGGAAATCTTTGATGACTTGTTGCCCATCCCGCCAGTAGATGAGTTGCTTTCGCCGATTTTGACCGTGATTCCGCTGCAATTATTGGCGTATCACATCGCCGCCCGTCGCGGGCTGGATGTGGATCAGCCCCGGAATTTGGCAAAATCAGTGACGGTGGAGTAAGGGATTTTAGACAGAGCGCGATCGCTTGGCTCGATAATGGGATATGAGCGATCGCATTTATTTGAGAATGATGGTGGCAAAATCAGATCTCCCATCTGCGCTTTCAACCCGCCAGCGATTAAAATCGCTGGCTAATAACGAACGTCCACTCGTGTGGACTAAAAGCTTTTCTAATCGGATTGATCCGACTTCAGCTATTAGACTCTTAATTTATTCCCCGGCGGGTTGTCGCAACTGGTGCAAGATATAAACAAAGGAATATTTAGCATGAAGGAGGGTACTTTGTACCAGCCACTCCTGGAATTTCTGCGCGAAAACAATCAAGACGAATTAACTCTAACTTTTGCAGAAATCGAGGCGCTGATCGATAGCAAACTGCCCGATTCAGCACGCAGTCAACGGGCATGGTGGAGCAATCGCCGCAAAGGCGCACTGCAAGCCTCAGCCTGGATGGAAGTAGGTTATCCCGTTGAGGATGTCGATTTTGAACGGCAACAGGTGACATTTCGCAAACCGATTATTCAACCAAAAGTTCCCCGCGTCAGTAGAAGAGGATTGTGGAATGGCAACCTAATAAAGGCACTGCGGCTGCACATGAACTTGACACAAACAGAATTTGCCCAACAGCTAGGTGTACGTCAGGCGACGGTCAGCGAATGGGAAAATGAAGTGCGTGAGCCTAGCCGCTCCACGTCGAAACATTTAGACTTAGTTGCTCGTATGGTTGGATTGACATATCGGGAAGAGAACCAGAATTTCTAAATATCGCGCTTGACTCCTATTCAGTTTTAGTATATTGTCAGAGTCTCATCATACTCCGGCAACGCAACCCCAAATTTGTTCTCGTTCCCCTACTACCGTGCAACGCTGGTTTAAACGCGATCGCAATTATCGCTCCCCCAAACGTTGCGATTTGTACGATCTCGCCCTCATGGATTTTCTCTTAGAGCATTTTGAAGAGATTCCGACTGAACTGTTCAATCTGCTATGTTAGCGCCAGTCGAGGCGTAAAAATTAACAAGTAGATATTTCCAGGCGCTGCCTGGAAGTAATTTAAGCTAGGTGGCGATCGCAATTTAAATTTGGTTTCAGACTTAAGGGCTTTTCAGAGCAATTGACTCACTCAGTAATTATACGTAATCCGCTTTTACAAGTATCCCCTCGCTCTGGAAGCGTATCTACAAGGAGACAACACTTTTGGCGGATTGGCAATATTTAGCCTAAAAAAATTATTGGATGAGGGAAACACGTAAACAACTGAATTTATGCCTCAGTAATTTCACGACTTTTAACCCCGGAAAAAATCAGCGGAAAATAGATTCGCCCTTTCGCTTAAAAATCATGTATAATCCAAGTAAAAATAGCTAGATAAAATCCACTAAATGTTAGCCAAAAAGCTAGGGATACGCTAGAAATACTGATAAATCAACCGTTAAGTACAGATATTGAAGGTTTCAAAGACAATTATGGAAAACAGACAAGTTAAGCAACAATCAAAAATCAAGAATATAAACTGAAAAAAAATATGCCACGCTGGAAATTGGTCACTGAATTTTCTATTGATAGCGCCCACTATATCAAAAACTACAAAGGCCCCTGCGGTAGGCTGCACGGTCATACATACCGGATCAAAATTGAGGCAACTGCCAATCAACTTTACTCGTCGGAATTCGTTCCTAACAAGGTAATGGTGGCGGATTTCAGGACGCTGCGCTGGGCGAAACAAGATGTGACCAAGGGGGGATTGGATCACTGCATTTTGAATGAGGTGCTACCGCCCGAATACGAAACGACAGCAGAAATGATAGCTCAGTATATTTACGACCAGACGAAGAAGCGTCTACCGGAAGGGGTAAAGCTCAAGGTTGCCGTATCTGAAACGCCCAGTAGTTGGGTGGAGTATGAAGATGATTAGAGCAGCAAGTGCGATCGCCTGTTGAGTCGAAGCGGTGAAAATAAATTTCCCTTTACCCCTTTGCAAGTGTATTGTCCCGCTAATGGCTGGTAGCCTAGGTTGAGACGCGATCGCTTGCTAATTGACTCGTTTCTCAGCAGTTGCGATCGCGCACCTGTTGGGGACTTAAACCGAACTCAGGTATTTCGACTAGCTCTTTTGTTACTATTAGTAAATACTTATTAAAAAGTGTTGATTCGCTCAGATTTATTACCAAAATAATGATTAAGATGATTGTTGATGATGACTTTAGTTTCGGTGTCGGGGTCAAGCTTAAGTTTTCACCAATTTATATAAAGTCACTCAATCAAACACATCATTTTACAGTCGGTGCATCAGGGGTAATTCTTCAGGATAGATGAGCGCCATTTTTAACATCTACCCCAAGAAGTTTTTTTTCAATAATACTTTGATCCAGAAAACGATTAAATCTTGATACCTGGGCGTCATAAAAATTAATCGCCAATTTTTTGGTCTACCCATCTCAATGACGAATCTGCCGCTCGGGGCAATAGTAACCTGGGATAGTTCATACTGCTAAAAATTTGTGTCAGTGGAGAAAACGACAATGGAATCAGCATACGGTGGATACAATCTCAAACTTAAAGATTCAGATTCCAAATGTTTATATGAAGGTAGGAATCAGCCAGGTCAAACAGGTTATGTGCGCCAGTTGCAAGAAGATTTGGAAAAACTGGGCTTTAAACTTTCACCTACTTACGGTGAGTTCGATCTCAAAACAGAGTGGGCAGTACGGGAGTTTCAAATTTATGCCAAAATGCCATTTGTTGCTAAGGTGAAGGCAAATTCGCCTGCACCTAAAAGATATGTAGATACTCTTGAACAAACTCAGAATACAAACCAATATACGGGATATGTTAGTGGAGTAGTAAACCCAAGAACGCGGGAATTAATTCAATTTTGGCTAGCTAATAATTGGCGCTGTCCTGTTGTCGTTGAAGCGTGGATTAAAGACAAAATCAATAAAAAGAAAGAAAAAGTGCATCAGCCAGAAGATATTCCTCAAAATATATGGTTAACAGAACAGTTTTTAGATGAAAATAAAAATGCTCGTATTTTTGTGCGAGATTTCAGTCAATACTACGTCCCTCCTGATGAAACTCGAAATGACTACAAAGATTATGATAAAGACTACGATCCAGTTCGCCAAGGTGACGAGCGCGATAAGTTGATTGTCCTTGGTTATGTAAATAAGTCAGAGAAGGACATAGGCCCATGTTCTAAAGCGCCCAATCATGTCTGGCGTTCTAAAACAGAAGTTTTACCTGAAACTCTCTTAGGAAGACCTTTAACTCCTAATGAATTATCTACCTATAAAGTAATTCTAGCCGAAGCGGAAGTTGAATGTGAGGGTTATTTCGACGTTATCAATGCTTACGACAAGCAAGTTATTTCTCTTGGGCTTTACCATTGGGGTTTGAAGGAAGGAGAACTAGGGGCGTTTTTTGCATACCTTAAATATAACAACCTGGGAGCATTCGAGAAAGCGATCGCTTTTTTTGGTATCCAAATAGATAAAGATTGGTTTGAAGGTGCTGGCAATGCTAATGGCGAGTCTTTGTTTAGTCCCAGTACCCGAACTTATAATGGCTTGCCTTTACAAAAAAGAGAAGAATTATCCGAAAAAATCAACAAAATAGACAAGGTAAAGACCAGAAATATCGATTACTTGAAAAGTTGGCACTGGTTTTATCGCTTCGCAATGGCGAGCCGTACAATTGAGGGTTTTCGCCGCTGTATGTGGGATATGGCACGGATACGTCTGCGAGATATTCTTTCTACACCCTGGTCAGAAGAAAAAGACCCGCATATTGGCGAAAGGCGTACAAGAATTAGGGATATTTACACTTCAGAAAAAGCAGTTGCTCTCTTGCTGCGCTGGCACATCTGGGCACCTGCTTGCGTAGTTAATAAAGGTGAAGTCAGCGTCACAACTAAACAAGAATTACCCACTTTACACCAAGCCTATGAAAAAGCAGTTGAACGATCTGGTAGCAAGCTACCTAGTCAGCAGGAACTGGCAGATGCCATCATTGAGTTGGTGAGGGAATGGGTTAACGAAGCACCCATTGATTATAGAAAAAGTTTCCTCAATACCCTAGAAAGAGTTGGAAAGGAACTGAGTCTAGATAGTTTCCAATTAGATGACAGCGGACTTGCAGGCATAGCGCTACCCGATAAATCAAAACCCTACGGCGGCTATAAACTACGACAAGGAGACTTTGATAAGGATAAAAGCAACCCGCCGAAGAAGTTTAAATACGGAGGATCTTTCCGTTCTGCCAGTCAGGAAGATCCGCTACCAGACAGCGAAGAAAAGGGTTTTGTGCGCGAACTGCAAGAAGACCTACAAAATTTAGGATTTCTGCTTAAAAAGCCCGACGGAATCTTCGACAAAAAAACAGCCGAAGCTGTGAAAGAGTTCCAGCGCTACGCCCAGATGGAATACGTTGCACAATTATTGCAACCGCCTCCACCAGATACACAATATTATGTTGAACGCTTGCAGCCATTCAAAAATTTTCAGTTTTACAAGGGTTCGGTTAGTGGTGTAGCCAATGAAGCGACGCGAGGATTAATTAAAGAATGGTTAACCAGGGATTTGCGCTGTCCGGTGGTGATTTATGGCAGGAATCTGACACCGCCCAATCGTTTGAACCTGCGGGAAAATGTTCAACCAGAACCGGATAATATCTGGCTGTACTCGGACGTGCAAACCGAGGGAACGCAGATATTTGTTAAAGACTTTACGCAACACTATGCAGACGGTTTACCTCCGTCCCATCAAGATGGTTTGTTTGCACTGGGACACTATTATGCGCCAGGAGAGTTTCTTTTTAGTACTAGATTGGAGTTGCAAGCAGATTTAGACAATAGCCCTAACTTATCGGATGCTTGGCGTCAGGAGTTTGCCCAAGCAACGCCACCGATAATGCTTGCCAATACCGTGACAGTAGAAAGCGATCGCGCGAACCATACCTGGATAATTAAAGATATTCAAAACCACAAAGAATATACAATTCGCCGCACAGAAACAGCGCTGAATGTCTTCACCAGATTACCTGGTGGGCCGCGTATCCTCGGCTTCAGCCAAAACGCTTCCGATCCATACCGTAACTGTTGGCAAGAAGCGGAAATTTTGCCCGTGAATCTGATTGGTAAAGCGCCATCTGAATTGAACAATGCCGAACGATCGACTTTTTTAGTTTTGCGTGCCGTTGTCGAAGCTGCTTCCCAAAACGAAAGTTTTGGTTTTCTCGACAGCGTGCGAGCTTATGACCGCAATATTCCGGCATTTGGATTATTTGACGTCCAAGAAAACAGCGACGGTCAAGAATTATTTGCTCACCTCGCTTACTTGCGTAGTATCAACCCAGGGGCGTTTAAAAAAGCTTTTGCATTTTTTGGCATTCGCGCCGATAAAGATTGGGAAGACAACAAAGGCGAAGCAAATGGCGTTGCTCTCTACAATAAAGAGCAGCGAAACTATACTGCCTCGCCAGCACTGGAAACACCAGCATCCGACGATGAAACGGTAACAGAAACGGATGAGGATATCAGCGAGGATTTCGCAACTTGGCACTGGTTTTATCGGTTTGTGATGGCAAACCGAACAATTGCAGGACATCGGCAGGCAATTTGGGATATGACTCGCGTCAGGTGGCGGGATTTGCTGATAACTCCATTTCCCAAAAGTTTCCTGCCAGATATCGGTACGCGCCGCGCCCTCTTGGGGGATGTTTTTACCTCGGAAATTGCGATCGCAATTGTTTTTTACTGGTATTTGCGCTTTCCCCAAGAGATAGTTGATAAGGGAATTGTTGGGGAAAGATTGCGTCATGTTTGCACGCGCGCAGTGACTAATAATTCATCCCCCACCTCATGGACAAACAGCGAGGAAGAAAGCTTAATTCGCGAGTTAATTGCTGAAGGCATTCAACGCCACGGTTCCGAATTTGGACAGGTATTAGAAAATCTTTGTCGATGGCCTTTATGGGTAGAAGGAAGCAATCCCCACGGATATCAATTATCCCCAGCGGATGTATTTGCACAGCCGCAAAATCGCCAGTTGGAATTAGCGCCAGGACGTCACAGTTTCCAATTTGACGCTACCCGGATGACGCCGCCAATTCCTAAGAGCGTGACGGCAATTAAACGGGCGATTCGATTGAGTTCTCCGCCTGTATCGGCAGAGCGGCTAAAGTTTAGCGTCTTGGCATTGGCAGAAGAAGATGAAGATGCTCCCGGAACTGAAATTATCCCGGAAACTCTCAAAATTACTGCTGTTATTCTGACGATAAAAACCGAGAATGAAATTGGGATCAAATTGCCGATCAAAAGAGCGCCAATTGAATTAAAATTCAAACTGAACCAGAACCCAAACGGCAAGGCTAAAGTTTGGGATACATCGAATAGCGAACAGCAAGATTTTGATATTTACGACATCAGCGACGATGCTGAACTGCCGCCGGAAACTTCTTGGGAACTGGATATTTCAGCGATTCAGGATGGGATTGCTAATTTATTGCAGGTAGAAGCAAAGTTAAACTGGAATTCCCAAAGGCAAGTTTATCTGCAAACAGAAATTAAAGCGCCATTTTTGAGAAGTTCGCTGAAATGGGTTTTTGCGGCGGCTGGAACTCCCGAAAGCGATCGCGCCGACTTTTTTAACTTTAGCATCGAGGAAGGAAAGCTCAAATTTGAGTTAGCTTCGGTACTAAAAGTATTCCGAAATGTTTTGCCTATTACTTTTACCAATGCTATCAAAGCGAATTTAACCTTAGAATTGGTAGAGCAAGCATTGAGCTGGCGACTGGAAACAGAAGCAGCAGATAAAATTGCCATCGATTTAGGTTCGTCTTTAGTACGTTTGGAATTGGGATTGCCTAAACTTACCCTGGATGCTTTCGAGGGTTTGTCGGTGTCATTTCCCCAAGCGGGAGCAAAGGTGGCTTTGTACCTTGACCTCTTTTCTTGGGCAGAAGAAGACCAAAAGATTATCAATCATCTTTTTTCAAATGATGCCGTTGTTGGCTCCACAGATGTTGGTTTCGAGCCTTTTAATTGGCTGTTAAAACTTACATCTGCATCGGGGGCGCTAGATAATCTACCAACTGTTTCTGACTTGTTTGTTTGGAAGACGGGAATTTATCCAACCATCCATAAAGATTTGCTGGCAGCGCTGACGGAAACAACCGTTAATGTTAAGCGCAAGTTACAGGCATTTGCTGGGGATGTTTTGGGTGCAATATTGCCAACTCAGGTGACGTTTAAACCGGCTCAAGAACCGATTGAGTTGGTGCGAGGGGAAGATTACTGGCGATTGTTGGTATCGCTAACCTTGCAAGTTAATGGGGTTGAGAAGAACTCTACCCTTCAGCCCATTTTCCAAGCGACGGGTAAATTTGGTTTTTCTGCGAGTGTATCTGAGCAAGATCCAGAAAACTATTTGGATATTCAAGCGGGTGCTTTCAGGGCGGATGATAAAATTGAAATTCAAGTATTAGAGGATAATGTTTCTAGTTTTGCAGATTTAGTTTCCCTCTACATTCCCGAAGGAAGCATCTTTGATTTTTACACCGATCCCCGCAGCCCAAAAATCAAGTGGGTTACAGATAAATCGCAGCAAAAAACACCTAATAAAATCGCCTTACGCATTCCGGGTTCCAAAACTCAGGATATTGGCAAGTCTGAAGCAGGTTGCTTTACCTTTGAAATGGAAAAATTCTCGTTAGGAACGGATGGGTTTGACCTCAAGGGTGCAGTGCGGGTAGAAAGTGTTTGGCTAGGCGAACCAAAAAATACGGGTTTCCAAAAACCGCTGGCAATTAAAGGGGTTGAATCAAAGAGGGAGGAATCTCAAGAACCGAAAATTGGTGAAATCGAATTTCGCCAAAGCAAGCTGGTTTATGGCAGCTTGCAAGCTGTTGCCCAATTGAGTTATTTTGACGATGCGATCGCCACATTTTCTCTGGCTATTTCCCAAGACAAAACCAGTGCATCTCTAGCCGTTGCAGGTACGCTCGATATTACGGGTTTGTCTGAATTTCACGTCGATGCCTTATTTGCTACCTTCCAAATTACCTTGTTGCATTTAGAAACCAACTATCAAAACGGCAATTGGAACAGTAACGGTGCAATGTCAGGGCGGGTGAAATTCGAGCCAGCAAAAGGGAAATCTGCCGCCGAAATGGGCGAGTTGGCAGAATTATTTAAGGGCGTTACCGTCGAATTTGAATCCTTGAACCCGGTTAAAATGGGGGTAGAAGAGTTTACCGTACAATTCCCGTCGAAACAATTTGAATTTGCCAAAATCTTTAAGATTGACTTGCGCGGGATTAAAATTCTGAAAGAAAAAGAATTTGAACTGTTAGGTGATATTGCCATCGAACGCTTACCTGGTGTTGACGCGCAACTATCTTTTGGTGGGATTACCCTGATACCACGCGCCAACCAAGCACCCAAATTCACAGTGCGTCGCATCGGTGCTGGTTTTAGCGTTGCGGGCGGCTTTGAAATGCACGGTCAAATGGACTGGATTGATGATGAAAAAGAAACTGGTTTTGGGGGGGCAGTAACGATTAAAACCGAGGCACTGCCTCAATTAACTGGGTTATTGAAACTGACGCAAGCGAGAACCCTCAGCGGCGAAGTTGTGGCTGCGATCGCAGTTTATTTCGAGACAGAATTAGAAGTGGCATTGTTTGCAGGTTTCTTCTTGCGAGGATTGGGACTGGGGTTGGGTATTAACCAAGCATTAAACGGACTCCAAAATAAAGATTTGCCACTGCCGCAACGCATTATTGCTTTTGTAGACAATCCTCGCGGACTCCCCGATCCAAAATTGTTACCTTCATGGGTTGCTAATCCTCCAGCGAATGCTTCCCAACCGATTAATTGGATGTTGGTTGGCAAAGGTGTAATTAGTTATGGGAAATTGCCCCCCGATAAAGAGCATCCTTTAGTGGGCAGTATTTTACTGGCAATCGATCAAGATTTAGATATCGTTGCGGCGGTAAATCTGTGGCTATTTTGTTCGCCCCAGCAAACCGGACAAGAACAATTTATTCGCAATCCAGCAGGTAGAGGGGCGCTGGCAATTTCGCCGCGTGCGGAACAAGTTTATGGACTGTTCCGCACGATTAAAGATCCCAAACTAAGTGAGGACAATGCACCCAAACTGTTGGCGGATGTTTTGAAGCAGGTTAGTACCACGTTAATGTTTTTGGGCGATCGCAATGGCTTTTTGTTAGAAGTCGGCTGGCCTTGGGAAACAAAAATCACTTATCAATACGGTTCCATACTTAAGGGAACGCTCACCTCTGGCTATCGGTTTGGTATTTACCGGGGTTTGATTAGTTTTGGCTTAAACTTTGCAATTAATGTAGTTCTTAATGCTCAAGCCAAGATTGAATTTAGTACCCGTTTTGGTAAAGCTGGCGCATCTCTCAGCGTTTACGGCGAAGGTTATTTCCGCTGTTCGTTTGTCGGGGCTTTAACTTCTAGCTTCCGCCCTTACTTGTTGGGTGAAGTGCGAGTGGCTGCAACGGTGGAAGTGCGAGCGGCAGCTTACTGCGAGTTTTCTAAGAAAATTTTAGGCATCCGAATCCGACTAAAAATTAGCTTCCGCACCTCGCTCAAAGTTTCGATTTCGGCAATGTTAGTTGCGGCAATGGAAGGGGCTGATATTGGTTTCAAGGGCGATGCTAAAGTCGCAATTTCTGTGGCGGGTTACTGGCTTTCTGGTAATGTTCCCTTCCGCTATCAAGACGCTAAGGTGGCTGTTGTCGAGCAACAACTGCACCAAATGCTGCCGCGTCCAATTGCTGCGAAATCTGCTTTTCGCGCCCCAATGGCTGCGTTTGCATTGCGAGAAACTGATTTGAAAGTCGCGGCACCCCAGATATGGAATTATCGGTTTTGTCGCGGGCAAAATCAGATTCGTGTCCTGCTGTTTCCCAAACCAGGATTGCCCGAACCCGGTCGAGAATATCCGCGAGTTCTAAAGCTATTTGATGTGGTTGATGACGGCAGCATAGAAACAGGGTTAAACGGCAATCAAATTCCGCCGTTATTACGCAATCAGTTTGCAGATAGTGACAAACTTTCTGAGCATGTATCTGTTGCCAAAGTTAGGAATCACTGGCGAATTTATGACAGCGATCGCCAAAATTACTACAGCATTTGGTTAGATGCAAAACGCTATCACGTCTACAAAATTAGCAATGCGCCTCGCTTCCAAGTAAATTTGCAACAAACAACAGCATTCCGGGGATTTTTGGGTTCTGGGCTGGCGAGCGATCGCGATCGCACAAATTCGCTGCTAGAGTGGGAAGAAAACCTCGATCGAGTGGTAATGATTCGCGACGAAGTACTCGCCAATCGCGATCCTTCAGTTGTTAGCGATAATTCCGCCGAAGTTCGCAACCTCACCGTCGGTGACTTATTATTTGCCCTGACAGAACCTTCTCAAACTCAAACTGCCTTCTCTAACTTCCAGGCTGAAAATGTCACAGAAACAATCGATCCGCGCACCCAAAATCCAGTAGCAGCCAACGCAGATGACGAGACAGCAGGAATTGCGCCAGAAGGCCAATATTCGCCTTATTTTAAACCAGATGATCGAGAAGATAGCTACGATCGCAAACTCGCCGCCGCTTGCAAACCCGACGCACCTTTGTCTAATGAGGTGGGCGATTCAGAAGGACTTTCGCCCGGTTTATTGATCGGCGAGTTAGTTTCTTTGGTGAAAGATACTCAAGCCAATCCGCAGCAAAATACAGCGTCTTATACCCTTGCACCCCACCTGAATCTTGTACTCGTTTTTGAAGACAGCAAGGAATTATTGCCAGATCAAGACCCCGTACCAAAATTGCTCGACCTGGTAAGCTTCAAAGTTGATGGTCAGGAAACTAAGTTAGAGTCTCCGGTAGGCGATAAAAAGCCAAAATACGATTTAATTCCAGGGCCGCATTTTCAACGGAAATCGCAAATTTGTCTGACTTGGAATTTCAAACGAGAAGACGAGAATGCAGAAAGTATTGAGAATCGCGAAATTCAAGAAATAGGAAAAGTTTACGAAGAGTTAGACCGTTTTATCGTGACGCGGACTGTTCTGCAAAAACCTAACCAAACCCGGATTTTCCCCGATCTCCATCCCTCAGTCTTGGTGGCAGGATCGGAAGTATTACGACCCCAATTTCAATTTGTGGACGATCTCGTACAAGATGGAGAGGGCAGTATTGAAGACGGTGACCTCGTACAATACAAAGTAGTCGCTCAAACCTTGGACGATCGCTTGCTGGCAAGTTGCATTATTAATGTGGTTCGCCGGACAATCAAACCGTTACAACCTCCTAGTCAGTCGCTGGCGTTGCATCAATTACAATTTGCCAATAATAACAATTACACCCAAGGAAATTTTGAGGTTGCTGTTGCTTTTTCGGATTTAGCAGGCGAGGAACCCAGCCAAATTATTACCCAGTTGCAATTACTCTATCGTTTGATTCCCGCTTCTATAGTTGGACTTTACGGATTTGAACAAAGTCCAGAGATGAAAACGAAATGGTTGGCAAAAAAAGTCGGTCAAGATGAAGAGAATTCGATCGCTATCAGCTATGCCGAATCCGATAGCGATCGCACGCTGACTTGGGAAGAATTGCAACGCCTAAACCTCTCCCAACTCAATCCGGATCGAGGATGGGAAACGCTTTCAATTTCTCCACAGCCCGAACAAAATAATCAAGCTGTGCAACTCGGTTATCGCCTGCAATTTAGCGAAGAAAAATTGTGGCAACAAGTGGGAGAAATTCCGGCGGGAATGGCGATTGAATTTTATGTTGGTCGCGAACAAAAACAAGGGGAACGTATCGAACAACGTTCTCAACTATTCCGCTGTCGTCACGCAATTCAATTGCCTTTTGTGGCACAAATTAATCAAAGCGATCGCGTCACGACTCATTACTTTAGTCGCGGTAATCCTGTCAACGCAATTGAAAAACTTCCCCCCCATCTGCCAGAAACAACTTACTTAGAACCTAAATTTATTCAAGGTCAAGTTAGTTACACCGAAACAGCCGCGCAGTTGCTGTTAACTTGGCGACACGATCTTTCCGGTCGCGGTGGCAGCGACTTCAGCTTTAACCCGGTGGCAAACTATCGCATTCACCGCAGTGATGAATATTCGCCAGTGGATTACGTGCGCTACGCAGATGAAGCCAAAATCCTTGCCAGACCGGAATTAACCATCCGGGTTGTGCCAGAAATTATGTATAAATCTACGCCAAGTACGATTGAAGTTCAGGGGCGAGTCAGTCAAGGTCAAATTGTTACCGATTGGAATGTTAAAGAAATTGAGCCGGATTTATTGTGGAAAAAGCCTGAAAGTCGCAGTCAGATCCATGCCGAACCGCTGCAACGTAAATCGACTGAATCTGGCCCAGTTTGGTTATTAACTGCAATCGTCGAGGTGCTAGACAAAATTAAGCAAATTCTCGCTCAAAAACAACCAGAAATTCGCTACATTCTCAAATTCCATTATCCGTTAGAAGATCGAAGTATGACGGCGATTTTGCAAGAAGGAGGAACCGTAAAAGAGCGACTGGAAAAATTAGTCAAAACCCTCGATGAAAAAACCGATCCATTCGGTTGGTGGGCGTTAGAAGCTTTGGGTTTAAGCTGCGAATGTCACTTTGAAGACGGAGAAGGACGCCCACTTGATTCCCACTATTTGACACAGCTTTTACGGGAGGAACTAAAAGATACAATTAGCGATTACCCGATTAGCATTGCTTTGTTCCTGGCTGAAGATGGTAAGACTTTCTTAAACGTTCTGCGAGTATTTTATGCCGAACCGTTGAAGATTGACGAGGAAACAAACGGGACGCTACCTTATCTTAATATCAAAGCACCTTTGGGCGTGAGGTTACAGGGTAGAGAAGACGAGAAATCTTATCAACCGTTAGACCTGGAACAGTTAGATTTTACTAGCAAAGAACTGCTGGAAACTTGGTTGAGAAACATTCAACATCGACTCAATCGCCAGTTAGTATCAGGTAGGGTTGTAATTTACCAATACAATAGACCTCACCAAAAACTACTCTCAAAGGTGGACAGAATGCCCACCCCACAAGAATTATTGGAGAGGTCTAATGCAGCTTATACTGAGAGGACAGAGCGATCGCGCCCCGCACAAATCACCTTGCCGATTGACGCCCAAGGACTGATCGAATGCGATTTACCCATCCCCGATCTTTGGGCGCACCAGTATGCGATCGCGCTGGAAATAATTCGCCGCTACGATCCGCTTTGGAGTCGATTGCAACCTCCGCAGTTAAGTACTAATGTGCAAAAGATTCCCTACAGCCATCTCAAACATATTCCTGTAGAGCGATCGCTTCCCCTGGTTCCTCACAATATTATTGCCACACCCCTACCAGGAGGGATTCAAAGTCTCGTTTTCGCCCATCCGGCTGCATTTGCGGCTGCTGCATCGGCGGTAAATGCCGTTAGCGGTCAATATTCCGGTCAAACCGTACTATTACAGCGTCGCATTCATCCCGAGGAGCGCAACCAGATGGCAAATTTGTATAACGCCGCCGAAATTCAATGGCAACTTTACCAAAACTGGCTGAATACCGCTGGCTTTGAACAAATTAAACCGGGGCCTTTCGTGCTAAAAAACGAACGGGGAGAGTGGAATACCCTGGCACTCAAACCGATCGAAGGCACGCAAGCCGGAATTTACGGTGCAGATCGCTATGTATTCCCAGATTTACCCGCTTATTACGAATATAGGGTAGCCGCTTATAGCACGGCGGGTCGAGTTTGCAGTAAGGTGAAAACAACAAGTTTCACTGCGCCACTGTACGATAAAATTCGCCAACGACCCCGAACTGTAGCGTGTCGCGATGCAATTTTCAACCCTGAAGATAGCACTTTAAAACTTATCGTGCGCTTAATTCATCCCCGCTTTCACCTACGAGATGAAATTAGTCCGTTATGGGTGAATGCGGAAGAAATGTTTGAGGTAAGAAAAGGTGAATTTATCCGTTATGGCAGTTTGCCCGATGCTTACCTCAACTATCAGCTTTACATCCAAGAAAATCCCGGCGAAAGTTTCTCCGATCCTGTCTTGCTGCCCTTAGTGGAAATTGTCCCGCCATTAATAAAAGGCATGACACCGGAGCAGTTAGGTTGGAAAGCTAAAGCGCAACTAACTGGCGCTACATTCGATGGCAATAGCGAATTGAACTTGTCAGTTTTGCAAGCAGGTGACAACGCTAATGCTAGCAGGCTTGAATTAGGAGAACTTTACCTGGAATTCAAATTGCACCTGAACGATTCTCAGTGCGAAAAGGTTTTACATCTACTGCGTCAATACTCCAATCAACCTGAAAAAATTCGCAGTTTAATTTATCTTTCTGTTGCCCGCGATGGCGTCTGGTCGCCTATCGTTCAAACCACGTGAGTAAGTAGATCGAACTATTACCAATGAGCCAGCCATTAGCAATTATGACTAACAATCCACGCTTACCTCAACAAATCAAAATTCGAGTGCGGTTACCGCTGTACGGTACTGCTTTTGGTCGCGCCGACATTACCATCGAACGTTTGGACGGCAAGACATTTGAATTGCAGCCTTTGCGCTATCGACCAAAAGACGGCAATAACAAGTCTGCGGTGGAATGGTATCTCAGGTGCAGCGCCCCGGTAAAGGCGCGGGTAGAAATTCAACTGGTAGGCGATCGCATTTGGCAGCAGAACAATTTGAAAGTGAATTACTCAGAACAATTACCCCTAGAATTGGGGCTGGGTTTTGCGAGTGACGATTTATATTTTCTCATCCAAGGATATATAGCCGTTCCGCTAACTTTTTATAACGATATTAATAAAGACCAGCCGCTCCGGGAATTGTGGATAACCAACGATATCCAGGGCATTTCGTCCCTGTTAGTACAACCGTCCGGTTTGTACTTGCAAGGAATACTTCCCGACGCTTTTTATTTAGGAGAACAACGCTTACCCGTCACCCTGCGCGTCCCCCAAACCGAAGAAGACCGAATTCAAAAAGACAACGCTATTGCTAATTCATTTCCAGGTTTAAATCTATTGGGAAAACGATTTTGGACGCTGGCAGCTCAAAAATTTTCTGGCAATTTAGACGCGGGAACTTATGTTAAAAATTGCGCCGATCGGGTGGAAAACTTTCGCTTACCTGCTGCCGATCGCCGTTTAGATACATTTCTCGATAACGTAGAATCTCAACCGGGAACTAACTGTATCGTGCAGTTTTTCCGGGAGGCTCAGAAAATTGATTGGATCGCTCAGTCTCTCAATACTCGGATGACTATCGGCGGCGGGACGACAGCAGAAGCAAGCTTTCAACCGCAATGTCTTACCGGACAATTGCAACGCCTATCAGGAAGAAATGCGCCTTGGACGCTAACATCAATTCAGTTTGAATCGGCGGGGACAATTGCCAATCCCCCACACCCAGAACCAGATATTGCCCTGATTTTAAAAAAGACGGATTCGGTACTTGGGGATGAGGTAAAATTTAGCTTTCGTGAAACTTTAGTGCAAGCAATATCAATTCCTGCTGTTGTTTTGTCAGATAGCAAGTATCGCTCTTGGTTGTGCCTTGCTGAAGGTTGGTTGGCAATTGATAGTAGCGATATGCGGGCAGAGATTGAGTTAGAAATAGATACCCAAGGAGCGGTTTTTGGAATTGTTGAAATTGATAAATTGCTGCGAGGGTTGCAAGAAAATTCTGCTCGCAATACCGCTGATATTACAGCCACGGCGGTACAAGTTGCCACGCTGCAAAAAAGTCGCGTAGCGGTGAAGTTGAGCAATGAAGGCGGTATCGAGCAACTTAGCTTGGAATTTTACAATCCCATGACGACAGCGATCGCACCCAATGTTTGGTTCCAAGCACAACCCACCGATCCCGCTAAAAAAATAGAAAGTCATCCGCGCTTTATTCCATCCTTGACGGCAGGAACGGCAACAACAGAAATTAATCCAGAAAGTATCTTGAAACAACGCTTAGTTTCTGCTGTTTTCGTTTCCTCTAACGTCGTTAAACCTTCCCCGCAAGGAATGCCAGTTGTTGCCAGAATATCTTGGAAAAAACCAGCATTTCAATTCCAATTTAGACATGGTACTGTTCCGGACAACCCAGACGCAACCAAGCTACAGCAATTGCTGCTATGGAACCGACCTGTAGGTTATCCCATCGTCCAAAGTTTTCCTCTTTCACCTGTTAAAGACGAGAGTGCTTTTCTCGATACTTCGCGCGGATTGATTCCCTATCAACCCCAGACTGAAACTTGGATTGAAATTCAGTTTCCCGAACGGGGACTGCCTCGCTGCTTGCCCAAGTCTCCAGACTTAATCGACGCTGCACCCTGGCAAATTGTTACCCAATTGCTGACATCTAGATACTTTCTCCCCACACTTCCAGGCGTCGAATTAAATCTCAACCGTCAACCTATGGAATGGATTTATCGTCACAGCGTACCCGTTTTAGATGAAGCTTATGCAGAGGTCAACGAATCCAAGTCTGAAGTCTTAACGAACGCTGGCAATGTAGAGGGGCGAGATTTTACCCGCGTTGTCGGCACTGAAGCTTTTACCTTGGTTCCTGCTGAAAAATCCCGCAAAGCATGGGGTTGGTTGCACAAAACAACTACGAATAAAGAAGGCGCAATCGAAATTTCCATCATTGGGGATGATGCGACGCGATTAGCACAATTGAAAGGCCCCGATCCTCACTTTGAATTCACCCTCAAAAATCAACCCAATCCTATTACCTTTAGCCGCAATATCGAAACTAGCGGCGGTTTAACCATTCCTTTGCAAACTAACATTTCGACTAGCAGCACAACCTCGTTGCCAGAATTTAAAGTTGATGTAGCAAGTAACACTAATGAAACAGATCGTTACCGTATTTTCCACAATGGTCAGCCGCTGATTGCCGAATTTCTCAACCCACAGAACCAAAGAGTAGTCACTTTGGATGGCGAGGGGCTGGTGCAAGCCGAAACGATGGGAGATTACAGCACCTATCGCGGCCTCGATTTCGCCGAAAATCGACGCTTGACTAAAAGTTTCGCCCTCCTGCCCGCACTGCACTTGGAAGTCATCGGAGTGCCTCTGGGCGAGTTTTCCCGCACCGAAGATTTGTATCAACAAAGCTGGATGCTGCACGACGGCAATGGTAGTTGGGCGAAGTTGGCGGGGTTTCCTCTTTACCCGCTTTGTTTGCGTAAAATTGCGGATAATGAGGGTAAATTTAATATCATTATTGAAGCGGTTTGGCTGAAGGCAACGCCATTGCAAGATCGACCTATAAGTGGAATTGGCGTGGTGACGCTGAATTTTACGGGTAGCGAAAGTAACTGGAAGCTGCAAGTAACGGGTGATATCGACTGGCAGTTTACCGCGCCAGAGGAAGCAAGCGACTCTCCGCGCCTCGCACGATTGCAAGCGGAGCTGAAACCCAATCAAATAGGGACATCCGAGGCGTTTGAGTTGGAAAATTTGCAACTGGCGATCGCGCACCCGGTGGGTTTAATTTCGCTCACCTCATTGTCTAACGCCAGTTGTGCGATCGCTGAGGGAATTTTGCGGTTTGAGGTGCCGCAAACTACACAAGAGTCTTTCCAATTTCAGATTGCTCCTACTGAAATTAATGTGGATCAATTGTTACAACCCCTCGATAATTACTCTTTCCGATGGCAAGATCCAACGAGTGATAGCGATCGCATCCTCTTACAAGAAGCATTGCGCCTTCCCGGTGTCGCCGGACAAACTATAGAAACAATCATCTCTCTCGTAAAGCGAGAAGCAGATTATCTCAACGAATTTGGCTTATTTAAAGTAGACGATCCTCAAGGACGAATTGGCACGCTGACGCCAGACAATCCCAAATATGCTGCCGCAGCTTTATCAGAAAGGCAACTGGCTGTTTTCCCCGCTAATACCCAACAATTGAAAGTAGAGTTGCCTGCTGCCCAATGGATGGGAATGTACCTGATTCAAAACAGCACAACATCAAATTTTCTCCGGCGCAACCCGCAAAATAAACTCGGAAAAGAACCTTTAGCATTTTTCTCGTTTGTTGCTGCCAACCCAGATAAATTGTCACACTTAAAAACTGAATTAACCGAGCAAGTGGCGCGGCTATCATGGGAAGATCGAGAAGGTGCGGGGGATAGAGATTTCAACGACTTGGTAGTCGAAATTAAATTTAAACTGACTAATTTGGTTTGGGACTTAGAATTAGAGTCGCGGGCGAAAGAACCCTGCTGGAGTCTCGACATTCGTCGGGGTCAAGATTTACTCGTTTCGCTGTTATTGAAACAACACCGAATTGGCGCATCTAAATTCATTTTTGCCACCGATGCTAATCAAAATATTCTACCCCTGGGCGAGAATTCCTGGTTTGAAAGGTTAGAAGCAGATAGCGGTTTGCTGGGGATTGAGTTTCACATCTCGCAGCAAGGACTGCCAACGCTCAAAACCATGATGGCAGATTTGCAATTGCGCCTCACCGATAAAAGCGATCGCGCAACGCGACTTGTTCTCAGATTAAAGCTTAATTTATCCCATCCCCGACCCGCCAAGCAATATGAAATTGAAGCCGCCGGACAAATTACCCTGATCAATGCCATTCGCTTTCAAGGATGCCAGCACGTAGCGAGATTTTATTTCGACCAAGCCGATATTTCAGAGTCAGCCGCGTTTAAAATTCTCAGCGGTGAAGGAGCAACAGAAACCGTCCTAATTGGTGGGATTGCCCATCACCAATTGAAATTCAACGACGGTAAAACTTTTGACTGGCAATCTCCTCAAATCGCTCGATTCACGACTTTAGAACAATTCGCTAAAACTTTTCTGGGCAAAACAATAGTTCGTCCCCCAGAAATTGTTGGATTTGACAGCGATCGATCTGAAATTGAGACAGAAAAACAAATTCAACTCCTGAATCGAGTCTGGCAAATGCTCGAACAAAATCCAGAGGATACAGCCGATATTGAAGGGCATAGCGACAATCGAGGAAACCCCCAAATCAAGCAAAAAATTTCCGAACAACGAGCCGCATCTGTCAGGGATTGGCTGATTAGAAATAACATCGATGCCTCGCGTTTGACGACTAAGGGATGGAGCGATTCCCGTCCCAGAGGAGATAATTCTACCCCTTCAGGAAGAGCGCAAAACCGGCGCGTAGAAATTATCATTTACACTACAACTTTGCCCGATATTCCATCTGATAGAAAATCAAACTTGCTGATTGAATCGGGTGCGGTGTTTGAGATTCGAGAAGAGACTTCTCCCACGCCAAAAATCGTACCGCCAACAGCGGATATTGAAAATAAATTTATCCGCCTGTTTTTACGTTCCCGCGAACTCCAACAACTGGAAGCACAACCCGCGCACATCGTGCGCCTGCCTTTAGCAGCCTGTAGCCAGAGCGATCGCGATTTAACGTTGTGGCCTCAAATCCAATTGCAACCAACACCACCAGACTTAATTTATCGTACCTTTGGCATCCAAAAGCAGATTAAACCGCCGATTTCATCCTTTAATCTTCAAACCAAAGCGTTTGAAATTTTCTATCGCACCACCCAGGCACAGTGGCTGGCATCCGCTTATTTGCGCGAAGCAATTTCCGATCGAGAAACTGTCGAACTCAAACCCGCATTTTTAGAAGCAGATCGCATTACCTTACGGCTGCCAAAACAATTGGGCGATTTAGAATGGTTGCGAAATCGAAATTCTAGCCAATTGACAGCAGCAACTCTCGTCACGCCTTACAATCTGGAGCGAGATGAAGTACCCGTTTTTGACGAGCCGACTTTGTTTGAATATCCCTTGACGATCCAGGAGGTTACCAAGACAGAAATTGCCGCAACAGTTGACGTGCAATTGATTGTTTTTAGCCACAATCGGCTGCAACGCATTGCCCGCGATCGCCTCAAAACTGATGAGGATATTTTACAATGGGCTAACAATATCCTGCGCGGCAAACGTCGCAACGATGGCGCAGTTGTTCTCCAGAATTTTGAGGAGATAATTTTGATTCCCCGTGCCTTAGAAGCTTGGCGGGAAGAATTAAATAATATCCCCACTTGGGAGTTAGATCGACCGAGCGATCGCGCCAGTGCCTATGGGGAAGAAATCGATCCGCGCTGTCGGTTGCCCCAAATTAAACCGCAACCATTCGCTATTAAAGCCAACCCTAACTTGGGATTGCTGTTATTCGATGCTACTCCAGCTCACCCAGAAAATCCCCAGCTAAAATCTGTGGCTGCGACTCGCTTTCGCCTTGCACCTACGGGTGATTTTTCAACCGAATTCGCCGGTAAATTACGGCCTGCACGCATTACTAAAATTGAGTCCAAGGAACTGTTTAATTTTACCAAATGGCAGCAAGTGTCTTTTGAGCAATACCAACAGCGATCGCAGGGCGAACCTTTGTATCCGCAAGTAAATCCGCGCCCGATTGTTAACCGTCCTTACCCGATCGAAGCTCTGGCAAAACTAGAAGACAGCGGTGTCACAGCCACAACCCTCCTACCACCCCTGATCGATGTGGTAGCTTGGTCTTCTCGACCAGGGGAAATGATGCGATCGCTTTGGTATTTTAACAGTCTCAGTTCCCCATCTGGGGCAAATAACCAACAACTCTATCAATTAGCTGGTTCTGCTGGAGTTTCTGTTAGTTTGCGCCAACCTCGTGCCGTTGCAGGACGTGACGAATCGGTCAGCGTAAGTGTAGAAACTTCTTACCCGCTGTTCAATTATCAATTTTACTACGCTCGCTTGTTGTTAACCCAAATTTTGGGCAATACACCTGCTCTCCAATCAGGCGAAATCTACCCAGTTTTAGCGACTAAAAACGACTTTTACCTATTTAATACTGGCAATTTTTCCCAAGCAGCTAGTTCTCCGGCATTAGTTTATTACAAGGAAAATCAGCAGAAAGAACCAGAACCAATGGAACTGTACTTGCTAGCTGATGCAGCCTTTAAACCAAAGGATTTTGACCCGGACGACCCGCAAAAAATTACGGCAAAAACCGTACTTTTAGCAGTCAAATCAGGCGCGACAATTCCCGATTTGCCAGATGCTCAAAATTCCGATGTAAAGCTTTTAATTGACGATTTAACGGCTCCCTCACAAACAAGTAAAAGTTGGAATCAGCTTTCTGACAAAATATACCACATGCAAGTTCCGGGACTAAGTGAATGGGCCACCCGTTATATCAACGCCCCAAATGCTCTTAGCACCGCCAATATCGTCTTGGTGAAGTATGAATTCAAGCAAGAGGAAAACATTTGGAAACCCCAGTCACCCAAAGTTGTTGGCTGCATTGCTTTCTTAGATCGAGGCAATGCGATCGTTGCTCCCAAGTTAGGTTTGGCCTTACTTGCACTACCAAAAAATAAACTAAAAGAGCAAGTGGTGCTATCTGGATATGGTCGGCTCAATGATGACAATTTTTCACCGATAAAACCTTTGTCTGCTACAGATAACGGTATAGACTGGGCGCGTACCGCCTGGTTGCACGCCCTCGAGCGCATGGATTTAGAAATCGCTTCTACAGCCGTTGAACAACAACCGCCATACTTGTATGACTATGACCCTGCGATCTACGGATCTGGAGGAGAGTTAATTCCAAAGTCCTTGTATAGCAAGGACTTCGTTAACGAGCACGGAGGGATTTGAACCCCCGACACCCAGAACCGGAATCTGGTGCTCTATCCACTGAGCTACGTGCCCTTACTTCTGGAAATTATAGCATTGGCGATCGCACCCAAGCCCACAAACATCTCAGATCCCCAACATTCGTCTCAGCATCGCAGGCATGGGCAAGACGATTGCAATCAACAAAGCAATTGCCAACAGTCCCCAGAAGTCGCGCCCATTGTCGAGTGCGGAGACATCGTTGAGTGCCGGTTCATCAGTTACGGGCATCAAGAATAATAGAATTGCCCAAAGTAAAAACCCCGGCTGCACCAGGGACCATCCCAGTAGCAAGAACCGCGCCACTTGACCAATTGCTATGGCGGCTTGTTGTCCTAACATGGCGTGGATGATGTGACCCCCGTCGAGTTGTCCCACGGGCATCAAGTTCAATGCCGTGACGATGACGCCCAGGTAGCCAGCTACCGCCACGGGATGAAGGTCTATTGCCACGTTGGAAGTCAAAGCACTGCCCAAGGTTAGCTTACTCAAAAGGGTCATCAATAGGGAAAACCTGGGGTTAAACGAATCGAAGTATAACATGCCTGACTTATCAGACAGGGGAACGACGCTGGAATTGGCTAAGCCCCAAATCAAGAAAGGTAAGGTGACAATAAAGCCTGCAAAAGGTCCTGCGATCGCTACATCAAACAAAGCTTTACGATTGGGGACGGGACTCCGCATCTGAATAAACGCCCCAAAAGTCCCCAAGAAAAAAGGCACGGGGATAAAATAAGGCAGCGTCGTGCGAATTTTATAGCGTCGGGCCGCCAGATAATGACCTAATTCGTGGATGCCCAGAATCGTCATTAAAGATAAAGCATAGGGCAGTCCTTGCAGCAAGACACCTGGGTTAGATTTCACCGCTGCTTCGGTGACATTGGCGATCTCGGCACCAATTAAGGTTGTGGTAAATAAAGTCAGCAGCAGCAGTGCCAAAGCCAAACCCGGTCGCGTCAGGGGTTCGCTATTGCGCTTCGCCTCGCGATGTGCTTGGGGATTGGG
>DNGG01000290.1:25935-26318 GCA_003486675.1 Cyanobacteria bacterium UBA11372
ATTTTGCAGGTAATAAATCGACCAGGGAAAACAATTGCGGAGAGTTGCTTCTTCTTCAGAGGTTAGGGCGCGCACCGTTTGCTTTTGAGCATCCCCATTCATAGTTGGCGCCGCCGCTGGCGAATCTGTTGTCTTAGCCTCTTCTGGGGTTAGTTCCCGACGCCCCAAATGAATCAGCCACCAGTACAATATCGGACAAATGATAAACGGTCCGAGCAACAGTACCAAAGGCGGCTCTGCACGGTAAATCCAAATCCAAGCACTCCAAATAAATGCGGGTGTCATCATCACCAGCCACAATATCCACACGGGTGTTTTTGTGATGCTGGCGACGCTGCGCTGCACAATGAAGTAGGTAACCAGTCCCAGTACTAGGAGTAAAA
>DNGG01000061.1 GCA_003486675.1 Cyanobacteria bacterium UBA11372
ATCCAGACAGAGAAAAAAATTATTCCTGTCAAAGCCAGTGTGGCTGTAAACAACTCTTTTTGCAGGCCATAGAATTCCTGCATCGATTGGCTAGTTGGCGATTCGGGCGCATCGGTTTGAGAACCCTGCTCCGATCCACGGGTGGGTTCCTGAGATTCGGATGACTGAGTCACGTGACTGGAGTACAAGTCCTGCTAGAGGGCTTTGCTTTTCTGTGCCAAATTAATCATATCACGGTTGAGTAACAATACTTAAAAAATAATTAAACCTGTTAGGGGTATAGGGCATTGTTAAGCGAGATTAATCAATGGTTCATAGAGTCAGCAGGTGAGCAGGTGAGCGGGTGAGCAGGTGAGATTAGGAGAGCAGCGATCGCGCCAGCATCGACTAATCTCACCTGCAAAACGCTGTTTTCTCTTATACAATCGGCAATGCATAAGTTATCTCTTTTGGCAAGAGTTGAAAACAGCCATATTGTTTTTGGTTCCAAAGGCTTGAATCAGCCTATAGTTAACAAAATTAGCTGTTGATTGATGAGACTTCGCACGCCTTCGACTCCTATCTCTACCTCAGCTAAAATCTCGTTAACCGTTCGCTGCATAGCCGAGTTACCATCGCAAGCTTGGAGAAACTTAAATTCTGTTTCCGATAACTTGACGATTTGGTAATCTTGGTTGAAAAAGGATTGGCTGGGCCATCCTTCCATACAAGGATTGCGCGAGGGAATTGCTGCCAAAAGTGCCTCATCCGATGACCAGTCTGCTTTAGGCAAGGGTGGGCGACTTAAGAAAAACTCGTAGTGGGTGAAGGTTTCCGGGTCTAATAATTCGATTAAACGATATACTTCGCGATCGCTCAATTTTTCCGCCCGCGCCATTAATTCCGGATTTTTGCCCAAAAGACGCTCTAATTGCCAATTTTTCGGATTGGAGAACCCAACAAAATCCAACCCCGACGCATCAATTAATTCAAACAGCGTGTCAATGTTGTAGTCAATTTCCTGCGGATGAACGTACATATCGGCGAAGCATTCATCCCGGTGATTTTCCAACGACCAGCGCTCTTTTTCCCGCTTGACAAGTCTATTGTTTTCTGGTAATGCGGCAAATATTTGTCTTCCGACTTGGACGCCATCGCGATAATCGCCGCGTTGGGTATTTTGGAGAAGAGCGATCGCTTTCTGCATCAATTGAATTTCCCAGCGTCCCAACTCTCCATAGACAAAGATATGCATCAAGCCTCCAGGCGCTAACTTACTCGCCAAGGCTTGAATGCCCCGTTGGGGATCGGCGAGGTGATGCAGCACCCCGACGCAGTTAATTAAATCAAACTCACCTGGCAACTGTCCCGCATCGTACAAGCTGAGGTGATGGAACTCGACGCGATTTGCCCCCGACATCTGACAGCGCTGTTTGGCTACATCCAACGCCCCCGAACTCAGATCGATCGCTACAACTTGAGCCTGGGGATTGAGATGAACTAAGTATTCAGTTCCCACACCCGTGCCGCACCCAGCATCCAAAATACGGATATCCTGCTTTTGGGGCGAAAGCCCGGTGCAGAAACTATAAGCCGTCTGCCAATTCCAGCGCCAATTGTAGCCCGGAGGCGGACTATCGAGTAGGGGTTCTGGGGGAAACGGGTAGGTATCGTAAAGCCGCTGAACGGCGGAACTTATGTCTCGATCGGTTTTCATAATTAGTCATGCAGGGGAGCCGGTGAGCCGGTGAGCCGGTGAGCCGGTGAGCCGGTGAGCGGGGTGAGCAGTGTAGGGGCGGGTTTTACCAACAACCTTTCGGAAACACAGACAATTTAACTAAACCCGCCCCGGTGGGTGAGCGAGTGAGCGGGTGAGGTGCTACAGACGATTAAACTTGCTTTTAGCTTAGAAACGATAATCGTGCCTTAAACCTCTTTTACAATCCCACCTGCCCCTTTTGCCCACCTACCCACCTGCCCCTTTTGCCCACCTGCACACCTGCCCACCTGCCCGATCGGCCCCAGAAAGTTACAAAACTTATCAAGTTTCTCAGGCAAATAGTCGCCATCCAGTATGATTACATACGGAAGAGCCAATCAGGTTTCGACACACTTTTTAACAAATGAGTGTGAAGATACCGAAAAGTTTTAATCTATAAGCTGAGCTGATAAACCCAAAGGTGGCTCGCGATCGCTGGCTGTTACAAGCTGCTCTTGGTGGGAAACCGCCGCTTGGGTTTGGAATCTCAGTCATAACCCGCTCAGGCTTAAGGCAGAAACGATTCTATAAGGGAGCTTTAGGAATTCAATGAGTGTTAAGGCAAGTGGTGGAAGCTCAGTTGCGCGCCCGCAACTATATCAAACTGTAGCCGTAGCTACCATTTCCCAAGCAGAACAACAAGACCGCTTTTTGGAAAGCGGAGAACTGAAAGAACTGGAAAGCTATTTCCGTTCTGGTGCTAAGCGGTTAGAAATTGCTGAAACTCTGACCAAAAATTCGGAAATCATCGTATCGCGTGCTGCTAACCGGATCTTCGTCGGTGGGTCGCCAATGGCATTCTTAGAAAAGCCAACGGAAGAACCCGTGATGACGATGGCGGGAACAACCATGGACACGCGAGAAGGGATGAAGCTGGGAACCGTTACCTACGTCGATACGCGGGGCGGTTTCTTAGAAGGATTGCGAGGTTTATTTGCATCCACAGGTGGTGGTCCTGCGCCCGCTGGTTTTAGGCCGATTAACGTAGCGCGGTACGGCCCAGCTAACATGACCAAATCGCTACGGGATTTAAGCTGGTTCTTGCGCTATGCGACCTATGCGATCGTGGCAGGCGACCCGAACATTATCGCTGTCAACACGCGCGGTTTGCGGGAAATTATTGAAAATGCTTGCTCAGGCGAAGCTACCATCGTAGCGCTGCAAGAAATGAAAGCCGCAGCCCTGTCCTATTTCCGTCAAGATGCGGCAGGGGCAGCCGTTGTCACCGAGTACATGGACTTGCTGATTACCGAATTTAAAGGCCCAACGCCCGCGAATAAAGTGCGGCAACGTCCTAGCAGCGACCAACAAGGTCTGGCACTGCCCCAAATTTACTTCAACGCAGCAGAACGGCGGCCTAAGTTCGTGATGAAACCCGGCCTTTCCGCCAAAGAAAAGCAAGAAGTCGTCAAAGCAGCTTACCGGCAAGTATTTGAACGGGACATCACCCGCGCCTACAGTCTGGGGATTTCCGACCTAGAAAGTAAGGTGAAAAACTGCGATATCTCGATGAAGGAATTTATCCGCCGCTTGGGTAAATCTCCGCTTTATCGCAAAAACTTTTTTGAACCCTACATTAACAGTCGCGCTCTAGAACTGGCTTTCCGTCACTTCCTGGGACGCGGCCCCAGCAGCCGCGAGGAAGTGCAAAAATACTTCTCCATCGTTTCTAATGGCGGTTTAGCAGCCCTGGTAGATGCATTGGTCGATTCCCAGGAGTACTCGGATTACTTTGGGGAAGA
>DNGG01000090.1 GCA_003486675.1 Cyanobacteria bacterium UBA11372
GCCGCATCTTCGTAGTTGCCTTGCATGTAGGCTGTTTGAGCCTGGAGATATTTCTGCCCATAATCTGTTTTGGATGCCATTTGCCTCCTCCAAATAAAGTCAAAAGTTAATAGTCTTCCATTAAAAAAACAGCTAGCCTAAAATACAGCGGCGGTGGTTAGTTGATATTTTCTTATTGTCTGTTTTTTTAAGCTGCCCACCTTGCCGATCTGAGAATTTTCACCGGATCTAGCAGTCGGAGGCACTGATTGGTGTCAGCTTCTAACAGCCACTCACCTCGCAGAAATGGTTCCATACTGTCTGGGGCGCTGTTGCGCGTCTGTAGCCGATCCACGTCCAGCCAGTCCATGCCAACGATTTGGTCAACAGCTAACCCTAACATTGTGTCTCCATCTTCGACTGCAATCACCGGAATTTCGGTTCTGTCGGTATTCAACAACGTTGGCTCTCCCAGAAACTGCCCCAAGTCTGCCACCCAAATTACCCGTCCCCGAAAGTTTAAGGTTCCCAACAGCAACGGCGATGCATTCGGAATCGGTGTAATCCTGTCTGGTGGCTGGGACAGCACCTCTCTGATCCCCGTTGCAGGTAGTGCAAACTCCTGCTCCGGAGACACATAAAATCGCAAGTGCAGCTCACCTTCAGGAGTTTCAAGTTCCTGGAACTCCGGAGCTTGGTCAACGCCTCTGCCGGTTAAAAAATCCGGATTTCCAACCATAAGCTTTAATTTATCCCCTCAGTAGTTGTTTGACCGTTCCAATCAGTTCTTTAGGCTGAAAGGGTTTAGCAATGTACGCATCTGCTCCCTGTTTCATGCCCCAGTAGCGGTCGAATTCTTCGCCTTTAGAAGAACACATCACTACTGGCACATTTTGGGTTTTAGGGTCTGCCTTCAGCCGTCGGCAAACCTCATAGCCATTCATTCTGGGCATGACAATATCCAAAACCACTAAGTCAGGACGATGATCCTGAATTTTTTCGAGTGCTTCGACACCATCGTTAGCTACGGTTACGGTTAAACCACTTCCTTTCAGAAGGTCTGTGATCATCTCTCGCTGAGTTACACTGTCTTCCACAACCAGAACTGTACTCATAAGTTCCCACCTAACTGCTGGTTTAAACAATTGTTAACAAGAACGCTGCAACCGGGTTAACCCTTTTGGCTGATATGGAACTAAAGTAGCTTGAATCCTTGACGAAAAGATAGCTGGTAAAGCGAAAGCTACTCCACAAAGCTTGCTCTGGGATGAGGTTCTGGGTCTAGAAGCCGCCAAGCGATCGCCAAGAGTGCCCATAGCCGTCATAGTTGGTAAATTTAATTGTTTTGACTTAAAATCATCCAGTAACATTGCTATCTGCTGCTTTATGTCAATCTGGGCTTGATTCAAACCTTTGGAGATTAAATTTCTTAGCATCGCTACTTTAGAACTCGTTTTGGGTGGACTAACCAGCATGTCAGGTTTGTTTGTCCAGCTACCGCAGCAGCGTGACCGTAAGCTCAATGCTCAACCCAAGCAGCCGGGGCTTCTAGGCATGGGAATTATCAATCGCTCCTATCTCCTCTTCTATCGCATTAATTGACACTCGATCGTTTGTCACTTTCACTGTATCGGCAGAGCCGACGTATTTCTCTACCAGCATCAATAACTCGCTGTCGCCGAACGGTTTGGTCAAGTAGTCAGTCGCCCCCACCATCCGCGCTTTGACTCGATCGATAAATCCGTCTTTGCTGGTCAGCATCACAATCGGTGTTTGTCGAAACGCGGTAGACCTACGTAACATGGCGCAAATCTCGTACCCATCTAGTTGTGGCATGGCAATGTCGCACAAGATCAAGTCGGGTTTGAGCTCAAACACCAGACTCAACGCCTTAACAGGATTGCTGATGGCAGCAACAGCATAATTGTGCTGTTTTAGGGTATACTCCACTGCTTTACAAGTGGCAACGCCATCATCAATAAAGACTATACTTTTGCTGCCGGTATCTCCAAACAGCGCTAATTCTCGTCCTGTCGTCATCGCAGCTGGGCCGCAGTAGAGCAGTTGAACCCAGCCTTGCTTAACATAAGGATAAATAGCTCTTGCCACTGGTAATATCTCTCGATTCAAATACCGGGCCATTCGTCGAATCGAAGTTTTGCCGTCTGCCCAATGCTCCAATATTTTGAAAGTATTTTCTGGCAGAGCTTGGCGTAGCTTGGCAGCATCGGTAATGACCGGACATTGATCGGGAGATTGGATGTGGGGGTGAAACTGCTTCCACTCCTGCACCTGTTTCATAATTTTGGCGACGACTGGGCCAATTTCCAGGGTCATCAGTTGCGGTGCTAAAGCTGGGCCAATCTCAAAGATGAATGACCCGTTGTGTAGGCTGAGCAAGTCAAATAAGGTTTCTTTGACCATACTTTGCAGGATGCTACGCCCTTGAGCTGGGGTGAGGACGTGGTTTTCTAGCAAAGCCCAAAGGTAGCCATATTCTGGCGCATTGGTAGAGGCAATTGCCGGAACGCTCTGGCTGTTTAGGGTTACGTCTACCCGATAGCGCCTCGCGTAGTCCCGCAGTCGCGATAAACTGCTGTTACTGTCTGCTGCATAGGCAATTTGACCGTTGAGGAAAAATACAAACCAAAACCGCTCGCCCAGTCGAGACCTGGAATCGCGGTGCAGGCCAAACGCCTCTACTTCCAAGTAACCCGTTCGCTGACCTAACTCAATGAGTTGCAGGATACTGCGGATATCAATTTCATTCAACGTCCCCTGCATGGAACTTAAAGGTTCTCCTAAAAAC
>DNGG01000086.1 GCA_003486675.1 Cyanobacteria bacterium UBA11372
AGCAGACAAGCGATCCTGCGTCAAATACAATCGTTTTTACTTAGGTTATTGGTTCACTTGATTAAAAACCAAGTTGAGCAGCGGTTAACGAATTCTTGGGCAGCTTCAATTTCCGATTCAATTCGTCAAATTAAAAAACTGAATTTACAAGATAATAAAACGGCTTACTATGTGAAAATAGAAGAATGGCAGGAGATAATAGAAGAAGAATTTGAAGCGGCAATTGATGCAGCAAGTGCGGAAGTGCGAGATGGAATTTATAATCCTTTTGAGCTTTTAGATATAGTAGATAGAATAGAGGTTATGCAAAATACTCAGAAATTATTGGCTTTGACTTACGAGCATTCAGCTAAAGATTTATCAGCTATTGTGAAGGAAAATATAGCTAATTTACCCGGCGGGGAACATTGGAAAGAAGGTAGGCATAAATAATTTTTTTTGAACCGCCAAGACGCCATAGACGCGATAGCTGCTTCTCGAAGAGTAGTACGCCGAAAGAGAGGAAAAGAGTGATGAAGTTGTTGAAAGAATGGGGTTTTAGTCGTGAGGGATGGGGAAACAATCAACATGGGGAATATTGGGTAGTTGTTCAGGTTTTGTTGCTGATTGGTTTTGTGTTGTTGCCGGTTTATCGATTGGTTGGGTTTGAGATTAAGTCGCCGGAGTTGTTATATTTGAGTTGGAGCGTTGTGGGAGGATTAGCGATCTTTTCTTCTATCCTTATTTTTAAAGGATTGTTGGATTTGGGACGCAATTTGACTCCGTTACCTTATCCCAGAAATGATGGGCAATTGGTGCAGTCGGGTGTTTATAGCATCGTGCGCCATCCGCTTTATAGCGGGTTGGTTTTGGCGGCATTAAGTTGGACAATTTTTCAAGTAAGTTTATATCATTTAATTGGCACAGTCGTTTTGTTTGCTTTTTTCAATGCTAAGGCAAGTCGGGAAGAAGTTTGGTTGAGCGAAAAGTATCCGGATTATTTAGAGTATCGTCAAAGCGTGAAAAAGTTGATTCCTTGGGTGTATTAGAATCTGACGTTAAAGTCAATTTATACAGCAGTTTCTCTAGGCGATCGCAAACTCAGTGAACGGACGCTTGCTGGGATGGTGAAATCCTAAAACAATATCCTGATGCGGAACTCCTGCTGCTAAAAGATCGTTGGCAATTCCTTGCTTTGTCCAATCTTCTTCTATCCAAATTTTGCCTTCTCTAATTCGCAGGTAAACGATTAATCCTTGAACTCGGCGCTTGCCATCCCAACCAATGTTAAACCAAAAGTAATGATCTCTATTCTCATCAAATGCTAAGCAATCCTCTACACCATCTTGTGGTGCATTGGATGCCCATTCGTAGTATTCGGTTAAAATTTTCTTGATTAAGTCACGATAACGCTCTAGTTTATCCATTGAACAATTATCTCCTTTTGCATATCTACGACCGTGAGGCAAACATTGTTAGCTTCCATCACAGTTTGAATGGATTTTCGTTGAAAAAAGTTTTCGTAAGTAATATCATCAATGGCTAAATAAAGCTTGTATGCGGGTTCGGTTAGCTCAATTAGTTGGCGATACACTACATATTGACCCAAAGCGCTGTGAAAGTCATACATTAGCGATCGCCCAACAAAACTCTTGATTTCAACCACAATTTTCTGCCCATTGCGTTCGGCAGCTAAGGGGCGTTCAGCCGCTAAGTCCGCATAAAGTTCTGCATCTTCATATAAGATTTTGTAGGGTTCGGCTGTAATTGTCCAACCGTCCTTCACAAGAGCTGATTTGACCGCATTGTGATAGGTATCCTTAGCAGGCATCTGTTCGCTAAATTCTATCTTTATTTTACTACTGGCGCAGCTTTAGCGATCGCATACCATAGAAAATACCCACCCACTGAGGAACTACGATGACAAAGGTAGAAATGTTGGCAGTAATCAAGCAAATGACGACCCAAGAGCGTCTAGAAATGATCGAAGCTATTTCCCGTATGATGCGGGAAGAACAGGAAGAACAGGCACAGCGCCAAGCTGATATGGAACAAAAACTAAAAGCAGCAGCAGTCGCAGCAATCCCAGATTATATGCCGGGAGGTGCGCTACACGATTTATGGTCAGTTGACAGCGAACCTTATTACGACTCTGAGGAAGAATATCTGAGCGCACTTAACGCTGAGGAAAAGACTAATGCGTAGAGGTGAAGTTTGGCTAGTCCGCTTCGATCCTACTATTGGCGCTGAAATCAACAAAATTCGTCCAGCGGTAATTGTGAATAGTGAAACTGTTGGAATTTTGCCACTCGCAGTTGTTGTCCCTATTACCAAATGGCGAGATCAACTTACAGCAATAAGCTGGATGGTAAAACTAGAACCCAGTGCAGAGAATGGTTTAACGAAACTCTCTGCCGCAGATACTTTTCAAGGCAAGCTCCCTCTCTCAAGAGAGGTTCATTAAACAACTGGGAACGCTTTCTGATTCAAAGATGCAAGAAATTACTACTGCTTTGGCTATCGTTTTAAACATAAACCCATAGTCTATTAACCCAGCTTTGCTAAGCAGACGCAAGTTTGCATAACATCTGTTATATCATGTCCGGTCGATTACCCGTAATCAGAAGCCGGGACACGGCATGATGAACGTTATCTGTTTGTGCGATAAATCTAGGATGCCGTGTCCCTACGCAACGACGAGGTGAGGTTTTTTTATTATGGGCAATTCAACGGACATGATATTACCCCCCTCTCCTCGCAGGAGAGGGGATGGGGGAGAGGTTTCTATCGGGAACTTTTCCTTAAATTTCTCCCTCTTTTCTCCCGAAAGACTAGGCAAAAGTGCATCTGTACTGGTATCTCTAATAAAAGAGCGTGGCGCTAAATCTCAATGATTCCACAACAGCTAACCCTGAAAAACTTCCTCAGCTATCGGAAAGCAACCCTCGATTTTAGCGGTTTGCACACTGCTTGTATTTGCGGTTCTAATGGCGCGGGTAAATCTTCTCTGCTGGAAGCTATCACCTGGGTAATTTGGGGTGAATGTCGCGCGGCGAGTGAGGAAGATGTCATCCATGCTGGCGCGGATGAGGTGCAAGTTGATTTTATTTTCCACTATCAAGATGCAATTTACCGGGTGATTCGCACTCGCACTCGCGGCGGTAGCAGCGTACTGGAGTTCCAAGTCAAAACTCCTTCCGGGTTTAAGGTGTTGACGGAACGAGGGGTGCGCTCGACTCAACAGTTAATAATAGAACATTTAAAGCTGGACTACGATACCTTTATCAATTCTGCCTATCTGCGTCAGGGCAGGGCGGATGAGTTTATGCTCAAGAAACCAAACGAGCGCAAGCAAATTTTGGCAGACTTGCTCAAGCTGGATCAATATGAGACTCTGGCAGAACAAGCTAAGGATATGTCCCGCGAGTTTAAAGGCAGGTCGGAACAGATCGAAAGGGATTTGGAATCGATTAAAATTGGGTTGCAACAACGGGATGCGATCGCTCTCCAATGTCGCGATGTTGAAGCGAATGTCGCGGCAATGCGCCAATCTCAATTAGAGCATAGCGAACGCCTGCAACAGTTACAAGCGATCCAGCATCAACGTCAAACTTGGGAACAGCAGTTAACTTGGCATCGGCAACAATATCAAAATTTAGGGCAAGATTGCGATCGCTTGCAACAAGACTCAGCTTCCACCCAAGCACAGCAGCAGAAACTCGATTCTCTCATCGAACAAGAAGAGGAAATCGCCGCCGGATATGCTTATTTCCAAAACTTACAATCCCAGGAAGAAGCTACAAGTAGCAAATTACACGCCCATCAAACCGCCCAAGAACAGAAACGCCTTGTAGAACAACAGCAACTTAAAGCCATCAACGAGTTAAATTTACAACTACAACAGCTACAAGCTCAACTAGAAGAACTAGGAAAGCAAGATAAAGAGAACCAAAAAATCTTAGCCGAATCTGCCGAAGTTGAAGCAGCGCTGGCACAATTGCAACAAGCGAGAACAAAACTCGCTCAAATGGACAAGTTGCAATTGCAAGTTTCGCCTTTGTTGCAGCAGCGTCAACAATTACAAAATCAACGCGATCGCGTCCATGCCAGATTGAGTGCCAAATTAGAAGAAATTCAGACTTCCGCTTCCCAATTGCAAGCGCAACAGCAACGCCAACCAAAATTGCAACAAGCGGTGATCGAAGTAGGGGTGCAAATTGAAGAATTGGAGAAAATGCGGGTTTATCAGCAGCGAGTCCAAGAAAAAGGCATCGAAAGGCGCAATTTTCTCGAACGTCTCCAGGAAAATCAACGGGAATGTCAAAATCAACTGGCGGAAATTTCCCAAAAACTGCAAATGCTGCAAACGCCAGATGCTGTTTGTCCGTTATGCGATCGCCCCCTCGACGAACATCACTGGAATCATGTCGTCCATAAAACCGAAGCGCAACAAAAGGAAATTCAAGACCAATTTTGGGTAGTGCGCGAGCAATTAGCGGTTTCCGAGCGAGAAATTCAGGTTTTAAGGCAGGAATACAAGCAAGTTGCCCAACAATTGGCGAGATATGATTCCTTACGAGAGCAAAAAGGACAATTGCAAGCGCAACTTCAGGCGACGGGAGATGTGCAAGATCGACTGCAACAAATGGCGCAAGAAGCA
>DNGG01000083.1:0-662 GCA_003486675.1 Cyanobacteria bacterium UBA11372
TTCGCCAAAACCGCTAATTCTTTCTCCCGACTCGCTTCATCCTGCGCTTCGGCGTATTTCCCCGTATGCAGTTCAATAAATTTGGCTTTTACCTTGACAGATGCTTCAATTTGTGCATCATCCGCATCGATAAACAAGCTCACCGGGATTCCAGCATCTTGTAACTTTGCCACCACATCGGTCATGCGGGGAATTTGTCCTGCGATATCGAGTCCGCCTTCGGTGGTGACTTCTTCGCGGCGTTCGGGGACTAACGTCACGTAGTCGGGTTTAATGTCGAGCGCGATCGCCACCATTTCATCCGTCGCCGCCATCTCCAAATTCAGATGCGTGCGAACCGTTTGCCGCAAGATTCGCACATCCCTGTCTTGGATATGCCGTCTATCTTCCCGCAGATGGACGGTAATCCCGTCGGCACCTGCAAGTTCTGCCAGGACTGCCGCCGCCACGGGGTCGGGTTCTACCGTGCGACGTGCCTGCCGGATCGTGGCAACGTGGTCAATGTTGACGCCGAGTGTAGGCAAGATGAGATTCTCCTATGGGCGAATCCACAATCTTTTAGTATACCAAACTGTTGCGGCACTTCCGGGGCGGGTTTATTGATTCTTTACGCTCCTAGCAAAGATATTTCGTAAAACCCGCCCCTACAGCACTAAAAACAC
>DNGG01000083.1:868-4005 GCA_003486675.1 Cyanobacteria bacterium UBA11372
CGCCCCTACAGCACTAAAAACACGAAGACGAAAGAAGCTAGCCGACAGAAGATTAATTGCTTGACTCAGGGGGGGTGAATGCGATCGCTTTCTTCAACCCCCGGTATCAAACGCCGCAACACTTGCATATGCCCTTCAGCGTCACTGCGACTGCGAAACCGACCAACAGCAATAGGTTTGCAGTTAACAAAGCGAAAAATTGCCCAATTAAAAAGACTTGTCTTGTAGGTGTTGTGGGTCATATTTCCTCTTGAGGATTTGTGTTGGTTACTAATACCAGAACGTGATGAGACACTAAAGCAAAGGCAAGCAGCAACCAACAGCATCGCCCTGTTGTAATGCCTGCCTTTTTTGCTCGCTTTCCCCAAATTGATTTAGGGCTGACATGATTAGCCTAAACCAATTGAGGGGCAAACGTCAACCTGTTTAGGCTAAATTAATTTAGGTTAAGATGGCAGAAAAGCCCTTATCAGCGCTGATGCGTCTTAGGACGCTGCGACATTTGACACAAAAGGAACTTGCAGATGCTTTAGGCGTTACAGAAAATACCGTTGCCAACTGGGAAAGAGGCAGGGCAGTACCCAAGTTAACGCCCAGCCAATTCAAAACTCTGGTTAAAATGTTGCAGATCGGTTTGGAAGACTTACCCGACGATTTTGGGCCGCAGTCAGGAATGCAACCAGATGAATAGTATGGAGATGACAAAATCGTCTAAAAGCAACGAACCAACCGTACAAACACTGATAGAAGCAGCGGGGACAACTCAAAGGCAATTAAGCCAGAAGCTAAACGTCACCGAATTAAGCATTAACAACTGGGTTAACAGGAGGAAACTGCCAAGAGTCGATCGTTCTTTTGGCGATGTGTCGAGAGTTAAATGTTTCTCCTAAAACTCTGGCTAAAGCGATGCGGTTAGACGTTGAGGGGATAGTTAGTCAAAATATAGGCAAATATTACGCGAGCCTGGAAACCATTTCAGATTTCCCCTTAGTTTTGACTTTGAGCGGTGAAATCCGCCTGGGCTGAACTACGCAGCTCTTATCCCCTATCCATTTGGCGTCGGGGAATGCTTTCACTAAAATATTCAAACTGCCATTGACATCCGCATTCAAAGTAACGCCACTGTTGCTTCTATACAACCCTCGGTAAATTCGTTTCCCACTGAAAACAGGCGCATCCAATACTTGTCCAATCGTGGGAATCGCATCACGATCGATAAAACTAGCAACTGATGTATAACTTTCCTCAATCAGTAACACCGATATCCCAGCTAACTGGCACTTGTACACCAGCATATCCACAAATCGTTTGTGGGGAATAGAAACAAAATGTTGATTATTGACTTTTCCCAGAGCCACTGCTTGTTTCCACAAAGGATTCAAACCAATTACTAGCCTACCTATGCGATGAGCCACCAAAGTTTCCACAACCAGTTTACTAGCATGGTGCAAGTAATTATCAACTTTTTGGTTACGCTTGCGTGTCAGACTTTTAATCCTGGAAGATGTAGAGCGATTACCTCTCAGCTTTGATTGGATTCTGGAGCGATGTTTATTGTAAAAGTAATTCATCGACTTGAGCGGGCGTCCGTTAATCAGTAGAGGGACAAAACCCAACTGATTTGATGTTAACGTTGCTAAGTTATTCACTCCTAAATCAATCGCTGCAATCCCATCACCTTGGACAGAAGGCGAGGTGGACTTTTGTTGCTCATAAACTACCTCAATTATGTAACAATCACATTTTGGGACTATCCGTACTTGACGAATAGCGTCTGTTGGCACTTGTGTTTTCACCCGGATGTTAGTCTTTGATAGACTAATAATCCCATGCCGCAGTTGAACAGAGCTGATGGCTTGAACAGTATAAACTAGCAGGTTCCTGCCCTTTTGTTTATCTTTATACAAGGGCAACTTAGGTTGGCCTAAAAACTTTTTTGGCTGCTGCAAGTATTCACTTCTTGCCGCCCAAAATGACTGCCAATTCTTGTCTAACACCATTAAAATTTGCTGACTGACTTTAGCTGGCAATGCTTGATATTGCTGAGATTTTTGCATCATTTTTTGCAGGGCATTGTAATTGAGATATCCCCAGCCGTAAAAATAATTTTGTCTCAGGATATATAGCGCTGCATTATAAAGATTTTTTGACTTAAAACTGAGAGCATCTATTTCAGCAAAAAAAAGATGTGTTGATTTTATAATATGTCTTTCAACCAGTTGCATAGCCGATTGACCATTTGATTAACACTGGTATTAACTTACCAGTGAGAGAGTGACAATAACGAGCAAATTTATGAAAATTTTACAATTGTCAGGCTACTTGGCTCGGACTCGGAGGTCAAAGGCAACAAAGCGTTGCAATTGTGGGAAATATTTGCTAAAATTTGCTAAGGGTTGCTAATGGTTTTATTGACTTGTTTCAATACCTGATGACGCACCACCGTTCCGACAACCTGACGAATAACTCATAACTGAACCAGTAACATCACCTCTGATGCGTCTTAGGAAGCTGCGACATTTGACTCAAAAAGAACTTGCAGATGCTTTAGGCGTTACAGAGAATACAGTTGCCAATTGGGAAAGAGGCAGAGCGATACCCAAGTTAACGCCCAGTCAATTCAAAACCCTGGTTCAAATGTTGCAGATCGATTTGGAAGACTTACCCGATGATTTTGGGCGGCAGTCAGCAACGCCACCCGACCAATAGTATTTTGATATGGATACCCATTAAGGTTAAAGAAGCCCGGTTTTTCTAAAAAAACCGGGCTTCTGGGTCAAATGCAACTATTAAAGAGGACGCTCCCTTAGCGGGGAAGTTTTTATTACAAGCAATCAAGCGGACATGATATTAGTCGCTTAACGTTGGGCGATCGCATAATGCACCAATTGGGCGAGTTTCTGCCGCAAAGTATCTAAACCCAGACGTTCGCTGGCGGAAATAAACACGGCTTGGGGAAACTCTTCTCGCGCCAATGCTAGGGCTTCGCTGTTGGCACAGTCGATTTTATTAAAAGCAACCAAAGCTGGGCCGGGAGTGATGGGCATTTCTGATAAAATCGCCATTACCGAACGAATGTGACTGTGCCACGCGGGATGGGACAAATCCACCAGATGCAACAAAGCGTCGGCTTCGGT
>DNGG01000570.1:0-125 GCA_003486675.1 Cyanobacteria bacterium UBA11372
CAGCCAGAAACTTTGGTGATAGGCTCGTCGCGGGAATGTTTAACTTCAAGTGACCGATCGGACTAGCTCGATCTACTATAAAAAAAACTATGCCTTAGTTGGTGCGATCGCTGCAAAAACTAGGG
>DNGG01000570.1:422-2543 GCA_003486675.1 Cyanobacteria bacterium UBA11372
TTGTTCTTCGGCATTAGCTGTCGGTACTGTGCTAAGCATCGGTGCATTGTCGGCTTGGTCAAGACCATCACCTTCGGCTTTGACGAAACCATCCCCAAGCAATAATGTTTCAGTACAGGATAAAATTGCTAACAAAATTCTCTCTTTGCAAGAATCCGAACAACGCTGGATTCAAGTTGACCTTTCCAGTCAAAGGTTAATTGCTTGGGAAGGATCGCAGCCTGTCTACGCCGTGATTGTTTCCACCGGAAAACGTGCAACACCCACTCGCGTCGGGACTTTTGCGGTTAAAACCAAGCATATCAGTACTCGCATGACCGGGCCAGGGTACGATGTCACTAACGTGCCGCATACCATGTATTACCATCGAGGCTATGCAATTCACGGCGCTTACTGGCATAAAAAGTTTGGTACTCCCGTCAGCCACGGGTGCATTAACGTAGCGGTGGATCATGCTAAATGGTTGTTCAAATGGGCTTCGGTGGGAACTCCCGTAGTTGTGCATGATTAATTCAGGACTGACGCAAAGAAACCGGGTTTCTAGGAAAAATCCGGGCTTTGTCACCAGAGATCGCAGCCAGAAACCCGGTTTCTAACTCTAAATGTAGTGGCGTGGCAAGGCTAAAAATGTAGGTTGGGTTGAACGATAGTGAAACCCAACAAACCCTTGCTGATGTTGGGTTTCCTGGCGTCAACCCCACAAAGCTCTTAATGCACCATTTTAGGTGTGTCACGCCAGTAGGGTGCGTTAGCTTTCTTCGTAACGCACCACAACCAGCACATATAGTTAGTGTTGCTGCGTAAGTGATTAAAAAACGATCTCAGTTGCTGAAATTGGCGCTCCAAAGTTTGTAGTTAACCTCCGGAAAGGAATTGAGGAGGTTAACTGCAATGAAAGCTAAGACTGGTATTTTGTGGGCAAGTACGGCATTATCTCTTGCAGCTTTGTGTGCGATTTCTTTCCCGGCTATAGCGGTACCAGAGTCAGCGGGAACTAGACAAGATCGGATTGCTCAAACGATAGGGACACTCAAGCGATCGCAAAATCGTTGGATTGAAGTTGACCTTTCAGATCAAAGGCTAACTGGTTGGGAAGGCGAAACGCAAGTTTTTTCCTATCTTGTTTCCACTGGTAAAGCTGCAACTCCTACCCCAACGGGTGTGTTTTCGGTTCAAATTAAACGCATTTCAGATCGGATGCGAGGCGAAGGTTATAACGTTCCTAATGTTCCTTATGCGATGTACTTTTCTGGAGGTTATGCGATTCACGGCGCTTACTGGCACAATCGCTTTGGTACCCCAGTCAGCCACGGTTGCGTTAATGTCAGAGTCGATCGCGCTGAAAGGTTGTTCGATTGGGCTTCAGTGGGAACGCCGGTAGTTATTCATCGATAGATCTCTCCAAAAAACAAACTCTTTGACAGGCGAGACGCCTATCCCACAAGAATTATTGGATAAGTCTCATATCATGTGCGGTTACATCGGTTGTGTATATTTTCAGATGGTGTAGGGGCGGGTTTTACCAACAATTTCTGACTCTAACAGATCGACAATATAAACCCGCCCCGACTTATACAATACCGAAGCTAACGGACATCATATCATAGACATCGCTTTGATATACTGCTTCAATACAGGTGGGAGAATGTAACAATTTGCTTGTTGTTCTATCAAGCAGCGACGCGATAAAGATTGCAGCGCGTTTAGTAAATCTGATGAGGGAATTGTACCTTTTTCTAGCAATTTTGCTAGGTTGATGGGAGAGCTTTCTTTTGCTAATAAGGAGAGGACTTGTTTTTCTAGGGCGGATATGCGATCGCACACCTGTTGTAAAACATCTTTCAAGTCTTCCGGCAACAATATCGTATCATTTGGTAATAAGTCATTCACCCATCCTCCCAACTCAACAATCTGACTTGCCACGCTTTTTAACCATAACGGATTGCCTTCTTAGCGGTGAATCAGTGCTGAGTAGTTATCGATTTCTGCTAATCCATAATCTTTCAGTATCTCCCGTCCCGCTGCAATATCTAAACCAGTGAGTTGTAAAGTCCGAATAGGAGTATTTTGGTTTTTAACTTGAGTCACTTCTCTCGGTTGTTCCCAACCGATTAACAGAAA
>DNGG01000570.1:2737-6100 GCA_003486675.1 Cyanobacteria bacterium UBA11372
TGTTCCCAACCGATTAACAGAAAGCAACTTTGATGGGATAATGTTTCTATCTGTTTGAAAAAAGAGCGATATTCTTCGTATCCTGGTTTATACTTCCCTGCCAATTCCCCGCTACTGAAAAGGTTGTGAACGTCATCTAATACTATTAAACAGCGATGTTTTTGTAAATATTTAATTAGGGGTAAAGGTTTTTGCTTAGTTGCAGGCGAATCTTGGTTTTCTGATTCTGAGAAAAACTGTATTAGTTTATGTTCAAATTCGTCTGGTGTGTAGGATTCATCTAGACTACACCAAATTACGTACTCAAACTCATCTTTTATTTGTTGAACGAGTTGCGCTGCTAATGCGGTTTTGCCGATACCGCTGATGCCGGTGAGGGCTATTAGGCGACAGCGTTGTTGTAAAATCCAGGTGGTCAGGGTGTCTAGTTCGCGGATGCGATCGTAAAAAGCACCCAATTCCGGCATCTCGCTTAAATCTTGCTGCGAGTTTTCAGTGTGTTTTGAGTTAGATATTTCCTGATTAGGTGGATCTGAGTTTGGTATACCTGGCAGGTATAAAGTATGCCCACAGATCATATAGCTACTTTGGTTATGGTGTTGCTCAAAATGTGAAAATGTTGCTTTTAAATTTGATTTTTTGACTCTTTTTCCCAACTCTTGTGAAAGGATTTGCCATAATTCCATTCCTACCTCTCTAACACGATCTTCAGATCTATTAACCTCCTTGGCAATTTCTTTGTAATCCTCATCATCCCACGTGCCGCGCAGAATCTTCTCTTGCAAGTCACTAAGGTGCTTACCTGTTCTAGCAAACACCAGATCGTCTGCCAGCTTTATCACTTCCTTAAGGTTCATACAGTCGCGTAGAAGTCAGTATTGGTTGTATTGTACCCAACATTTACCCACATTTCCCAATATTTCCCCACATTACCCAATTTTTTATTAGGTTATCAAATTGAAAAATCCCGATAACTACCAAACTTTTGGCAAGCTGAAAAATAAAAATTAATTGCTAGCCTGGATAAAGCACAACTTTACTACCTTGAAAACATTTTTCTCGACTAAAACGCCCTGAGTGATTCAAGCAGTGAGCATTTGAGCAAGTCGGTGTTCATTCGTTGGTAAACCTATGATTAAAACGACTACCACGAAGGCTCCGACTAAAGTTGCATTCTCCTAAAAATAGCTGAAACATCAATATATGGGACAAGATAAGTCATCGTCCAAAGACACAAAAGAAACTATTCTGAAAGTTCTTTCTGTAATCTGGATAGTAGTTTGGACTATTGTTAAGTGGTGTCTAATAACTGGGTTTTGGTTCTGTTTTTCAATTATTGCATTTACTCTTGCACTTGGGGGAGTGAGTCTTCCACAGCCAAGATACATTCCAAAGCCTGGGGGCAGAAAAATAAATCCTAAACAAGCCAAAGAACAAATTCGTCGAGAGGTAAAGCGGAAGCAGTCTAAGAAATTCTTAGATGAATATGAAGATATGCTAATGCGACTGCAACAAGAAGAAATGGAAAGACTTCAGCGCGAACAATTTGAAGAACAAGAGAAAAAAGAGCGTCTTGAATCTCTATCTATACGTGAGCGTATCCTTCTCAAAATCCGAGAAAACCCAGGATCATTACTAGAAGATATCTTGACTGAAGAGGAGATGGAAGAGTTAATCTTTATGATTCTTGAAGTATTGCTTTAAGCTTGATATATTTTGAGCGTTTTATTGAGATATGTTCTTGCGTTTGTTGTAATTTTCACTGTCTTAATCAAGGCTAAAAATATGAAAAACTATTGGTCTACTCACACTCTGTCGCCGAATAGCCCACTTCTTAAAAAAATTGGAGGAAGGCCAGGAGATTATGAGATTATGTGGGACAGGCAAGCGGGTGTTCTACGTATTCAAGAACAGAGTTCTGGTCAGCAGTGGCAGATCCCTTTGTCTTCACCAAATGATGTTATGCAACTACTTACGCTGGGCGGTAAAACACGGGACGATCTTAACCAAAGCGAAGTCAAGCTTTTGAAGCAATTGAGTGATGCACGTTATAGCAAGGGCTGGACAAAATGGAAGCAAAGTAACTATGAGGTTCAGACTAAAACAGATTCAACTGGTTTTGTAAAAGATATTTACATCAAGAAAGCTGGAACTAATGCAGATCACATTCATATCTACACTGATACTGTAACTGGTGAAAAAGGAACAAATTTAACAGTGGTTAGAAATGGCAAATCAGAACATTATAAAATTGATGGGAATAAGTCAGTTGATGAGTTAATCAATGAGTTTACACCTTAGCAGGCACAGGCTAACACTTCAGCGCAGCAGACGAACGGGGTTGAGGAAAAAAAAACAACCTATTTCTCCATTCACAATCTTATCGATTTTCAACATGACAACGCGATGATTTGACGGATAGCGATATGCCTCCGGCACGCTGCGAGATCGCTTACGACATGCTATGCGATCGCTTGAGCCAAAATCAAGAGCGATCGCGTCATGCCAACACACCCCTTCGAGCGGCTAGATCGAGGCTCGTTATACTCAAAGTATCAATCCTCCAACAGATGTCGCGATGACCATCAAAGAACTCCTGATCCAAGAAATCGATAGCACCCCTGACGAACTGCTCGCCGATCTTCTCAGCTTGGTGCGAAGTCTCAAATCTTCTCCACACAGCCAACTCAATATCTACGAACAACTGCTAGAGCGAATCGACTACCTCGAAGCCGTCATCGGTATCCGCAAAGGACTCGAAAGCTTCTCACGAGGTGAAGGTATCCCAGCCGATCAAGCCATGACAGCGCTAAAGCAACAGTTCAACATTCCCCCCCGTCCATGAGTTATCAAGTCCTCATCCAACCACCCGCCTTTGCAGAAATCGAAACCGCCTACCGTTGGATGTGCGATTATCTTAGTGCTGATGCTGCAAATCAGTGGTACTATGACCTGCAAGATGCGATCGCATCGTTGCAACAGTTTCCTTACCGTTGCTCAGTTGCACCTGAAGCTGCCATAATTGGTCGGGAAATTCGACAACTGTGGGTTGGTAAAAGAAGAACCTATAGGATTCTGTTTGTAGTCGAGGGCGATACCATTGCAATATTACACGTTCGTCACAGCCGCCAAGCTCCTCTGGGTAGTGAGCCGTCAGAGTAATCGCATCAAATAATTAATTAGATTAGGTTGAAACAAGCAAACCCAACCTCTTTTTTGATTCACAATCTTATCCATTTCCACCATGACAATGCGATGATTGGGCGGGTAGCGATATGCCTCCCAACCGAAAGCGCGATCGCTATCTGCGGTACAATAAAGGTAAAATTCACGCTCGGTCTATTTAATACAGATGACATTACA
>DNGG01000242.1 GCA_003486675.1 Cyanobacteria bacterium UBA11372
ATGCAACCGGAAACGATATAAAATATTAATGTAACTTGCCATAAAAATTTACAAAGTCACTCAACTTGTTTGAATCCCGCCTGTATAATGCAGTCAGGAGGTGATTAACGTGCTGCAAAAAGTTGTTAAAGGTCGGCTGGAGCCAAGAAAAACCGAACAGGAAAAGCCGGATCAAACATTTGGCGAGGCGCGTTGGTGCTGGAATTTGGCAGCAAATAATCTTAATCGAAACTTATCGCAGCACGGGCAAAGGGTAAGGTGCGGGTAGTTCACTATGGGGCAATCTTCCCAATCGATAGAGTCGCCGTCTCTGCAACAAGCGATCGCTCATCCCTTAACCGTTGCGCCCGATACTCTGGTACTGGATGCGATCGCCTTGATGAGTCAGGCACGGGGGAGCAATTGCCCCCTATCGGCAGCAACATCATCCTCAATCTCGAACTTACCCCAACGCCAACCAACCAGTTGCATCTTGGTAGTGCAAGGGGAACGCTTACTAGGCATATTCACAGAACGAGATGTAGTAAAGCTTACCGCTGCTGGAAGAAACTTATCCGGGGTAAAAATTGCCTCTGTAATGACGCAAAAAGTCGTGACTCTGACAAATTCGGGTTCGGAAAGCATTTTCACGGCACTATCGCTGTTGCGTCAGCATCAAATTCGCCATTTACCGATTTTGTCCGAACAGGGAAAACTGGTAGGAATCGTTACACCTAATACAATTAGTCAGGTGCTGCAACCTGTCAATCTGCTCAAAGTGCGACGAGTGGCAGAAGTGATGACGACTGAGATCGTTGCTGCACCCCCAAGCGCATCGGTGCTGAGTTTAGCCCATCTCATGGCTGAGCATCGCGTCAGTTGCGTGGTAATTGCCCAAGAGGCAGAAAACGCCAATTACCAATTACCAGTAGGAATTATCACCGAGGGAGATCTTGTAAAATTTCTGGCTGTAAAGTTGAATTTAGCCGCAACTACAGCAGAGAAGGTGATGAGTGCGCCGCTATTTTGTTTGAGAAAAGAAGATTCGCTCTGGGTGGCGCATCAGGAAATGGAAAAGCGCCAGGTGCGGCGATTGGTGGTTGTTGGCGAGCAAGGGGAGTTGTGGGGAATTGTGACTCAAACCGACTGGCTACAGATGCTGGAACCTCAACAGATGACTGGCATTATCGAAACTTTGCAGGTAAAAATAGAAGAGCAAACAACCCAAATAAGACAAGTAAACCAAGAATTGCAAGAAGAAATTGCTAAACGCCAGCGGATAGAAGCCGTTTTGCTTCAGGCTAACGAGGAGTTAGAAAAACGAGTAGAAGAACGAACTGCCGAGTTAAAAGCAGCTAACGCTCAACTGCAACGAGAAATAGAGCAACGCAGCCAAGCAGAAGCGCAAATTCAATTTCAGGCGAATGTTTTATCTCAAATCAGCGATGCAGCGATCGCAATTGATAACGAGCATCGCGTTACGTATTGGAATCAAGCCGCCGAGCGATTGTACGGAGTCAAGGCAGAGGAAATCATCGGGAAGCCAATAGAAGCATCGCATCAACATCGTTGGATGAAACCAGAAGATGAGCAAGCAGTAGGGGCAGCTTTGGCAACAAAGGGTGCGTGGCGGGGAGAAGGGATTCATATTAAAAATAATGGGGAAGAAATCTACGTAGAGGCATCGGTTAGCGTTCTTAAAGATCGTGATGGTGCTGGAATTGGGTTTTTAGGTGTGATTCGCGATATAAGACTTCGCAAACAAGCTCAAGAGCAAATAGCGTTTCAAGCTTCGCTGCTCGATCAAGTACGCAATGCGGTTATTGCTACGGATTTAGAAGGCAAAATTATCTACTTTAACCAGTTCGCCCAGCAGTTGTACCAACTGACTCCAGAGGTGATGGGAAAGTCGATTTTAGAAGTAGTGCCGCCAGCACAAGCAGAAGTCGCCGTAAAAATAATGGCTGGCATTCAAAAAACCGGCAGTTGGGAAGGAGAATTTACCGTGCGCCGTAGGGATGGCAGCACTTTCCCCGCCTATGTAGCAGATACTCTGATCCGCGATGCCACGGGCAACCCTTGCGGCATCGTCGGGGTGAGCATGGAGATTACAGAGCGCAAGCGAGTCGAGGCAGAATTGGTGTGGCAGAATTTGCGGAGTCAGTTATTTGCCGAAGTGACGCTGAAGATTCGCCAGTCTCTGCAACTCGAGGAAATTTTACAAACAACCGTCACCGAAGTGCAAAGAATTTTGGGGTGCGATCGCGTGGTGATCTTTGGGCTAAAATCCGATGGCTCGGGAAAGGTGATCGAAGAAGCAGTCGTTCCGGGTTGGCCTGCAATTATCGGACACAACATCCTCGATCCTTGCTTTGGAGGATACCACGAGCAATACCGTCAAGGAAGAGTCTGTGCGATCGCCGATATCGCAAATGGCTGCATTCAGCCTTGCCACGCCGAATTATTGCAGCATTTTGCCGTCAAAGCCAACCTGGTCGTACCGATTCTGATTCCGGGGAATCAGGCAGAGGAGCAGGTGACTCCGGGAGCAGGGGAGAATGTAGGTTCAAATTCCCATCTGCCCACCTGCACCTCTGCCCCTCTGCCCCGACTGTGGGGTTTGTTGATTGCACATCAATGCGCCCATACCCGACAGTGGTCGGAGTTTGAAATTGAACTACTGCAACAACTGGCGAATCAGGTGGGAATTGCGATCACCCAAAGCCATCTGTTAAAAGCTTTGCGGAAAAGCGAACAACAGGTGAGACTCGCCTTAGAATTTACTCGCATCGGCAGTTGGGATTGGAATCTCACCACCGGCGAGCTGATCTGGAACGAGAACCACTTCACTTTATGGGGTTTGAAGCCAAACGAGGTAGAAGCAACCTATCAGATTTGGCGCGCCAGAGTCCACCCGGAAGACATTGACCGAGTTGAGACTGCGCTTTCCGATGCCCTGGAAACCCATACCGACTACGAAGCGGAATACCGGGTAATTTATCCCGATGGCAGCCTGCACTGGATTGTAGGCCGAGGTCGGGGGATGTACAATGCTTGGGGGCAGCCAGTGCGCATGGTAGGCGTGATTATTGATATAAGCGATCGCAAGCTAGCCGAAGAAAAAATCCGCGCCCAAGCAGCTTTACTCGATGTAGCAACTGAGGCGATTTTGGTGCGCGATTTAGACAACCAAATTTTATATTGGAATAAAGGTGCAGAGCGTTTGTACGGCTTTTGTGCAGAAGAAGCGCTCTGGCAGAAAGCTTCCGAACTGTTGTATAAAGAACCTTCACCTCAATGTGCAGAAGCGTTGCGAACTACGATCGCCAACGGTTCCTGGAACGGTGAATTGCATCAAGTCACCAAAGACGGCAAAGCAATTACCGTCGCCAGCTGCTGGACGCTGGTGCGGGACGAACAAAACCAACCCAAATGGCTGCTCACCGTCAATACAGATATTACCGATAAAAAACAACTCGAGCAACAGTTATTCCGCGCTCAGCGCTTGGAGAGCATCGGCACCCTGGCGGGGGGCATGGCTCACGACCTGAACAATATTTTGACGCCGATCCTGATGTCAGCGCAACTGCTGGCAATGCAATTTTCCGATCAAAAAACCCAGCAACGGCTAAAGCTAATCGAAAGCAACGCCAAACGGGGCGCGGCGCTGATCAAGCAAGTCCTCACCTTTGCTAGGGGAATGGAAGGTAAGCGCTATCCGGTGCAAATCAAAGACGTGCTGCGGGAAATTGAGCAAGCGATCAAATGCACATTCCCCAAATCGATTCAAATTTACACCCAGACAGGTAATGAAACCCTGTGGACGGTTTTAGCAGATAACATCCAAATGCATCAAGTGTTGATGAACTTGTGCATTAACGCTCGCGATGCCATGCCCAATGGCGGCAGTTTAAGCATAGTTGCAGAAAACCGCATCATAGATGAAAGCGAAGCCAAAAGAAATATTGAAGCGAAAGCAGGCGCTTACGTGGTCGTAACCGTTGCAGATACGGGAGTTGGTATTGGAGCCGAAATTATCGATCGAATTTTTGACCCCTTTTTTACCACCAAAGAAGTCGGTTCCGGGACGGGATTGGGACTTTCTACTGCCCTGGGAATTGTCAAAAACCACGGGGGTTGGATCGCAGTCAGCAGCAAGGTGGGGTCTGGGAGCGAATTTAAGGTGTTTTTGCCAGCAAATGGCGGCACAAAAGCAATGCAGGTAGGGGATTATAGCACAAAAATGCCGCGCGGTCAAGGAGAATTAATTCTGGTGGTAGATGACGAAGTGGCAATTTGCGAAGTGGCTAAAACAGTCTTGGAAACCTGCGATTACCAGGTGCTAAGCGCCAAGGACGGGATCGATGCGATCGCGCTTTACACGCATCATCAGGAAGAAATTAGCGCCGTGTTGATGGATATGATGATGCCCTCGATGGATGGAATCACTTGCAGCCGCACTTTGCAAGCAATTAACCCCCAGGTGAAAATAATTATTATGAGCGGACTTTTATCTAGCGAAGATCTTGCCAACGTCACAAAGTGCGGCATTCAAGCGTTTTTGCCCAAACCATTCACCAGCGAAGAATTAGCCAATAGCGTCAATCGAGTGCTGGGCTAAGGGGGAAGGGGAAAAAGGGGGAAAGGGGAAAAGGGGAAAATGTGCCAGAATGTCCCATATTAGATTGGTAGCTGTCGTCCCCTACAATTGGTAGGGACTCACATCGCTGCATTAGCTGCCAAGTTATTGTGGAGATATTTGGTGCAAACCTGAAAAAATGTCTAGATTGAAACCCGAACGGACGCAACTATTATCCCGATTGAAGCCAATGAATCGCGATCGGCAAGCAAAAAAACCAGTGCCTCCACCAAGCGGTAATCCGGTAGTAAATCTACTTCAGAAACACTCGCTGTTACTGTTTGTAGCGGTGTGGGCAGGGTTGTTAGGCATTGGAGTTTCAGCGGGAAAAGTGCTGATTTACTCGGATGTAGAAGTAGAATCGGCATCAAAGGCGGCAAAATCGCAAAATGAAGCCGCAAACATCCAGAATTCGGGGAAGTTGCCCGTTTTGTTGTTTGGCGCGATCGCCCTCACCTGTGTAGCCGGATCTTGGATGATCTTACAACAGCTACACGATCCAAAACCCCGCCGCCCAGTTCGCCGCCCAAAACCCAGACCTCGGCCTATTTCACCACAAATGTCATCTACCGATCAACAGCGACAACTTCCGACCTTACCCCGCCGAGATATATCCGCTTGGGGAACCCAACAACGACCAATGCCCCGAAAACCGTCGCCGATTCAGCCACTCGTACCAGATCAACCCGATGAAAAGGACTGGTAAAATATTTTTGCCAATTGACTCAAGTTTTTCCGGATAGCGATCGCCCCCTGGTGAAGAGTGAAGTGGTAGATGCACCCTGATAAGACATTTTCCCCCGGCTCACTGGCACGGGGGATTTTTTTTCCCACTCATGCAGGTGCAGCTCACAGTGCAGGTGAGCAGAGGCGCAGGTGAGAAACGAACATCAAATTTATGTTGCAACCTGGTTGACCAATAAGCACGTACTGGTTAACTTGACTGGAGGAAAGGATTTATATCATGTTTGGTTGGTGTAGGGGCGGGTTTTACCAACAATATGTAAATAACACAGACATCTTTTATAAACCCGCCCCATCCTGCCCGCGAGGCAAGGATACCGTCGGACAAGATATTAACCAATCAAGTGAAAAACAGCCAGGAGAATTGAATCATGGAGCTGAGTGTAATCAAATTTTCTTCTGAAGACTGCGGTATTTGCCACAAAATGTCGTTTTACGACCAGAAAGTTTCAGAGGAACTCGGTTTAAAATTTATCGATGTCAAAATGCAGGATACGGCAACTTATCGCAAGTATCGCAAGATTCTATTAACTCAGTATCCCGATAAATCGGAAATGGGATGGCCTACCTACCTCATCTGCGACAATCCAGAAGGAGAATTTCAGATTGTGGGCGAGGTTAAAGGCGGTCATCCCAAAGGCGAGTTTAGAACCAAGCTGCAAGCTGTTTTAAATGCAGCACCGTCGTGAGCGGGTGAGCGGGTGAGCGGGTGAGCGGGTGAGCAGGGGAGATGGGGAGAATGTATATTCAAATCCCACCTGCCCTTCTGCACACCTGCACAGCTTCCCCTCTGCACACCTGCCCACCTGCCCACCTGTCCTACTCATTCGCATCAAAGGATTGCACTTCCAGGACGGGGCCAATCATGGCTAAAGTCATGATATCTTTGCGGATTTCACCTTTAACGGTGACTTTCTGACCTTGTTGGAGCAATTCTTTAGGAGCGCCAGCGTAGATTTCGTATTGGTCGCCGTTGTCTGCGACTAGCGCCCAAGTGCCTTTGCCGAAACCTTTACGTTCGATGGTGCCGGTAACGGTGATACTCATCTAAAAACCTCGCGTAATGGGTTTAAAAATAGCTAATGGCTAATTGCTAATTGCTAATTGGTCGTGGGAATATTTTCCAGATCTACCATTAGCCATTAGCTATTAGCCATTAGCCATTAAAAGCCCTAAAAAGGTAACTATCAACTTACCCTGGTACGATCTTCGTCTTTACTAGCTAAACGGGCGAGTCCGAAGCAAAGTAAGGCGTTGATAATTAGGTAGGCGCGAGCCAGTACGCCATCTCCCAACCACAATAAACCCGGTGACATCACCGCACTTACTACCAAACAGGAGGCAACGCCCAAACAAGAACCAATCGCGAACCATTTCCAACTGCGGTGTCCCAACAGCAATGCGATTAAACCTAACGGGATTAGCACGCTGGCAAAAATTGGATTCAGCACGGTACTACCTCCAATTGCACCGCCCAATTCCGGAATCGAACTGCCCATGACGCGCAAAGGCCATTGTGGCAGGTCGTAAATGTACAGTCCCCGCAGGAAAAATAACCCAGAACTACCCAAAATTAAACCGCTAGATAGGGACCAACCCCAAACAAAGGGTAAGTAATTCCGCAAAAACCAAGCCAACAAATAAGAACCGAGTACCATTAAAACCTTCGGCAACAAAGCGACGACGCCGCCATCAAACCAGAAGCGTAGGTTCAGGTAACCGTTATCGCGCAACCAGCGGAAGAAGTCGCGGAAGTTGATTTGCCCTTTGGTAGCGAGTTTAACCGCCGCCGCCGCATCTAATTGTCCGGCACCAAAGTAATTTAATTCGTCTTCTTTGATAACTCGCGCTGACTGTTTGAGGACTGCTTCAATTTCGTCCGGATTTTCCACTCCGCTGGCTTTTACCAGGGCTGCAACGCCCGCGACGTGGGGGGAGGCCATACTGGTGCCTTGATAGCTTTCAAACAC
>DNGG01000050.1 GCA_003486675.1 Cyanobacteria bacterium UBA11372
TTTCCTACGCCGTGCCCCTACAACGTCGTGTTATTTTTTCCGACGAGCCAAAAACAATTCTTGATTTTTAACTCGGACTCTGCCATCTTTTACAGCAGCATCAACAAACTTACCAAATGTGGAAAATTTCTTGCCATCAGGCTTGGTGATAGATGAAAATACCACATTTGGTGGAAAGCGCTTCAGCATCTGATTGCAAACGCGGGTATATACTGTAGGCTTACCTTGGCTTTGAACTATCTCAATCGCATCCAGCAGATGCTCTATCGCCCGCTCGTAAGGCATCTCAGGCGGGGCGGCATTTGTTTCTGACTGAGTTTCTGACTGAGTTTCGGCTTGAGTTTCTGGTTGAGTTTCTGGCTTAATTTCTGGTTGAGTTTCTGGCTTAATTTCTGGCTGAGTCTTATCTGCAACTAATCCAGGTAAATCATCGATGATGTAAAACTCATCAACCAGCTTTTTGATCGGTCTACCCTCTAGCCCTTTGCGAGCAAAAACTATCACGTCTTTATCGGTTTTTTGCAAGACATCGATTAAATTGTCACCGTAGCGATCGCCCACGACAATAATAACAATATCTACAGGGTCGATCCCGCAGTCTATAGACAATTGAAAATCTACAGCGCTATCGATTCTCGATACAACATCGATGCAATCAAAATCGAGATTCTCTAGAGTTTTTTTCGCCTTGTTTTCACGACTCCAATTGTTATAAACCTGACGGTTTACCACAGTTCCTCGCGACTCAGCAAAAGTCAACAAATTCTCAGCTATCTTGACATAGGGCGCAGTTTGATAGTTCCAATAAATCGAAACTAAGGTTTTTTGCGGTGTTTTTGGTTGGTTTGAAGCGAAATTGATGTTGGTCATTTTAGTATATCCACAACGGTAATTGGTTGATGCGACAGCATAGATAAATCGCGCATCTAGCTGCAACCAAGCTTTGTTCAAAAAACTACCACCAGCCACATTAGTTGGATGACAGTCTCAGCGGTAGGCTCCTTGGTATCCTGCCCAGCGTCGGGTCAACCCATTCGCCGCACATTAAGCCGAATATTTTGCCATCCTTTGATAGCTGAGTCAAGCACTTGAAGAGATATTGTGCTGAGTATTCAGCCAGTGGGGTGACAAGACACAAATCACGATACTAATGAGCCTGCCCGCCGAGATTAACACCAATATCTTGCACTTTAGAATGCAGATTAGGCGGTTTTTATATTTTTTTTATCACAATATCGATCTTTTGTCAATACTGCGATAAATTGGAATTATGAAACATCAAAATTAAGGTCAATTGTGGCTGCAAAAGATCGCTTTCATCAGGTGGTTAAAACTGCTCTAATCAAAGATGGCTGGGACGTTACTCACGATCCATTACAGATTAAAGTGGGTGGTGTAGACATGGAGATCGATCTGGGAGCGGAACGATTGCTGGCAGCAGAGCGAGCTGGTGAGAAAATAGCAGTTGAAATCAAAAGTTTTCTGACTAGCGCATCTGCAATTTCAGAGTTTCATACTGCACTAGGACAGTTTATTAACTATCGTGCGGCACTGCGGCGTGAGTAACGCGATCGCGTCCTATATTTGGCAGTTCCCGATCTGACCTATAACAGCTTTTTTCAGCTTGATTTTCCCGCATCAATGATACAAGAGAATGCCGTGAAACTGGTTGTATACAGCATTAAAATGGAGCAGATTGTTTTATGGAAGACATGACAGATAAATTAATGCATTATCAGCAAATTGTGCAGCAATTATTGGTGGAGTATGCCCAGATTAAGCCTGCTTATGGTGAGATTGAAGTTGAAACTATTTTTGATACCGAGCGGCATCACTATCAAATTGTTCATTTAGGTTGGCACCATAACCGATGGATTCATCACTGCACGATTCATCTGGCGATTCGGAATGAAAAAATTTGGATTTTTTGTAATTCAACTGAGCATGATATTGCAGCGGATCTCGTAGATTTGGGCGTACCCAAATATGATATTGTAATGGGGTTTCATCCTCCTTTTATGCGGGAATTGAGCGATTATGCCGTGGGGTAAAAGAATTGGGAAAACTATTTTAGGTCATCAGTACTAAAAAAGCGATCGCGCGTTCATACTTTCAAAGTTTCTCCATCTCCGCTATGGCTCGGCTGAAGCAATGCTGCGCGGATCGATTGGAGTAATTTCAGAGAATCGCTGGAAATCATCTGTATTGAATGTAAGCAAATGCGCGATCTGATGCACCGTCATAGCTGCAACTAATCGCGTATCGTGTGCTTGTTTGCCCATAACTTGATACTTGACAACCAGCTTTTCCCATTCCGAAAAAATGGCTGGTGTATCGGGGTGTAAAGTAAAGATATCTTTTAGTTCCGTTAGTTGCGCGATCGCAACAGCAAACGATAAGCCCAATCCATTAACGCTGGCAGGTCGGGTAGCAACTACCCAAAACTCGATCAGATTTTGTGGAATAATACAAAGCTCTTGTCCTTGTGCCAGGAGAGAATGCACAGCATTCACGGCAGCATGGTTCATTGGGTGACTCTCTTCAACGCTTCGGAGCAGTATATTGGTGTCAACCAAATATTTCATAGCTGGCTATCCTCGCGATCGCGATAAATACTCTCGCGGCTGATAGCATCATCAGAAAGGGGAGGGGCTTTAATCGAGTGACTTCTAGCCCAGTTGACAAATTTTTCTGCTCGTTCTTGAGAGGAGAGAACTGTTGTGGGTGCTGGCTCTGAAGCAGCAAGCAGTGTATCAATTGTCGCCTTTAATAACTCTTCTACTGACAGGCCACGAGCAGCCGCTTGTGCAATTAAACGGGTTTCTGTTTCTGGGGTTAGATTGAGGGTAATAGTCATTCTTCCGATTCTCTGGGGTAATGGTTAGATTGTAAATGAAATGGCTGAACAAGAAAAAGCGATCGCACCTGCAATGGCGATCGCTTTAGAGATAATATGCCACGGATATCACGCTTGCTTTGGGTTTCCTACCGTTAACCCAACCTACGGCGGTGGCGACGCAATCTTCCGCAATATGCTTCTGCTCGTCCCTCCAAGGTGTTGTTCGACCGCTGATGACACCGCGTTACTCTAACGTCTTATCTGCTTTAGTAAGTTTAACGCGACCCAGATAGGATTTTGATAAGTTTGCTTTTCCTTTAACCACTCTCAATCTTGCATTATCACAATGCCAATATTGAAAATTTTTAGCTAATTCGCCATTCTCAAATTCATTGCCATACTTCCCTTCAGTAGCGTAAGCAACGCTGTTTATATCAATTTTATTTGCTTTAATAAAAAAATGAACAATTGATGAAAAAGTAAAAGGTTCACGATGATCGACATGGGCTTCCTCAAACGTAATCTTTTCTTTGGTAACAGGACACACTACCTTGCCTTCCTCGTTACCATACTCCTCAAAATATCTGATTTTCATAGCCCGTAAATCTGCTTCCACAGCTTTGCGGCAAGCAATGCAAAACTTGTGGAATGCGGAATGATCTCCATCTATGCACTTATCGATGCTGAAATCCTCAACAGAGCCATCAACTCGTACAACATGAAAACATCTATTTGAGGAATAAAAACCTCGATCAACTTTTATTGACTTAATGCCTGAGCCTACTTTCTCTTCAGCTCTTGGATGGCACAAAAGAAGCGCCATCACGTTATCGAATTCATTACCATTTAGCTCTGTGCCTAAAGGGTACTTATTCAAGATTTCAGAGAAATACTCCTTTGCTTCTCCTTTGGCACTAAAGAGCAACTCTCCAACAACAACAGGCTTCTTAGACATATGTACTTTTTGAACTATTAGCTAAGCATATAGACAGTATACATATACTACAAGTTCCTAATTTAACAAGGTTGATCGCTGGAAAAACTCTCAAAGAATATAAGCTCATAGATGACAAAGATACTTCTGATTGGGGATAACTGCTGAAAATGGTTGAAAAAGAAGAGACGGCTGTGATTAAAGTCACGGTGCCAAGGCGTTTGCATGAAAAACTGAGAAAAATCTCCCAACAGACTGGAGTCCCCATGTCCACTCTGCTGGTTATGGCGGCTGTGAAAGAATACAACCTCGTAGACGAAAAGGAATCTAAGTAAATTTAAGTATACTCAAACCTTAATGGGAGTTATTTTTTAGACACTTCATTCAACCGACGCTCGATCGCATCCAACCTCGCCTCAATCGTCGCTAGCCGATCTGGTAGCCCTGTATCAGCCTGAATCCCTTGCGATATGTACCTTAGCACCAGCCGATTTAAGCTGGTGTTTTGCTGTTTCGCTATTTCCTCAAGTTGCGTCTTGACTTGAGGGTCTAGCTTGATGCTGAGTGTCACCTTAGTTGCCATCTCACAAGGATACCCTGACTAAGACATCTCCAAGGGGTATTTGCCACCCCAAGGCAGGATAGGACAGATAATCAGGTTAGTTTACTGCCTACCGAGATGACCGCGAAAAAGCAAGACACAGTTGCGCTTAAAGTCACCATGCCCAAAAAGATTCATGAAAAGCTGAAAGAGCTATCGGATACCCGAGGTATTCCAATGGCTACCTTGCTGCTCATCGCTGCTATAGAAAAGTATAACCTGACTGGGGAACGTTCAGATAGCTAATAGATTCCTAAAATACCCCTAAAAGCTGTCGTAAGGATATCATTTATGGTATTCTTAGTTTCATCCTCTAATGGAGCGTTGATGATGACACAAGATCAACTGGAAGCCCTTGTAGACGAACTGGGCTTGGTTTCTGTCGTCAGCCTGCTGGCGACTATCTGCCACGACAAGGCGCAAGAGATTTTGAGGCTGAAGGGAAGAGGGGCTGACCTTTACACCGCTTGGAATGCCAATGCTTTCTTGCTCAGACAGTTGATGATTCGGTTGCGGCCTACGGTTAGCTATGACCCTGATGTAGATCCGACAGCTGACTGAATACCGGATAACCAGCAGCCGTTAGAAATTTCTATCGGCTGTCTGGAATTCAAAACACAACATTCAATCGCAAATCCAAAATCCAAAATCTAAAATACATGGTATATTCGATAGTCTTTTGCCAGAGAGGACAGGATGATGACGGTTGAGCAAGTACTGCTAGAAAAATGGCGATCGCTCCCTCCAGACAAACAACAAGAGGTGTTTGACTTCGTAGAGTTTTTACAGTCGAGGCAAGTGTCTATTTCTAAAAAGCCTGCCGGGGAAGAACATCAGTCTAAGTTAGGAGAAAGATTACAACAAATTCGCGAAAAGATTGTCGCATCTGGTACGCTCTTGCTAACAGATCAAGATATCGAGCGAGAAGTTGCAGAGCGACGGGGAGGATACCAGGAATCAGAATGATCCGCACATTTGTTGACGCAGGAGTACTCATTGCTGCTGCTCGTGGTACGGGTGCTGGTGCAGAAAGGGCATTGCAATTTCTCGCAGATCCTAACCGAGAGTTTGCCTCTAGTTCATTTCTCAAGTTGGAAGTTCTGCCAAAAGCAATTTACAATCAGCGCATAGTAGAAGTGGAGTTTTACGAAGCTTATTTTGATAGCGTGACTCACTGGGCTACCGATATAGAATCGCTGATTGAGATAGCTTACCGAGAGTCATCTCAATCTGGTTTGGGAGCAATGGATGCACTCCATATTGCAGCCGCAATATCAGTGGGCGCAGTGGAATTTCTCACTTACGAAAAACCTGAAAAATCTATTTACCGGACAAACAGCATTCCGGTTATTTCTGTTCGTCCTGAATAGTCTTTCTCAATGGGTGGTATAGGAGTCGAACCTATCTTGGGCGAGTTAAAAGCCCGCTGCACAGCCGCTATGCCAACCACCCAGGTAATTGCAGATTGCAGATTTAAGATTTCAGATTGGAATTAAATCTGCAATCTGAAATCTTAAATCTGAAATCCCCTGATGGGAATGACAGGAATTGAACCTGCAACCCCGTGATTAAGAGTCACTTGCTCTGCCTAATTGAGCTACATTCCCAAAAAAGCCGGACGACTGAAGTCGCGGCTA
>DNGG01000472.1:0-3627 GCA_003486675.1 Cyanobacteria bacterium UBA11372
CGGGGTAAGGTTATTTTATTATGAGCAAGTCAAAGGACATGATATAACTACCAATGAGCAATGAGCAATGAGCAATTAGCAATTAGCAATTAGCCAACTGTTGCCAATTCCGGATACTCATCATCCATCGAAGTGCGCAAGAAGAACATACAGCCGCCGTTGGTATGAGGTGCATGAGATGAACCAGCACGGGAGCGAATATAATCTCCCGCACCATAAACTTGATTTTCTATGACTAAATCCCCTTCCAGCATGTAAATTTCCTCGCCAGTAGCGTGACGGTGAAAGGGATAGCGGACACCTGGTTCTGCTCGCAACAAACCGACAATTTCACGCTTTACTGGATCGATATGAAGGCGCGCAATCGAAACACCCGCAACTCTGGAATGAGGTCGCCATTTGACTTGATGCGATCGCACGCTAAAAAATGGCGATGGCGGCGTTTTTTCTTCCACGGTAACGGGACTATCTAAACCCAAGCGATCGAACAACCGATCTTTTAAATCTGCTGCCATTTCCACAGCGGGAATACTGTAAGGAATTGCCGCCGCCGTTGTTTGATATTCGGCTAATTCTTCTGCCAATTCGGGACATTCTATTAATTGCTGCTCAACCCAGGAGCGCTCTTGTTCGCTCAGCAGATCGAGGGCGTAAAGTGGAGCCAGTTCGCAAAAGCAGTAATTATCAGCATTCATTTGATCGATCCGCCTTGAATTTAATTCCTCAACCTTTAGTCTTTACCAATTCTCTTCATTAGCAAGAATAGATTTTAACTTATTCAAACCTAATCGAATTCTGGTTTTGACCGTTCCCAACGAGATTCCAGTTTGAGCCGCAATCTGACTGTGACTTAGCCCCTGATAATACGCCAGTTCAATGACTAACCGCTGCTCATCCGGTAGCGCTTTCATCGCCGCCATCATGCGACTGCGACGTTCTGCAATAAACGCTTCCTCGAATAGATCTACGCTATCCGCTTTGGGTTGGATCTCTACAGCATCGATGGAAAAAGTTGTCTCTGGATGAATGCGCTGGAGTTTACGCACGCGGTCTAAAATGCGACTGCGGGCGATGGTAAACAGCCAGGTATCGACTCTGCCTTTTTGGGCATCGTAGCGATCGCCTATGCGCCAAACTTGAGCAAACACATCCATGACAACTTCTTCGCTTTCTTCCACCGATCTTAAACTTTTCAACGCGAAAGCGTAGATAATTTTGCCATAGCGATCGTACAGAGCCGACAGAGCAGCTTGATCGCCCTGGGCAATTCTCGTTAACAGCGAAACATCATCAGGATTAGGAGGAATTGACATTCAGAGGCTTTACGATCGAATCGAGCTATAACTGGGAAGTATAACCACCCGTTGACACTTTTCCAACAGTAGAGGCTGATATTACCAGCGGAGCGGATTTTACCAAACATTCTCCCGAACCACGAAATTCTGGGAATTGATGTAACAACTCTATTATGCAACTGCTTGTAATTGGGCTAACATTGCCGCCGGATTCCAATACGCGCGCAAAGATTGAATCTTCCCTGCTGCATTGAACTCAAATAAATCGATGCCTTCAAACGTCACAGCACGACCATTTTTCCCCACACCTCGACCTGTCCATTTAACAGCAGCTTCATTGCCGTTAATCGAGATAAAATCTTCGGTCAGTTCTACCTCAGCAAATAAATCCGCAATCCCTTGAAAAAACTGACGCAATCCCGCATGACCTTGCAGCGCTGGCCCTCCCACTGGGTCGTAGCTCGTGGTATCTTCAGCAAAACACGCGACCATGCTTTCTACCTTATCGGCAGAGCGAGTCGCTGCAAAGTATTGCTGGATAACGGTTTGGATGGTTTCAGGGGATAAAGTAAGTTGCGTAGACATTCGCGATCCTCGGTGATGATTTGAATAGGTATACGCCGGATGTGGCTGCTTGGATCTGCGAACGGGGATTTTGTCATACTTGAGGTAATGGAATTCGGTATAGCGCCAGCAAGCATGGAAAACACACTCTTACAGCGAATCACCATCGATCCGAATATCTGTCACGGTAAACCCTGCATTCGAGGATTGCGCTATCCAGTCGAGTTGATCCTTGAATTACTTAGTTCTGGTATGAACTTCGACGAAATTCTAGACGACTATGATGATTTGGAACGCGATGATATTTTAGCCACTTTGCTGTTTGCACGATTAACTTAAGTGAAAAGCGATCGCGTATTGATGCCATCAAATTTAGGGGAAATGCCATGCGCGTTTACCGTAAACTTACGATCGATGCATGAAGACGGGGCGGGTTTATATAGGATGTCTGTTTTCGCCAAAGTTAGTCTGTAAAACCCGCCCCTACAACAATCAAAATCTACGATAAATCAACCCCTGGCGGGCGATGAAGCAAACGCAAGAACTAAATTTAAACTATCTCCCCCTGAAAGCGAACTTTCTGAAACCTTCCAACCTCAATTTGTTGTGACTCAACACTTACCTCATTACCATCTACCCAAACTTGCTGCAATTTCATCCCATGCAAATGCACCTCGACATTCCCATAAGAGAAAGGATAATTTCCCTCTTCCTCCCAAGTTATTTCTAAACCATTCTCATCTCGCAACAACCGGAATTTATCAATACGAGAATCCCCATATCCATCTTTCGCATCGCTGTATAGAAAAGATTCGCTAGCTCCTTCCACGGGTGGATAAATATGCAGAATCAGTTTATCTCCTTCTTCCATTGGCAGAACAGTTCCGGCACGCACTAAAAGGGGAATTTGTTCTAAATGTGCGTCGATATTAACTTGCTGTACTTTCTCGTATACAGCATCATTCCAGAAATTATACCAGCGCCCTTTAGGTAGGATGATTTCGCGCGATTCCCTTCGGGATAGCTTCGCTTCACGCACTCCATCTTCCAACACTGGACACACCATCAAAGCATCCCCCAAACAGAAAGCATCTTCCACATCCCACAGTCTAGAATCACTACTATCCAACCAAAAAACTGGACGCACGGGAGGATAACCTTTCTGCGTTGCTTCCCAAGACAATGTATAAAAATACGGCAAAAGTCGATACCGCAAGTGCAAAAAGTCGCGAATCATACTCAGATAAGGTTCGCCATAAGTCCACGGGGCGCGGTATTCTACATTATTCGAGCAGTGACTGCGGTAAAACGTCAGAAACGTGGAAACTTGAAACCATCTTAAGTATAATTCCGCACTTGGATTGCCCTGGAAACCACCAATATCGGGGCCGCTGTAAGGAATTCCTGATAATCCCAAACCGACTACAGTCGCAATGGTTTGACGCAACGCTTCCCAGGTACATTCAATATCCCCCGTCCAAGTCCAAGCGTAGCGTTGCAAACCTGCCCATCCGGCACGGGAGACAATAAAAGGACGTTGATCGGGGCGATAGTTGCACAGACTTTCGTAAGCTGCTTCCGCTTGCAATAACCCGTAGACATTATGCGCCTCGCGGTGATCGCCGCCTCTACCTTCCATCATGTGCTGGGTGACTTTGGGCAGCGAGCGATCGCCCCATAAAATAAAAACGGCAGGTTCGTTCATATCGTGCCAAAATCCAGCAATTCCCACATCTAAAAGATATTCATATTGCCGACTCCACCACTT
>DNGG01000472.1:3828-3999 GCA_003486675.1 Cyanobacteria bacterium UBA11372
TCATATTGCCGACTCCACCACTTACGAACCTTCGGGTTTGTAAAGTCTGGAAATACGCAATTACCAGGCCAAACTGGGCCGATTACTAACTTGCCATTCGGCAATTTACAAAAACCATCTAAAATTTGACCTTCTAAAAATAAGTTGCTTTCCTTGTTGCGGCTGTATTTA
>DNGG01000277.1 GCA_003486675.1 Cyanobacteria bacterium UBA11372
TAAGGAAAAAACACTCCAAAATTCTAACACAAAAGGCTTATAGGCGACTCTAGGGCATTATAGATGATTATTTATCTGGGGGGTGTACCCTTTTCAAGTGAGCCAGGGGTGCGGGTGAGCAGAGGGGCTGAGAAGAATTTGAATATATATTCTCCCTTGCTCGCTTGCTCTCTTGCACACCGGCACACCGGCACACCCGCACCCCTGCTCACCTGCACCCCTGCTCAACTTCATAACCTATGACTTATAACCCACTTATAGTTATCTGCGGTGCTACGGCGACGGGGAAGTCGGGGCTGGCTTTGGAGATTGCTCAAAGACTGAATTCTGTTATTATTAGCGCTGACTCGCGGCAGGTTTATCGAGAGTTTGATATTGGCACGGCGAAGCCAACACCTGCGGAACAACAGAGAGTATCGCACTATTTAATTGATATTTGCAATCCCACAGAAACTTTAACGGTTGCAGATTACCAGGAGCAAGCTCAAAACTTAATTACCCAGTTTCACGAAAGGGGTTGCATTCCTTTATTGGTGGGAGGGACAGGTTTATATATTAAATCAATCGTGCGGGGGATGAAAATTCCCAGAGTTGCGCCGCAGAAAGAATTGCGATCGCAACTAGAATCCCTCGGTCAATCTCAAGTTTACGCTTTTCTGCAACAAGTCGATCCCGCCGCGGCTCAAAAAATTCATCCCAACGATCCGGTAAGGACATTACGCGCATTAGAAGTGTATTATGTCACAGGCATTCCCATTTCCCAACAGCAAGGCGCAACTCCCCCCACTTATCCTATTTTACAACTTGGCTTAGATTGCGATTCGTCTCACATCCAGAAACGCATTGAACAACGAACCGAAAAAATGCTAAAAGATGGTTTAGTAGCTGAGGTCGAATTTCTCTGCCAAAAATATGGTAGGGATTTACCTTTACTAGATACTCTGGGGTATGGAGAAATCAAACAATATCTAACTGGAATCATTTCTCTGGATGAAGCGAAAGATTTAACCGTTTTGCATACGCGGCAATTCGCCAAGCGACAGCGCACCTGGTTTAAAGCCGATCCCGAAATTGAATGGTTTGACGCCGATCGATCGGATTTGTTAGAAAGAGTGTGGGAGCGAGTGCAAAAATTTACCGAGGAAAAACAATAAATCAGGATTGAATTTAAAATTTTATGGATTATCGAAAGTTTCTCGACGAGCTGCCTAACCTATATGAAAACTGGGGGCAAGACTCGGTTATGCCTAAATCTAGCCGGTTTAAGCAAGTTTTAGAGCAAGTAAAAGGTATGACAAATGCCAACGTTATGCAGTTGCTAAATTTTGCTGTTGAATGCATGGAAACAAATGAAATTTACTGCGAAGTTGGTACTTTTCAGGGGGCAACGCTGATTGGAGCCATGCTCGATCATCGCGATCGCATGGCTTATGCTATCGATAATTTTTCCCAGTTTGATGTATTTGACACCAACGCAGATCGACTAAGGGAAAATTTGAATAAATTTGAATTAGAGGAACAAGTTATTTTCTGGAATCAAGATTTTGAGGAGTTTTTTTGGGAACTCAGAAACTTAGAAACACAGGATAAAATTGGTGTCTATTTCTATGACGGCGCTCATGACTATCGCTCGCAGTTGGTAGGCTTACTATTAATCAGGCCATTTTTGGCAAAGCAAGCTTTAATAGTCGTAGATGATAGTAATTGGATAGCGGTTAAACAAGCAAACTGGGACTTTATTGCTGCTAACCCAGAATGCCGGATAGAGCTAGAGTTATTGACCCCACCAAGTGGTGTTTCAACCTTTAGTAATGGCTTGTACGTGCTGAGCTGGGATGTAGATAGATACCATAATTACACCCCATCTACTTTTCAGCAGATGCGCCAGCAACCAGTTATCCAAGCTATCGATAACTTACAGCTATTTGAGCCAACAGAAGAGGCTTTAAATACTCTATATCAAGAAGCGCTGTCGTTCCATCAGCAAAAACAATTTAATACAGCAGAGATGAAATATAAAGAATATTTAATTTGGAGAAGTAACAATGCAGATGCTTGGCTAAACTTAGGAATACTTTACTGTGAAATTGGTAACTATCTATACTCGCTGGAAGCAACGATAAAATCAATAGATATAGATTTATCAAAAGCTATATCTTATTATAACCTGGGTGTAGTTCTAGAAAGAACAGGAAATATAGAGCGATCGCTCTGGGCTTACAGAAAAGCGATCGCTCTAGATCCAAGCTTAGTGGATGCCTATAACAACTTAGGCAATCTTCTAGCAAAACAATGAGATCTCGACCAAGCTCTTGTAGTTTACCATCAAGCGTTCGCTGGCGCGGAAGGGAGGCATATCGCCGCCCTACCCAGTCACTTTGGCAGCTACCTCAATTTGGGAAATCTATTAGTAATGCTCCCATCAAATCGAGCAAGCAATCGAGATGTATCAGACGGCGCTAACGCTTAATCCTGGAAATCCAGACAGACTCAATAATTTAGAAATTGCCTTAAATATGCAAAACCCTAAGTGAAGACGCTTCACCGCCTGGGTAGGGTGAGTGCGTTTTTCTCTGACTTTTGACGGGAAGTATCGATCAAAGCGAGCTAAAATGCAGCCGTTTAGGTAAAATTCATGTCACAATGCGATGAGCAAGATGCTTTGCTACATGGCACGAAGTTCATGCTCGGACAAACACTGCGCGATCGCTACCATATCATTGGGCAGCTCAAAAGCGGGGGGTTTGGCGAGACTTATCTAGCTGAAGATAAAGATCTCCCCGGTAATCCCCTCTGCGTCGTCAAGCAACTGAAGCCGAAAGATGCAGATCCTTCTGTATTGCAGACAGCGAGACGTTTATTTGACAGAGAAGCCCAAGTTTTGTACCGTTTGGGATCGCACGATCGCATTCCCCAACTATTTGCTCACTTTGAGGAAAATCAGGAATTTTATCTAGTACAAGAATTCATCGATGGGGAGGATCTGAGCGTCGAATTCGCCAAATTTACCAGTGGCGAGGGGTGTCTGACAGAAGCTGATGCGATCGCCCTATTACAGGATGTCCTAGAAACTCTGGTTTTTGTCCACCAGCAAAATGTAATTCACCGGGATATCAAGCCATCAAATTTAATCCGCCGTCGCGTTGATGGTAAGTTAATCTTAATAGACTTTGGCGCGGTGAAAGAAATTAATACCCTAATCGCGAATCCCCAGGGACAAACAAGTTGTACGATTTTGGTAGGCTCCCCTGGTTATATGCCCAACGAACAACAGGGAGGAAAACCCCGTTTTAACAGCGATATCTACGGTTTGGGAATAACGGCGATCCAAGGATTAACGGGAATCTTACCAGACCAATTGCACGAAGATCCGCAAACAGGGGAATTTATCTGGCGTCAATCTGCCCAAGTTAGCGCTCGCCTAGCAGCAATTTTAGACAGGATGGTGCGATCGCACTTTCGCGATCGCTATCAATCAGCCAGCGAAGTACTCAACGATTTGCGTTCCTTGCAAAATTTTACCGTTGCTCCGACCAAATACTTTGTCCTGTCAAAATTAAGACAGCAGAAATTTTTCCAGCCTTCACCATTGTTGCTGGTACTGATAACCTTTGTGGTCACCTTGGGGTTATCGCAGCTTTTACAATCTACACCAAAAGATGAACTGAGTTTCCCCGTCGCAGTTAATACACCCACGCCCACACCTGCTGTACCCGAAGCCGTTGAATTATTTAATCAAGGTAATACCCTAGTGGAATTGCGACGGTATGATGAAGCGATCGCCCTCATAGATAAAGTCTTGCAACTTCAGCCAAACTACCCCCAAGCTTGGGTAAAACGCGGCGAAGCACTGTTGGAATTGCAAAAAAATGACGAAGCACTCAAAGCCTTTGATGAAGCGCTGAAACTCAAGTTAGATTATGCACCCGCTTGGTATGGTCGAGCCAAAGTGTTAGATAAATTACAACGCAATGAAGAAACATTAGCAGCTTTAAATAAAGCACTGGAAATTCAACCCGAGGACGCCACGGCATGGTACTCTCAAGGCACGGTGCTGGAGCGGCTGCAACGCTATGAAGAAGCATTAGAGTCGTTTAATCGAGCCGTTCAAATTAAACCAGACGATGCCCTTGCGTGGTATCAGAGAGGCGCGGTGTTAAATAAACTACAACGCTACGATGACGCCTTAATATCGCTTGGGGAAGCGGTGCAAAAAAAGCCAGCTTATGCAGAAGCTTGGACGCAAAAGGGAGAAGTGCTGGGAGAATTGCAGAAATATGAGGAAGCACTAGCATCATTAGATAAAGCGCTACAACTAGATCCCAATTCGCCTTATGCTTGGGGAGAACGGGGTCATATGCTGGGACACTTGAAACGGTACGATGAAGCACTAGCCGCGTTAGACAAAGCCGTTGGAATTAAACAAGACTACGCAGAAGCTTGGTATAACAGAGGGATGGTTTTAGAACAGATGCGGCGGTATGAGGAAGCAATAGGCGCATTTGACAGAGCGGCGCAGATTAAGCCAGACTACTCTCAAGCTTGGTATCGGCGGGGTGCGGTGTTAGAAAAAATGAGAAAATATGACGAAGCGATCGCCGCCTACGACAAAGCCATTCAAATTTGGCCCGCCAATAAAGAAGCCATCGAGAACCGCAAGCGACTGCTAGGAAAATCAAAACGCTGACGCCCTATCTATTTTAAATTGATTTTTGCCACAATATTCTTCAGACCCAACCTGCAACAACCCACCTATGATCCTACAAGAAAAACAACAGCGAAACTGGCAACCCATCCTCAAACAATTTGCAGCCGTAGTCGGAAAAAACAGCGTCGTTCAACGTCGCGAAGAGTTACTAACCTACGAATGCGATGGACTCACCAGCTATCGAAAAAGACCAGCAGCAGTAGTGCTACCAAAAACCACAGAACAAGTAGCAGAAATCGTCAAAATTTGCAACCAAAATCA
>DNGG01000281.1:0-7111 GCA_003486675.1 Cyanobacteria bacterium UBA11372
CATGTCCGCTTCCATCGGTTGTGTATATTTTCTCTTTGTGTAGGGGCGGGTTTTACCAACCAATCTGTGGAACCAAGAAATATCTCGTTAAACCCGCCCCAAAGCGCATCCTCCAATTACCAATTACCAATTACCAATTACCAATTACCAATTACCAATTACCAAGAAATTGCTCAACTATTAGCCAAAGCCATCCAACAAGCAAAACAACTCAACGATAAACGAGCCGAAGCTTATGGACTTGGGGAGTTAGGCAAAGTTTATCAACTAACCGGACAGTTAGCAGAAGCGCAAAGTTTAACCGAACAAGCGCTATTAATTGCTAATGGAATATCAGCCGAAGAAATAGCCGCTCAGATGCAAGCAAGATTGGGGGAAATACTCAAAGCTAGGGGGGATATTAAAGGAGCGATCGCAGCTTACACCAACGCCGTTAAAACCCTCAATACTATTCGCCGCGACTTAGTCGCAATGAACCCCGAAGTTCAGTTTTCTTTCCTCGACAGCGTCCAACCAGTCTATCGCGAACTCACAGATTTATTACTACAATCCGCCCAGGATAAAGACGCAGATCAAAAGAACCTCAAACAAGCGCTTGATGTCATCGAAGGACTGCAACTTGCAGAACTAGATAATTTCTTTCGGCAAGCTTGTTTAGATGCCAAACCGCAGCAAATCGATAAAATCGATCCCACAGCGGCAGTTATCTATCCCATGATATTAAAAGACCGCATCGAAGTTATCTTGTCAATTCCGGGAAAACCGCTACGCAATTATAAAACCTTCTTACCCCAAGCGGAAATAGAAAGAAAACTCAAGCAATTGAGAGGCTTTTTAAGCTTATCTGCTGCCAAACCAGAGCATTTAAGCCTTTACGCTACGCTTTATGACTGGTTAATTAAACCCGCCCAAACCGAGATCGCAGAAAGTGGGATCAAAACCTTAGTCTTTGTCATGGATGGTTCCTTGCGAAATCTGCCAATGGCTGCGCTCTACGACGGTGAGCAATATTTAATCGAAAAGTATAGCATTGCTTTCGCTCCCGGCTTGCAGTTATTAGACCCCCATCCCCTGGCTGCCAGACATCTTAAAACTTTAATAGGTGGTTTAAGCGAAGCTCGTCAAGGTTTTATTGCTCTACCAGGCGTGCAATCAGAAGTCGATTTAATTACCAGAAAAGTTTCTTCTGAAGTTTTGCTCAATCAAAAATTTACCAGTAATTCTTTGAAGCAAACTTTATCAGAAACAAAGACACCCGTTTTGCATTTAGCCACCCACGGGCAGTTTAGTTCTAAAATCGAAGACACGTTTATTTTAACCTGGGATGGTAAATTGAACGTGACTGAATTGGAAGAGGTTATAGGGCGCAGAAATGAAACGATTGCTGACCCGATCGAACTTCTGGTATTGAGCGCTTGTCAAACGGCTAAAGGGGATAACCGAGCAGTTTTGGGATTAGCTGGACTCGCAGTAAAAAGCGGCGCACGTTCTACAATGGCAACTTTGTGGTCGGTCAATGACGAATCCACCGCTGATTTTATGGCTGAATTTTACAAGCAGCTAACTAAACCAGATATCGCTAAATCTGAAGCCTTGCGTCAAGCTCAATTATTTGTGTTAAAACAACCCAAGTACAACCATCCTTTTTACTGGGCACCCTTTGTTTTAGTTGGGAATTGGTTGTAAGTTTTTTGGTAATTGGTAATTGGTAATTGGTAATTGCTGATTGCCAATGGAAAAAATTACCTGGTAGGGGGAAACCACTGCTATAGAAAATCTTTAGCTTCTTGCCGAATCTTGACGCCGCAATGCTTTTCCCCTACGCGATCGCCCACTATCCATTATCCATTGGCAAAATTGTGCTTTTTTGAACAGTTAATTGCGAAAAAACACTGATGGCTGGTTAACTTAGCAGTGGTTAAGGTGTAATGGGATTATTATCATCCCGCAAAGTCAATCAGAGCTGACTGGAGAATTTTAAGATGAAAAACCAACGATTTTCTCTGTTGACAACCACTTTGCTCCTGGCTAGCTGCTCGATGTCTGTCTCGCTCCCAGGAGATGCGGTAACCTTTTCCACGCCTAGAGGAACATCTGGCGCGCCTCGCCAGGAAACGACGGGGGGAGCAACTCGTAATAACGGTGCTTGCTTGAGCAACGCTCACGCATCAAAAGATACAGTAACTGCCTTAATTCCTAACACCCGTTTGGGATTAACTGTATCCGAACGACCGACTGTTTTTGTCTACGTGCCTAAAACAACAGCCAAAGAAGCTACCTTTACTCTCCAAGATGCTGCTCGAAATCTGATTTACCGCACAAAAGTACCGCTAAGAGAAACTGGAGGTGTGATTCGCATCACTGTGCCAGAAACAGTGAAAGCGCTAGAAATGGATAATGATTATCGGTGGGTAGTGGAAATCCACTGCATCGCCGATTTAGATCCGGACAATCCTTTTGCTGAGGGGTGGGTGCGCCGTACATCAGTCAATGCCAATTTGGCTGGTAAACTAGAGACAGCCAAGACATCTCTAGAGCGTGCAATGGCATATTCCCAAGCGGGAATTTGGTACGACGCTCTAGGCAATATGGCTGACGCAATGCGATCGCAACCCCAAAACTCAACTTTGGTTAAGAATTGGGAAGAACTCTTAACCTCGGTGGGATTGCAAGCGATCGCCAAAAGCCCACTCACCTTGTAATATTTATAATTGCTCCTAGTTGCGCTGACATGCTTGAATGCAGTCATCGCAACTAAATACTTTATAATTTAATTTTTATTCTCCCCTCTCCAAGCCCCGCGCTCTAGTGCAACCAAAAACATCTTATGTGGCTGAAGGAAAAAATTTTACAGGGGCGCAAGCGATATTCAAGAGTCATCGCGACGGCGATAGCTGTAGCGGCACTCGTCATAGTCGGCGATAAAGCAGAATTATTTCAGATTTTAGAATGGGCGACTACGGATCGATTTTTTCGCCTGCGTCCAGCTGAACCAGTAGATTCCCGTATTACTATAGTCGAAATCACAGAAGACGATATCAAGCGACTCAGACAATGGCCTATGCCGGATATTATCTTAGCCAAGTTGATTGATACAATCAAGCAGCAACAGCCAGCAGTAATTGGCTTAGATATTTATCGAGATTTACCAGTAGGTCCAGGATATAGTCAACTGGCTGAGGTGATGAATAATACCCCAAACCTCATAGGGGTAGAAAAAATTTTGGGGCAAGCTGTAGCGCCGCCGCCGATTTTACAAGCTCGCTCTCAAGTAGCGATCGCCGATTTAGTCCCCGATAGCGATGGGAAAATCCGCCGCGCTTTAATATCGTCAGAAGATAATTATGGAACATCTAAACTGTCCCTGGGAGCGCGAGCGGCGCTAATGTATTTAGAAGCAAAAGGCATGACGCCCAAACAGGTAGATGGGGAAAAAATGCATCTGCAATTGGGTAGAGCTTTGTTTAAGCCTTTAACGGGTAAAGAGGGAAACTACAGAACCGATATTATCGGCGGATATCAAATATTAATGAACTATCGGGGGACGCGATCGCAATTCCAAATCGTCTCGGTCACCAATGTTTTGTCAAACAAAATATCACCAGATTTAATCCGCGATCGCATTGTCTTCATCGGTGTCACCGCCAAAAGTCTCAACGATTTCAGTTACACCCCTTATGATTCCCGCATTGAGGGAGTTTTAATTCACGCCAACATATCCAGCCAAATATTAAGTGCAGCCATTGATGGGCGTCCTTTGTTAGAACCTTGGTCCCATTCAATCGAATATTCGTGGATTTTTATCTGGTCTTATATTGGGGCAACCGGAAGTTGGATATTGATCCAAATCACTCAATCCCACAACAAGATTATTGGACTCGGCAGAGTCGTTGAAGGAGTGATTTTTGCCGCAATTTTTCTAGTTTTAATATCTTATTTTGCTTTCTTGATTGGCTGGTTAATTCCGGTAGTTCCCCCCTTAATAGCAATGGCAGTTTCTGCCATTGCCATGACAAACTACTACCAAATTTGGCGCTTGAAACAAGCCAACGCACAACTGACAAACTACTCCAAAACCCTAGAACAGCGAGTCGAAGAACGCACCGCCGAACTCCAAGCCGCTAAACTAGCAGCAGATACCGCCAATAGTGCCAAAAGCGAATTTCTCGCTAACATGAGCCACGAACTTCGCACCCCGCTTAACGGCATTTTAGGATACGCGCAAATTCTGCAACGTTCAAAAACACTTCAAGTAAAGGAAAAAGAAGGAATTGATATCATTTACCAGTGCGGCTCGCACCTGCTGACCTTAATCAACGATATTTTAGACTTATCTAAAATAGAAGCAAGAAAATTAGAACTGCATCCGACGGATTTTAACTTTCACAACTTTCTCACTGGCGTAGCAGAAATTTGTCGCATCAAAGCCGACCAAAAAGGCATTAAATTTATTTCCCCCAATTTATCTATCCTTCCCTTGTGGGTGAAAGCCGACGAAAAACGGCTGCGGCAAGTTTTAATTAACTTACTAGGAAATGCCATAAAATTTACCGACAAAGGAAGCGTCACCTTTAAACTAGAAGTAATCGGTAATGGAACGAATTATAACCAATTACCAATTACCAATTACCCTCGTTCCCAGGATCTGCCTGGGAATGCAATTACCAAAATCCGCTTTTCAATTGAAGATACCGGCATCGGCATGAGCGCAGAACAATTAGAAAAGATATTTTTACCATTCGAGCAAGTAGGAGATAAATCGCGTCAGGCAGAAGGGACGGGATTAGGATTAGCAATCACCCATAAAATTGTGAATTTAATGGGCAGCCAAATAGAAGTCAGAAGCTGTTTGGGTAAAGGCAGCAGTTTTGGGTTTGATTTAGAGCTGCCCCTAGCCGTAGGAACGAAAGCAAACTACCCGGAAAGGCACGATAAAATTATTGGAATTAAAGGTGAAAAACCAACCATTTTGATAGTAGATGATAGAAGAGAAAACCGTTCGTTTCTCGTCAACGCACTTGAAACAATCGGTTTTGCTACAATTGAAGCGACCAACGGTCAAGAAGGACTCGATGTGGCGACCAAGTCGGCACCAGATTTGATTATTACTGACTTGGCTATGCCAGTTATGGATGGATTAGAAATGATTCAACAAATCCGCAGCGATTCCCAATTTCAAGAGCGAGCAATTATTGTTTCTTCTGCCAGCGTTTTTGAGAGCGATAGGCAAAAAAGTTTGGAGGCAGGAGGCAATGAATTTTTGCCAAAACCCGTGCAAATTGACGAATTATTGATGCTGTTGCAAAAATATTTGAAACTGCAATGGCTCTACGAGGAAGAGTCAGCTTCTGCGAATAAACAAGACACAAATTTGAGCGGTGAAGACCCCGTCTATAATGCCATCCTTGCTCCCGAAAAAGCTGAATTATTAAAATTGTACGATCTAGCAATGATGGGCAATATTCAAGCAATAGAAGAGGCAGGTAAAAAGCTAGAACAAAAAGATGAAAAATATGCCCCCTTCGCCAATGAATTGCGTCAGTTAGCCGACAGTTTTTCCCTAGACAAAATAGAAGAATTTATCAAACAGTTTATAGAAAAATAGGAGGAGGTGCAATGACTACTAAAATTTTGCTAGTTGACGATAATCCCACCAATTTAAAAGTGTTGTCGGGAGCAATGGCAGAGTCTGGGTGGACTATCCTAGTAGCCACGGATGGGGAACGGGCGCTGAAGCAGGCAGAATATGCCCTTCCAGACTTGATTTTACTCGATGTGATGATGCCAGGAATTACTGGGTTTGAAACTTGCATGAGGCTCAAAAGTAACCCGACAACTCAAGAAATTCCAGTGATTTTTATCACCGCATTAGACGAGGCTGTTGATAAAGTCAAAGGTTTAAATTTAGGAGCGGTAGATTATATCACAAAACCGTTTCAACAAGAAGAAGTTTTAGCCCGCGTCGGGGTGCATCTAAAACTGCGCGCTCTCAGTAAAAAGCTATCAGAACAAAACGAGCTGCTGGAGAAACTGGTAGAAGAGCGCACTGCTAAACTCAAACAAGCTATGCGGGATTTGCAACAATCTCAGCTTCAGTTAGTACAAAATGAAAAGATGGCTACTCTCGGTCAATTAGTCGCTGGAGTCGCCCATGAAATTAACAATCCTGTAGGCTTCATTGCTGGCAATCTCACCCAAGCCGAGCAAGATATACAAAATTTACTTAAACTCATTCATCTTTATCAATCTGAGTATCCTAATTCCTCAGACAAGATAGCCGCTTTTATTGATGAAATAGATCTAGAATTCTTGAGCGAAGACTTGCCAAAAATGATTGCATCCATGCATGAAGGTACGGAACGGATACGCAATATCAGTACTTCTTTAAAAACCTTCTCTCGCTTAGATTCTCTTTCTTTGGTAGAGTTTAACGTCCACGAGGGAATTGATAGTACCTTAGTGATATTGAGACACCGGCTCAAAGCTAACGAACAGCGTCCTGAAATAGAGGTTGTGCGCGATTATGGAGAAGTTCCAGAAATTAAGTGTTATCCCGGTCAGTTAAATCAGGTATTTATGAACATCCTGAGTAATGCAATTGATGCCGTTGATGAATCCAATAACGGACGTTACTATCAAGAAATCGCAGCCAATCCCAATCGGATTTTGATTCGGACTTCTGTAGAAAAATCCAGCCTGGTTATTTTAATTAAAGATAATGGCTGCGGCATGAGCGAGTCAATCCGCAGCCAGGTGTTCGACCACTTGTTCACGACGAAAGCTGTGGGGCGAGGAACTGGTTTGGGATTATCTATTTCTCGTCAGATTATAGAAGAGAAACACGGGGGGCAGCTTAATTGTAATTCCGTACTGGGAGAAGGAACTGAATTTATCATTGAGCTGCCGATTTAATTCTTTATATAGATGGAGAATTGATAGGGAAAGGCCATAATTAATAAATGGGGCTAATTGGCATTTACAAAAATTTAATATAGTTTACAAAGCTTAAGTAAATTAAGCTGAAGTTTAGATGAAAATAAACTCAGATCTTGCACCCTGGTTAAAAACCGGGTTTCTTGCAAATAGCGTAAACTTGAAAGCCTAGATTTTT
>DNGG01000281.1:7330-10499 GCA_003486675.1 Cyanobacteria bacterium UBA11372
GTCAAGAAACAAGGGTTTCAAGGCTTGTTGAGAATGGGGCAAGATGTGCGTAAATAAACTATCAGCAACCCGGTTGGTTGAAAAAACCGGGTTGCTTAAAGCAAAGTTTTAAGATTTATTCAGTAAGCTGTGAGAAGGCGATCGCGCGCTGTTAAGATTGGGTTCTTCCGAATTTTTCAAGCATGACATGATTCAGTCACTCGTTGCTGTTATTGATGGCACTAGAGCGCGGTTTCTATGCCTAGAGCAAGCGTCATTGCCGGAGTATGAATCTGGCCCGAATTTAATCGAACGCAAAGATATCTCGAATCCGACTAAAGAACTGGCTGGGAAAGAGCTGTGGTCGAATGTGAAAACAGGGCGCAATAAAGGTTCGGGGGGTCAAGCTCACGCCTATGACGATCATCGACAAAACCATGTAGATGAATTTGAGCGCCGCTTTGCAGTTGCGATCGCAACGGAAATCGTCAATCTAACTCAGGCAGAACAAACTCAGCGATTGCTCCTAGTCGCCGAACCGCAAATATTAGGATGCGTCAGAGAAGCACTGGCGCCCGTCCTACCTAAAAACGTACAACTGCAAGAACTAGCTAAGGACTTATGCAAACTTAAGCCAAAAGAAATTCACGAACATCTAGCCCAGAAAAATCTGCTGCCAGTGCGTAAAAAAGTAACAAACTAGGTTATTTTCAACCAACGGGTAGCCAAAGCGCTGGCTTCGACTCGGACGCAAAAACCGAATACAATTAAGACAGGAGAAAAAGCGTCCGAGTACGCAACTCAAAGTCCTTACCTGTTCGCAGCGCTCATAGGGGGAAAAGGTAGACAACTTTGAGCAACGGGAATAAGAGGTTTTTATGAACGTTATTTCTACATTCCTCACCCCCAAAAAACAGGAAGGATTGGAAACCTGCCTGCTACTCCCCCTACGCAACATGGTATTGTTGCCAAAAATTACCCTACCAGCGATCGCAGGCAGACCACGCTCTATGGCAGCAGTCGAAGCAGCGATGTTGAACCCGCAAAAGCATCTGATTATCGCTGCCATCCGTCCAGAAGCGCAAAAAAAACTGGAAAACGACGAAAATGCCGAAATAGAAACCTTAGACGAACTCTACCCCGTTGCCACCCTGGCTGTGATACAGCGGGTGGTGCGATTGCCCGTAGGACCAATTCAGCTGGTGGTTCAAGGTCAAGAACGAGTCAAAATTGAACAACTGCTAAAACACGATCCAGCATACGAAGTCGAGTTTCGGCGCTTACCCAAACTGACACCAGAAGCAGCCATAGCAGCAGGAAGCAAATCCCAGACGCTGGAAGCCTTAAACGGTGCAATTAAATCCCTCTGGCGCGAAGCTGCGGCGATCAATCCCAACTTTCCAGAAGAGATTCTGGCACTGTTGCTTTCCAGTGACGATTCGGTGGAGTTAGCTTACGAAACAACGACGCTGTTGCAACAGGAAGTGGCGCAAATGCAAGCAGTGCTAGAACAAGACAACCTAGAAATGCTATTGCGTCAAGTTCTGGGTTCTTTGCAAGAAGAAATAGAAGTTCAGCGCCTGCGCGGTGAAATTTTGGGGGAAACAAGAAAGGAAATTGACGATCAACAGCGGGAATTCATTCTGCGCCAGCAACTGAAGAAAATTCAAGAGGAATTAGGGGAAGGAGATCCCGAACGCCAGGAACTTGAAGAGTTGCGTAAGCGTCTAGCCACAACCCAATTGCCAGAAGTCGCCGAAAAGCAAGCCAAACGGGAACTCGCTCGCTTAGAACGAATTGGCAGTAGTTCGGCAGAAGGCGGGGTGATTCGCACCTACCTCGACTGGCTGTTAGAAATGCCCTGGAATAAAACAGTACAAGACAACCTCGACCTGAAAAATGCCAGGGAAGTCTTAGATGCCGACCACCACGGACTGGATAAAATTAAAGACCGTATAATTGAACACCTGGCAACATTTAAGTTAAAACAAGAAGCCCAAACTCGGAAAATCGCAGACGGGGAAAATCTCCCCCCAGCTTCAGAAAGTTACACCATCGGGACGGTACTCTGTTTCGCAGGGCCGCCAGGAGTGGGTAAAACTAGCCTCGGTCGTTCGATTGCTCGGGCCTTGGGGCGTCCCTTCGAGCGCATTAGTCTGGGTGGACTGCGCGATGAAGCCGAACTGCGAGGACACCGCCGCACTTACATCGGTGCAATGCCCGGTCGCATCGTGCAAGCACTGCACCGCGCCGGAGTGAAAAACCCGGTAATTATGCTCGATGAACTCGATAAAATCGGCATGGACTATCGCGGCGATCCGGCATCGGCGTTGCTGGAAATCCTCGATCCGCAACAAAACTATTGCTTCCGGGATTTATACCTGGATCTGGATTTTGACTTATCGCACATTTTCTTTATCGGCACCGCCAATGACTTATCCAAAGTTCCCGCACCGCTGCTAGATCGATTAGAAATTATCGAACTATCGGGATATTCCGACCAAGAGAAACTGGCGATCGCTCAAAAATACCTCCTACCCCGTCAAATCGAAAAAGCCGGACTGCCAGCCGATGCAGTGGAAATACCAAGGGAAACTTTAATTAAAAGTATAGAATATTACACGCGCGAAGCCGGAGTCCGCAAACTAGAACAACAACTCGGTGCGATTTGTCGCAAGGTTGCAGTGCGCTATGCCAACGGCGAAACCAATCCAGTGGTTATCGATCCAGAACAGCTCCAAGAATTTTTAGGGCCCTTGCGCTTTTTGCGGGATGAGGTGCGAAAAGTTACACAACCGGGCGTGGCTACTGGTCTGGCTTGGACGCTGCAAGGTGGGGAAGTTTTATTTGTCGAGGCGGTGTTGTTACCTCAAGGTAAAGACTTAACCCTGACAGGACAGCTCGGCGAAGTGATGCAAGAATCAGCCAGAATTGCCCGCTCTTACGTGTGGTCGAGTGCAGCGGCGTTGGGAATAGACTTGAGTTTGTTCAAAGATAATGGTTTGCACATTCACGTCCCGGCGGGTGCGATTCCTAAAGATGGCCCCTCCGCCGGGGTAACAATGGTTACAGCGATCGCATCCTTATTAACCAAGCAACCCGTGCGAACCGATACCGCCATGACGGGAGAAATTAACCTCAGCGGCGAAGTCCTCCCCATCGGCGGCGTGCGGGAAAAAGTGTTAGCAGC
>DNGG01000281.1:10736-23584 GCA_003486675.1 Cyanobacteria bacterium UBA11372
TATTACCGCAGCAGAATGGCAAAGATTTGGTAGATGTGCCAGAAGACGTCCGCAAAGACATCGAATTGGTTTTGTGCGATCGCATCCAGCAAGTGCTAGAAAATGCTCTGATAAACTAATTGGTAATTGGTAATTGGTAATTGGTAATTGGTAATTGCTAATTGCTAATTGCTAATATAGGATTTTTCCTGATTGAGCCATTAGCCATTAGCTATTAGCGATTAACTATTACTGGCGTAAAACTCTTGCCATTAACATTTGAGGTTCGACGTTTTCGACGTTAGGAATTGCTTCCAACTTAGAAATTCCCATGAGGGCGTCAGAAATTTTGCCTGATTGGGCGCGCAACCAAGCCGCGTGAGGTGCGTAGGAGAGACTTTGAGCGATTTCATAACCAGCTCGCTCAATCGCTTCGCGGTGGGATTCAACGTCAACATTCTCAGCAAAGCGGATGAAAACCATTCCGGTTGGAACGGCTAGGGAACCATCGGATTGTAATGTGTAAATTGGCCCGATTGTGCCTTGACTGGAAGTTAACCGGATGGTATTGTCCGGTTCTCCTGAAAAAACTGCGATCGCGCCGTCGTTAAGTTGTAAAACCGCTCCGGGTGCAACCTTGCTAGGTTCGTTATAGTGTACTGCGTAATACCCACGGTGTCGCCGGTATAAAACCGCAGAGCGATCTGTCCGGGCGCGAATTTGTTGGGGATATTCGGAAAAATAGTCTGTTTGGTATCTCACTTCAGCAATGGGAGGTAAAGAGTAAATTTGCCAGGGTTCTAATATTAGGAATAACTCAATCGGAAAATAAATCATCTTTCTGTAGTAGTAATAACGTGCAACTTAATTTTCTCACCCCTCGATAGGAAAATATACCTAGCTTGAAATCCTCCTCTGTTCTGGAAAGGCCGACCGAAGACTTGTATTAACTTATGAAAATTAAATTCTGACCAAGCTTTGTTTTCTGCGAACCTAAATTTAGGTATAGCACAAGAAAACGAAATGCTTACTATTACCTTGACATCAGGAGATTAACAGATGGTTACCGTTCGCTATGGCGGTAAAAACGGCGGAGATTATCAACTTGGTATCAGCGACGAGCATATTGTAGTTCGCACCCAGAGCCGCAGCGCTCTTATGGGTGAAAGACCGTTTGAGGTCGCACCCGTATCACCCGCAGCTCGCAGCATCCTGAATCAATTCAATTTGCAAACACAGTTTCGCCCAGCGGGTGTGGAAGTTTTGCGTGCTAAAGACTCAAGTCAGGGCGCTGCTTTGCGCGACAGGGCAAGAGCAATTTTGAAGCAAGAACCTGAGATCGAATTTGCCGGACGTGTTTTGGTCGATCCACAGTCGATGCAGCCAGTAATTTACACCGAAAACCTCTTCGTTAAATTCGAGGATGATGAAGAGTCAAGGGTTTGTCAGGAGGTGTTACAGCGTTACGGTTTAACGATTAAACGCCAGCTTGAGTATGCACGAAATGCTTACTTTGTCAATACACCCACAGGTACTGGTCTAGGGGTGTTTGATACCGCCTCAAGGTTGCTGAATGAGGCATCAGTTGAACTGTGTCATCCCGAATTAGTACGCAAGGCACGCCAACGTCGAGCATTTGCTCAGCAGTGGCACCTCAAGCCAACAATAATTAACGGTACAGCTGTTGATGCCCATGCCAACGTTGAGGCAGCTTGGCAGTTGAGCGATGGCAAGGGGACAATTATCGCCATTATTGATGATGGTGTGGATACCGATCACGAAGAGTTCCGTTCCTCTGGGAAGATTGTCGCGCCTCGCGATGTGACGCGCAAAACTAACGATCCGAAACCGGGAAACGGTGATAACCACGGTACCGCCTGTGCGGGCGTGGCATGTGCCAACGGTAACTTTGGTGCATCTGGGGTAGCACCAGGAGCAAAGCTGATGCCGATTCGTTTCGCTTCTGACTTGGGTTCCCAGCCGGAAGCGGATGCCTTCGTGTGGGCGGCGCAAAATGGTGCTGATGTCATCTCCTGTAGCTGGGGACCACCAGATGGGGATTTTACCGACCCTAACGATCCTTTGCACAATCAGGTGGTGCCGCTTCCCGACTCGACGCGACTAGCGATGGACTTTGCGATTAATCAGGGGCGCAACGGTAAGGGATGCGTAATATTATTTGCTGCTGGTAATGGTAACGAGAGCGTCGATAATGACGGTTATGCCAGCTACTCAAAGGTAATTGCCGTGGCTGCGTGCAATGACCGCAGTCAGAAAAGTCCTTACAGTGACTTTGGCAATGCCGTCTGGTGCGCTTTTCCCAGCAGTAATTACTATCCCTCTCTGACTCCTGGCATTTGGACTACAGATCGCTCTGGTAGGCTTGGCTACAATCCGGGTAATACGAGTCAGGGTGACGCAAGTGGAAACTATACGAATAGTTTCGGCGGTACTTCCAGCGCCTGTCCGGGAGCAGCGGGTGTAGCGGCGCTAATCCTGGCGCGCAATCCGGATCTGCGTTGGGATCAGGTACGAGACATCATTAAACAATCCTGCGATCGCATCGATCAAGCTGGAGGAAAGTATGATACCAACGGTCGTAGCCCATTGTATGGCTACGGTCGGATTAATGCTCGCAAAGCGGTGGAATTAGCTAAACCAGATCAAACCTCACCCGTCACCATCTTTAAAGCTGTCCAGGATGTACCGATTAATGACCTCAAGACATCAACTTTGACTTTAGCGATCGCCAATACCGAACCGATAAATTCGATTAAAGTGGGTGTGGACATCGAGCATACCTACATTGGTGACTTGGTAGTTACCCTTCGCCCTCCTGGGGAAATGGGCGTCACTCCAGTAATTTTGCACGATCGCACTGGCGGAGGAACCGATAATATCAAAAAGACCTATGACGAGGTAAACGCATCTGGACTTGCTGGTTTTAAGGGTAAAAGTCCGAAAGGAACCTGGACTCTGGAAGTTGCAGATAAGGCAGCTGTGGATACCGGCAAGATTCGCAGCTTGACTCTTGAGATTGGTTTTAAACAGTAACGCAAGTTGCTAATTGCTAATTGCTAATTGCTAATTGCTAATGGCTAATATAGAATTTTTCCTAACATTAGCCATTAGCCATTAGCTCAAGATTTGAGATAACTAGCAGCTTGAGTTAGTAGATCGATAGAGCGATCGCGTATTTCAAGCGATCGCCGACCTAAAACCCCCTATCTCCCGTCAGTTTTCTTCTGGGGTGGTGGGGGAATTTTGTTTTGTGCTTCAGCTTGCTTCACTGCCGTCTCCACGATAAATGCAGCCAAGTTGGCGGTGGGTCGTCCTTCAGTATCAGCCCATCGCTCCAAAGCATCAAAAACGGCATCAGGCAAGGTTAGATTCAGTCGTTTACTCACAGCGATCGCGTACTTGACTTTGCTTCCATCGTACATTTCTGCGTCTTTACCGTGAGCCGATGTATGATATCTCTATTACATTTACATCATATTTGTGTTAATTTATAACAAACACCAAAAAGTCAAAGCCAGCACCCACAGCCTGAGAAACTTGGGAGTGCTGGCCTTGGCTCCAACGTTAGATGGAGATAAAAACGATTATGGCTTACAAAGACCGTCTGAACAACTGGGCTATCAGCTAAACAGTGGACAACGCTCGACAACTAGAGCGTTCACTAGATAGATAGCCAGCTTAAGTCCCCGTGGGACTAGGTTTGGAAGGTCATGATACCCGTGGGTGCTTTCCAGCTTACGGCTCTATCGCCAAAGATTAAACAGACGTATTTAGCTAGGTCAGTGTCTTTGGCCTCACAAGCCTTCCAAACATTAGCGAGGAAAACTTTACCTGAGTAATCAGAGGACTTCGATGTCTAATTTTGTTTTCGTTTTAGACGCTAATAAGCAAAATCAAGATCCAGTACCCCCAGGTCAAGCGAGGCGACTTTTGAGTCAAGGAAAAGCTGCTGTTTATAGGCACTATCCATTCACAATCATCCTCAAATACGCAGTTCAAGAACCCCATACACAACCGTGTCAAATCAAGATCGACCCAGGAGCGAAAGTCACGGGGTTAGCTGTAGTACAGGGAGACAAGGTTATCTGGGGTGCCCAATTAGTCCATAGAGGAGAGCAAATTAAAAATGATTTGCTCAAGCGTAGGGCTATTCGCCGCAGTCGTCGTAATCGTAAAACTAGATATCGTAAACCACGATTTCTGAATCGAACCAGAAAACCCGGATGGTTACCGCCAAGTTTAGAATCTAGAGTCGAAAACATTGTTAGTTGGGTTAACCGCATACGGCGTTATGTTCCTACTGCTGGCTTATCTCAGGAGTTGGTGAAATTCGACACCCAAGCAATGCAGAATCCAGAGATCTCAGGCATCTCTTACCAACAAGGTGAATTGGCTGGTTACGAAGTCAGGCAATACTTATTAGAAAAATGGGGGAGAAAATGCGCCTATTGTGGTGCAGAAAATACCCGGTTAGAGGTTGAGCATATTCATCCCAAATCAAAAGGAGGAAGCTCGCGCGTCTCCAATCTCACTATTGCTTGTCGGAACTGCAACCAAGATAAAGGCGATCGGGACATCAAAGATTTTCTAGCCCAAAAGCCAGATGTGTTATCCCGTATTTTGAAGCAAGCGCGGCTACCGTTAAAGGACGCTGCCTCAGTAAATTCAACAAGTTGGGCGCTATTTCATCAACTCAAACAAACAGGCTTACCAGTGGAAACAGGTACAGGTGGACGGACTAAATACAACCGTTTTCGGCTAGGCATTCCTAAGACTCATTGGTTAGACGCTGCTTGTGTTGGTGAAGTTGAGAAACTAAAAGTATTGACTTCTCAACCACTGCTAATTACAGCAAAAGGTTGGGGCAATCGCCAGATGTGTACACCTAATAAATACGGATTTCCTAGCAAGCATAGGACGCGGTGCAAGACATTCAAAGGCTTCCAAACTGGCGATATGGCTAGAGCAGTTCTGCCAACGGGTAAATTTGCGGGTACTCACGTCGGTAGGCTGATTGTCCGAGAAAGCGGGGTATTTGAAATGATAACTGCTAAGGGAAAGATTAGCCCGGTTAGACACAAGTATTGCCGGTCTATTCACCGCAACGATGGATATATGTATGCATTTTCCAGCTTTGTCTCATAAATCAGCGATATTAGGCATTGGGAGCGCGTCTTGGGAGATCTTAAACCTGTGGCAGTAGAGGCACGGCAATGACATTCTTTGGCGAAAGGCAGAAGATCTGTTGCTGCCGTGCCCCTACATGTCGTGGGTTTTGGCGGTAGGGTAGGGCTTGCTCACGGTTTCGCGTACTTTATCGTATTTATCAAATTTAAGGTTCTTTGTCCGATTGCTGTTGCTGCTGTAGCAATTCTTCTATCATTTGAGGCTCGTTCTCCTTAACCCACTGCTCGATCAGTTCTGATATAACTTCACTCATATTTCTACCCTGATAAATTACCACCGCTTGGAAACGCTGCTTTAACTGCCTTTCTATGTAAGCTTTGAATTGATCTGTTGGCACTGTACATACAAACTACTAGCAATCAAATCATAGAATACAACTGTTCCAGCTTGTAGAGGTACTATAGTACTTGGGTATCTAAATAATTAAGTATTTTTTAATACTTTTAGTTTTCAGTGTTATATAGTTTGGTTAAGACAAAGCCAGTCCCTAAGCCTGCTAAGCATTGGACTGGCTCTACTCCCACATATAGGAGCAAATTTCATTATGGCTTACAAAGACCGTCTAAACCATTGGGCGATCGCTCGTTTATTGCCGAGTCAGCAATGGGCGATCGTGGCGCGATACCGCAGTCGGTCGGATGCGGAGGGACACCTTCAGTTTGTTTGCCGCCGGATGCCCAATGTGCAATTCAAGATTGTGTTTGATATGGGGGTGAGTGAGCGATCGCTTCTTGTCAGATCGTAACCCTGCGGCGGTAGGGGCACGGCATAGACGTTCTTTCGCTTGGGCAGAAGATTGGCTGATGCCGTGCCCCTACAGATGATGATGAAACTCTGGAATTTGTTGATGAGTGCGATGTTCAAACGGCAGTATCCCAAAACAGCCCCTAAAAATCTGTAGAGAATCTAATTATGAAAATTCGTTGTATCGCCAATAGCGGAGAATCTCTTCCTGAAATTTACCTCGATCCAAGACGAGGTTACAAAAAAGAAATGGAATTTCCCCTCACAGTTGGCAAAGACTATATTGTTTACGCCTTCTCTGTCAAGCAAGGACAGGTTTGGTACTATATCTGCGAAGATAACTATACGTACTATCCGATGCGGAGTCCTGCGCCGTTATTTGAGGTAGTTGATAACAGAATGTCTGCTTATTGGAGGTTGAAACTCGCTCCGAACGGTTTGTTATAAGTTGCCTTTGACCAATGGTTTTCCGCTGCTTATTTTTACGATAAACTCACCGATCAAAAAGAGGAATAAGTTTGAATTTTTGAGAAATTCAAATAACTGATAGATGCAGAAGCTTTATCTCCAGATCCCATGTTAAACGCGCTTGATAAATCACCAGAAATGGCTAATCTTTGTGGCTGAAAATTCTGCAAAGCAGGCGGTAGGGGCACGGCAATGACATTCTTTGGCGCAAGGCAGAAGATGTGCTGATGCCGTGCCTCTGTGGTTCGTTAAATAGCGATCGCGGTGCCGTACTCTGCTGGAAGATCGCACCCTACATTTACTTTACAGAAACTTCACATACAGTGTTTTCTGCATAACATGCATTGATTTTGTATTAGTGGTAACTTTTTAACCAAAGCATATTTCAGTGGAATTACTTTAACTTTAGGTAAAAACCAGGTTAAGAAGACAGCGAAATTTCCCATTTTTCCGGAATTTCTCGGATGAGTCTGGGAAAATTAAACCATCGTCTTTTGGTGAATACATACATAATGGCTCCTTGGAACCTGGTTGGAGTCCAAATTCTGCTGCATTTTTTGCTTTTACCTTTTTTGCTTTTTACCACAAGTGAGGCTTTGGCAATGCCAGCAATTAACCTGAGTAACCCCTATTCTCAAGAATTTAACTTGTTAGCTAATTCAAGCACTAGCAATTCTTGGATTGATGATTCTACAATCCTGGGTTGGTATGCAAACAGAACGTCTTATGCTGCTGGAACGGGTTCTAGCAATACAGGCGCACTCTACAGTTTTGGCAGTGTTTCGGCTAGCGATCGCGCATTAGGTTCTGTAGCATCCGGCACAACGGGTACGATCTTCTGGGGCGTTCGTTTTGTTAACAATACAGCGAATACTATTTCCTCCCTCAATATCGGTTATGTAGGCGAACAGTGGCGGAATGGCGGTAGCACTACCACTCCCAGCCTCGCTCAAAAGTTAGATTTTCAATATCAAATTGGCGCGAGTAACTTAACAAGTGGAACTTGGATTGATTTCGATCCTTTAGATTTTACCAGCCCGATTTTTGGCACAACTACTCCCAGTGCGTTAGATGGAAATGCGCCTGCGAATCGCACGAATTTATCGGCAAGTTTAAGCGGGTTATCGATCGCACCGGGACAAGAAATTTGGTTGCGTTGGTCGGATATTAACGACCCCAATAACGACCACGGTTTAGCAATTGATGACTTTACTATTTCGGCAGGATTTGTAACGAATCCGGCGGGGATAACAATTGCCCAATCTGGCGGTAGCACCGATGTGAACGAACAAGGGGAAACGAGCGATACTTATACTATAGCCCTCAATACAGTACCTACGGGTACAGTGAATATGGCGATCGCATCAGACGCACAAACCCTACTCAGCACCGATGGGGTAAACTTTTTCACCTCCATCAATCTCAGCTTTACTGATACCACGCCGCAAACAATTACCGTTAAAGCTGTTAACGATACCGCGATAGAAAGTTCTCCTCACACGGGTGTCATCACTCACACTATTATTAGTAGTGCTGACCCCGCTTATTCCAATATCTCAATACCCAATCTCAGCGTTAACATTACCGACAACGATACCCCCCCACCTACTCGCATTAGCGATATTCAAGGAAGCGCCCATCGTTCTCCTCTGGAAGGTCAAACTGTTAGCAACGTTGCCGGTATTGTCACGGTGTTGCGATCCAATGGTTTTTACTTGCAAGACCCCAATCCCGATAATAACGATGCCACCTCGGAAGGGATTTTTGTCTTTACTTCCTCAGCACCTACTGTTAGCGTGGGCGACTCGGTTCGCGTCAGCGGTAGGGTTAGCGAGTTCCGTCCGGGGGGTACTGGCGGCACTAACAATCTCACCATTACTCAAATTACCAACCCCACCGTCAATGTGCTTTCTAGTGGTAACCCGTTGCCTGCTGTTACTATTATCGGCCTCAACGGTCGCTCTATTCCTAACCAAATTATCGATAACGATGCGGTGGGTGGCAGTGTGGAAAATGCCGCCACTTTGTTTGACCCCGCCCAAGATGGCATCGACTTTTACGAAAGTTTAGAAGGGATGTTAGTGGGGATAAATAATGCGGTTGTGGTTGGCCCGACTAACAATTTTGGCGAAATTCCGGTTCTGGCAGACAATGGGATAAATGCCGGAGAACGCACGGCGCGGGGTGGCATCCGCGTTCAACCGGGAGATTTTAATCCAGAACGGATTATTATTGACGATGCGCTGGTTTCTAACCCCCCGCAAGTAAATGTGGGAGATACTTTCAACAACACAATTACAGGTGTAATCGATTACAGCTTTAGCAACTTTAAGTTACTCAACACCGCCCCATTACCCACAGTAACTTCCGGTGGTTTGACTCCAGAAACAACCGCACTGACGGGTACGCAAGACCAGCTAACCGTTGCTACCTTCAACGTGGAAAACCTCGACCCCAGCGATGGTAGCGTTAAGTTTAACCGCCTCGCCGATGCTATCGTTAATAATCTCAAATCTCCCGATGTTATTAGCTTAGAAGAAGTACAAGATAACAACGGCGCTACTAACGATTCGGTTGTCGATGCTAGCGTTACCTACCAAACATTGATTGATGCGATCGCATCCGCCGGTGGCCCAACTTACGAATTCCGCCAAATTGACCCCGTAGACGACCAAGATGGCGGCGAACCGGGTGGCAATATTCGCGTCGGTTTCTTATTTAATCCTAACCGCGTTAGCTTTGTAGACCGTCCTAGCGGCAGTTCTACTTCAAACACTACCGTTAATAATGTCGGTGGCGACCCCCAACTTTCTGCTAGTCCCGGTCGCATTGACCCGACAAATTCGGCTTTCAACGCCAGTCGCAAACCCCTGGTCGGGGAATTTCTTTTTAATGGCAATCGGGTATTTGTTATCGGCAACCACTTTAACTCTAAAGGCGGCGATCAACCATTATTTGGACGCTTCCAACCGCCAACTTTGACCAGCGAAGTTCAGCGCAATCAACAAGCGACAATTGTCAAATACTTTGTGCAGAGTATTTTGGCGGTTGACCCGAATGCCAATGTTATCGTAGCGGGTGACTTGAATGATTTTGAATTCTCCAATCCTCTAAATATTCTCAAAAGTGGCGGACTCAATAGCCTGATTGAAACCCTGCCTACTAATGAGCGTTACACCTACAATTTTGAGGGCAATTCTCAGACCCTGGATCATATTCTATCGAGCAACAATCTATTCAATCGCCTCGATGGTTTTGATGTGGTTCACATCAACTCAGAATTTGCCGATCAAGTCAGCGACCACGACCCCTTAGTTGCCCGCTTTAACTTGCCGACTTTGATTAACGGTACGCCCAACGCCGATAATTTGGTTGGTACTAACCGGAATGAAATTATCAACGGACAAGGCGATAATGACTTCATTTCTGGGGCTGGCGGTAACGATTCTATTAACGGCGGTGCGGGCAACAACGATCGCATGTTTGGCGGCGATGGTAACGATACTATTACCGATCCAGATGGTATTTTAGGCGCTCACGGTGGCACGGGTAACGATACAATTAACGTGACTTTTGCCCCAACTTGGGATAACAATACCAATCCTAACGATGCGCCTCGTTCTGATGGCAAAATTACCGGCGGTTACGGGAATGATGATATTACCGTCACGATGAATAATTCCCGCTTCTTTATTAATTTAAAGGGCGACGAACCAGTAAATCCGATTAGCAACGACCCTCGCGATGGTAATGATGTTATTACCTTGCTGGGAAGTTATGCGAATTCCGTCGTTGATTTAGGCGGTGGTAATGACCGCTTCAATGGCGGGAATGGCAGCGATAATGTTTCCGGTAGCGGCGGTGACGATATCATCAATGGTGGTGCTGGAGGCGATCGCATCAGTGGCGACGGCGGCAACGATACCCTGACAGGGGGTGCAGGTAGCGATCGCTTCGTCCTAGCAACTGGCACAGGCACCGACTTGATTGCAGATTTCACTGATAACGAAGATCGCATCGAGTTATCTGCCGGTTTGTCCTTTGCACAGATAAGCGTCAGTCAAGGTACGGGTGTCAACGCCAGCGATGCTTTAATTAAGCTAATCGCGAATAATGAATTGCTGGCAATTTTGAGCGGGGTAAGTTCTAGTAACATCACCTCAGCTGACTTTATTTCTGTTTAATCATTGCTAATTGCTAATTGCAAGCTTGCTAATAGGCTTTTTCCGATTAGCAATTAGCGATTAGCGCGCTCTGAGAATTGCTGCTAATTTTAAAGCTAGCAGCAATTTTTTTGCTGCTACATCGACTGCGTACACCCTCCTTCTGCCTCCTTCTGCCTCCTTCTCCTCTTCTTGGCGTCTTGGCGGTTCAATAAAAAAGCGGATTCCGTATAACTTCCTAAAAAAAATTTACCTCTGCCTCTTCCCCATAGATTAGAGACTTGACCTTAATAAAAATTTTATCTATAACGTAAATAATACCTGCCGCACACCTGAGCGAGCGATGGAAAACCTGAAGTCAAGTTCAACTACCTGCAACCTGAAGGAGTAAGCTACCACGATGTTGAGCGGATCGCTAAAAAAAGTTTTTGCTAGAGTTGCAGGAGGTGTTCCCCTAAAAACTGTCTTAATTGTTCCCTTCGTTGTACAGACTACCATAACCGTGGGGCTGGTGGGTTATCTTTCCTTCAAAAATGGGCAGCAGACGGTGAATAACCTGGCGCATGAGTTGATGATTCAGGCGAGCGATCGCATCGACCAACACCTCAAATCTTACACTGCTCTTCCCCAACAAATTGTCCAACTCGTTACCGATGACTTGGAATTAGGCAAAATTAATCTAGATTCCCCTTCTTTGCAGAATTTAGACGCTTATTTTCTCAAGCGCCTTCAAATATTTAATTCTGTTAGTTTTATTTACGCCGGTAACGAACAAGGCAAGTTTATCGGTGCAGGGTCGGTGAGTAAAAATGCTCAACTATCCTACATTATAGAAGTCACCGACGGCACAAGCAATAAAAATTATGTTTCATACGCCACAGACAAAAAAGGCAAGCGTACCCAAAAATTAAATACCCTTCCCAACTACGATCCGCGCCGTCGCCCTTGGTATCAAGCTGCCGTTAAAAAAGGTGGGGCAACTTGGAGCGAAATTTATCCGTTGATTGGAGTAGCTGACGCAGGGCTGACGATCGCAGCAGTCAAACCATATTATCAACCATCTGGCAAGCTAGGTGGGGTGACGGCGGTTAATTTGTACTTAAACGATATCAATAGTTTTTTGCAAAGATTAAAGTTGAGTCGAGCGGGCAAAATATTTATTTTAGAACCGAATGGTTTATTGATAGCTAGTTCGAGTAAGCAGCCGAGTTACAGGCTGGTTAACGGGAAAATACAACGAATTAGCGCATCTCAAAGTAACAATACCCTCATGGGGACAACAATTGCATATTTAACCGATAAATTTGGTAGTTTAGAGCAAATTAAGACGAAGAAGCAGGTTGAATTTAAACAAGAGGGACAACGCCAATTTGTTCGCGTCACCCCCTGGTCAGATGAATTCGGCTTGAATTGGTTAATCGTGACGGTTGTTCCAGAAGCCGATTTTATGGAGCAAATTAACGCCAATACCCAAAGAACGATTTTATTATCGATTGCCGCTTTGATTGGCTCTACAGCAATTGGAACGATCGCGGCGAAATGGGTGACAAATCCAATTGCGAGCGTCAATAGTGCTGCGAAGGAAATTGCTCAAGGAAATTGGGTAAAAAGGGTGGAAATTGAGCGAGATGATGAAGTTGGGGAACTGGCTAAATCATTTAATGAAATGGCGCAAAAACTGCAAGTGTCTTTTGCAGAGATGAAGTATCTCAACTTAGCCCTGGCAGACAGCGAACAGCGATTAAATCAATTTTTAGAAGCCTTACCCGTTGGGGTGGCAGTTATTTATCCGCATGGGGAAGTTGCCTATACAAATCAAATGGCAAAAGATCTATTTGGGACGGATATTGAAAATCCAGGGTTGATAGATAAAATTTATCGGGCGGGAACCGAGCAACTTTATGAGAGCGATCGCTTCCCCTTACTCCGGGCGCTAAAAGGAGAAACAGTCGTCGTTGAGGATATAGAAATACGTCGAAACGGAAAGGCGATCGCGCTGGAGGTGCGAACGATTCCGGTTTTGGATCGTCAGGGAAATGTTACCTTTGCCATTACTGCATTTCACGATATCAGCGATCGCAAACAAGCAGAAATTGCACTGCTAGAAAGCGAACAACGCTACGCCGCTTTAGCCAACGCCGCACCCGTAGGGATTTTCCGCAACAATCTGCAAGGAAATTGCTTGTACGCGAACGAGCAAAGTTTGGAAATGATTGGCATTTCCCAAGCAGAAGCAATGGGGGAAGGATGGACGAAAACTTTACATCCAGAAGATCGCGATCGCGT
>DNGG01000281.1:23786-27530 GCA_003486675.1 Cyanobacteria bacterium UBA11372
GATCGCGATCGCGTCATCGCCACTTGGATGAAATTTGTCCAACAAGACATTCAGTTCAAATGCGAATACCGCTTTCTGCGACCTGATGGCAGTATTATTTGGGTGCTGGGACAAGCGGTGACAGAAAAAGACGCCAATGGCAAGATAGTCGGTTACGTGGGAACGATTACCGATATCAGCGATCGCAAACTAGCAGAAACCGCGATCAAAGAAAGCGAAGCCAAGTACCGCCGTCTAGCAGAAAATTTACCTTCCTTCGTCTATCGCTTCGTACTGCATCCCGATGGCAGTCACGAATATACCTATATCAGTCCAGGGGTGCGCGAACTTTACGAATACGAACCGGAAATCATTGCCAAAAATCCCCAATTGCCCTGGGAAGTCACCCATCCAGAAGATATACCTTCGCTCAACGAAACCATTCTAATTTCGGCACAAACTTTACAACCTTGGAAATGGGAAGGTCGAATTATTCCGCCTTCTCGTCGCCTCAAATGGGTACAAGGAATGTCCCGCCCGGAAAAACAGCCCAATGGCGATATCATTTGGGATGGCGTCATCATCGATATTACAGAACGCAAACAGGCAGAACAACTAATAGCAGACTATCAGCGCACCCTAGAAACCCAAGTACAACAACGCACCGCCCAACTCGCCCAAGAAATTAGCGATCGCAAACAAATCGAAGCCGCACTGCGACAAAGCAAAGCGCGATATCGCGGTATTTTAGAAGATCAGAGCGAACTGATTGCCCGATTTAAGCCAGATGGCACAGTCACCTTTGTTAATGAAGCTTTCTGTCGATATTTTGGACTGAGGCGGCAAGAATTGATCGGGTATAATTACGCACCCGTTATTTATGAACCAGACCGGGAACATGTGGCGCGTTTGGTAAATTCCATCAGCCGAGAAAATCCCGTCATCACGGTTGAAAATCGGGTAATTATTCAGGAGCAAGTGCGTTGGACTCAGTGGATCAACCGGGCTATATTTGATGACGCTGGATCTATTGTGGAATACCAAGCAGTCGGACGCGACATCACCGAACTCAAGCAAGCAGAAGAAGCACTGCGACAAGCAAAAGAAGCAGCCGAAGCAGCAAACCATGCTAAAAGCACCTTTTTAGCTAATATGAGTCACGAACTCAGGACGCCACTTAACGCCATTTTAGGATTTGCACAACTGCTAAAGCACGATTCAAATCTCAATCCGCAACAAAAAGAAAATATTCGCATTATCAGCCGCAGCGGCGAACACTTGCTGGGTTTAATCAACGACATTCTCGACTTATCAAAAATCGAAGCTGGATGCATCGTAATCAACGAAACAGACTTCGATCTGGTCGAGATGGTGGCTGAGTTAAAGGAAATGTTTCAAGTTAAAGCCAAGGCAAAAGACTTGGATTTAGAGTTTAATTTGACGCCCGAAGTTTCCCGGTTGATTAGAAGCGATCGCCTCAAACTCCGCCAAGTTTTAATCAACCTGCTGGACAACGCAATTAAATTTACCAATGAAGGGAGAGTTTCCCTCACCGTCACCCGGATTGACAAACCAGAAAAAGGGTTAAATATGCTATTCTCCGTCAGCGATACCGGAGTCGGCATTGGCGAGGATGAAATGCAACATCTATTCACCCCCTTCCTACAAACTAAAGCCGGAATTGCTACAGCTAAAGGTACGGGTTTAGGGTTAACTATTAGTCGCAAATACGTCCAACTTTTAGGCGGCGATATCGCCGTCCAATCTCAACTTGGACAGGGAGCAACCTTCCAATTTGAGATTAAAGTTATCCCCGTTAACTCCACAGCCATCGGCAATCGACAAATCAGCCGCCGCGTTATCGCTCTAGCCCCAAACCAACCACAATATCGAATTTTAGTCGTTGATGATAACGATAATAACCGTCAACTCCTGGTGCAGTTACTTGCGCCCGTTGGATTTGAAGTTCGAGAAGCGACAAACGGTGAAGCAGCGATTAAAATGTGGGAAACCTTTCAACCCCATCTGATTTGGATGGATATGAAAATGCCCGCGATCGACGGTTATCAAGCCACCCAACGAATTAAAGCCACAGCCAAAGGTTTTGCTACCATCGTTATTGCCATCACCGCCAGTGCTTTTGAGTCACAAAAACTGGCTATGCTGGCGGCAGGATGCGATGATATTGTTTGCAAGCCCGTCTCAGAACAGGTTATATTTGAAAAACTAGCGCAATATTTAGGAGCAAGCTTTATTGAAGAAGCCACCACAACAATTTGGTCGGGTGAGTCTAATTATAATCTAAATTTATCGGCTATGCAAGCATTGCCCAAGTCATGGTTGGCTGAATTAGAACAAGCAACGTTAGCGCAAGATCGGGTAGCGTTAGAGCAGTTGATATTAAGAATTCAACCTCAAGAAATAGCTTTAGCAGAGGCGATCAAAAATCAAATTGAAAACTGGGATTACTCAAATATTTTAGAGGCAATTCAAAGCGTCAAAGCAGGAAATGAAGAGAATACCGCAACCAACGAAGAGCAATCGAATGTCAAACTTCCCACTCAATGGGTCAGCGACATGAAACAAGCAATTAGTCTGGCTGATTTGAATTTGATTGAAGATTTAATTAATCAAATTCAGAAGGATAATCCGGTTTTTGCTCAAATAATTCAGGGGCATCTCGATGAGTTTGATTACAAGAAAATTTTGGCAGAACTTGCCAATATCGAAATGCAAGACTCCTGTGAATAAAAATATGAAGCAGAAAAATAGCCGCTTTATAGCAGAAATATTAGTCGTTGATGATACGCCAGCAAACTTAAAATTGTTAATCAATATTTTACGAGAGAATGGATACAAAGTTAGACCTGTACCAGACGGAAATTTAGCAATAGAAGCGGTGAGTAAAAGCAAGCCGGATTTGATATTACTCGATATTCTCATGCCTAATATAGACGGGTATGAAGTGTGTAAACAACTCAAATCAAACCCGGAAACAGAAAATATTCCGATTATTTTCTTAAGCGCGCTAAATGAAGGGTTAGATAAAGCATTAGCGTTTCAAGTCGGTGGGGCAGACTATATTACCAAACCCTTTCAAATCGAAGAAGCATTAGCGCGGGTGAACCATCAACTCACATTGAAGTCTTTACAAGCACAACTAAAGGAAAAAAATCAACAATTAACCGAGCAGAATTCCCGACTAAAAAAAGAAATACGCGATCGCAGACAAGCCGAGATGGAAATTCGCCTGCTTTTGGCAAGCTCCCACGCCATCCATCGCGCCCCCGACTTGCACGCCGCCTTTAACGATATCCTCAAAATGATCTGTCAAAGTTTGCAATGGGATTTAGCAGAAACCTGGATTCCCAACGCCGATGAAACAATCTTAGAATGCAGTGAAGGTTGCTATTTAAAAGATGCCAGTCTTTCAGACTATCGACAAAAAAGCAAGCCATTAACCTTTGCACCCGGAGAAGGAATTCCCGGTCGAATTTGGCTATCCAAGCGTCCCGAATGGATTGAAAATCTTTCTGAAATAGATAAGGCAACATTCATGCGCTCGGAAATCGCAGCAAAGGTGGGATTAAAAGCAGCTTTTGGCGTGCCGATATTGGCGCAAGATAAAGTTTTAGCGATTTGGATTTTCTATCAAAAACAAGCCAGTGCTTATCAATCACGCCTGGTGGAATTAGTGCAAGCAGTTGCCACCCAATTAGGAGCGATCGTCCAGCGCAAGCAAGCAGAAGACGCCTTACGCATAGC
>DNGG01000153.1 GCA_003486675.1 Cyanobacteria bacterium UBA11372
ACGGCACGATAAACGTTATCTGTTTCTCCAAGATATCTATGATGCCGTGTCCCTACGCAACGACTCCGTAAGGTTTTTTTATTATGGGCAATTCAACGAACATCATATTAACCCCCAACTCAAAAGCCTGCGTAGGCAGGCTTGGTTTGTATAGCCCCAGGCTTTAGCCTGCGGGCGTCTATACCTGACTCATCTCCATCAATGTCACTTCCCAAACTAAGCGCGGTTGAGCAAATTTTTGCAAACATTTACGCGCTTTTTCCAATTTTTCTAGGGGTGATTGGCGAATTTTATTAGCTAAAAATTGCTGCCAATAACAATGCTGCAAGTAATCTATTAACCACAATTGCGCTTCGGTGTCCAAGTTTTTATCAATTTCACGCGCTAATTCTAAGGCTTCGCGCAGTTTTTTCGGAGGTTGTTTTACCCGTTGGATTAATTCAGCAGGAATTGCTTTTAATTGTTCCATTGATGCGATCGCTTCCCCCGGACTCCCCTGGGCGATCGCTACTATCTCCCGATGCTCTAAAATCTCCCCATGACCCTTATCCCTCAGCACCTGCGCCATCGCTTCTGTAGTTAGTCGATAAAACGGTATCCTCTGACACCGCGATACCAGTGTGGGTAATAATGATTCAACGCTGGGTGCTATTAATATTATCGTCGCTCGTCCTGGTTCTTCTAGGGTTTTCAGCAAGGCATTTGCTGCCCCTTCCGCCATTGTTTCGGCTTGTTCTAATACTACTAGCGATCGCGGTGCCATCAAGGGCGGACGACTCAGAAATTGGGTTATTTCTCGCACTTGTTCTAAACGAATCGAGGGCGGAGCCTTGCGTTTTAACCCTTTTTGTGCTGCTTCTGCCGCCGATAGTCTTTCTCCGTTGTGCAAATAGGTTGGTTCTACCCACAACAAATCGGGATGGTTACCGGCAGAAATGCGTTTTTTCTCCCGTTCCCAATTAGCTGGCGCTTTTGCACAAAATAAGTGTTCGATAAAACACCGCGCTGCTAAACTTCGTCCCACTCCATCTGGCCCAGCAAACAGATATGCTGGTGCTATGCGGTCAACTTGAATCGCCTGCAAGAGCAATTGCACCGCCCGATCTTGTCCAATTATTTCTGTAAAAAAATTCATCATAAAATTTGAGATTTTAGATTTGAGATTTAACAGGACTTATACTGTTTTCCCATCAATGCGAAACACTTGGGGCGGGTTTAGCTAAACTGTTTGTTTTTATCAAAGGTTATTGGTAAAACCCGCCCCTACGATTGCTACAGGTTCATGTGTAGCACATTCACGGGAAAACGGTATTACGCAGCAACTCTTGAGCTGTTAGAAATGGTGCGTTACACTGCGTTAACGCACCCTACATATAGAGACTATTATTTCTCTAAAAGCATTAATTGAAGCCCCATCCAACAATTACCAATTACCAATTACCAATTACCAATTTGGATACCATTGTGAGAACTTCTTCTCCACAATCATCTGTATTTGCTCTTGTACCGACTCCTGGCTGAGGCTAGCATCTACCCTCGCGATCCGGGTTGGATGCGCTTTGGCTAGGGCTGTGAAGCCTTCTTGCACCCGCTGGTGGAATGTTATATCGGCTTGTTCCATCCGGGTAATTTCTTTTTGTTGCTGCTTGCGTGCTAACCCAATGGCGGCGTCAAGATCTAGCCATAAGGTTAAATCGCTTTGTAAACCGTTGGTAGCAATTTGGTTGAGTTGTTCGATTAGCGAGAGGCTTAAACCCCTTCCGTAGCCTTGGTAAGCGATGGTGGAGTCGGTGTAGCGATCGCACAACACAATCGCTCCCCTAGCTAACTCGGGCAACAGTACTTCCTCCACATGCTGCGCTCGATCTGCTGCGTATAAGAATAACTCTGCCCGTTCGTGAATCGATAGGTGAGGGCGAACCTCTAACAGCAGGCGTCGCAGTCCTAAGCCTAATTCGGTTCCCCCAGGTTCCCGCGTCACTACTACCTCTTGGGCAACACCTGCCGCTTTTAAGCGTAACAGCCAGCCGCTATCTTGCAACCATTGCCCCAGTCGCCGCAGTTGAGTTGTTTTGCCGCAGCCTTCTACCCCCTCAAAGGCGATTAATTTGCCCTTTCGGGCTGAAGTAGGCTGAATTTTTTCAGCAGAAGGCACATTCTCTTTTAGGCGGCTTGATGCTAATTCAGGCGAACTTTCTGGCAACATAGTGACATCTGGTAGTCAGCATGACATACCACAATTTGGTAAAAAATGTGTATATCTATAGGTAGAATTAACACGACTGGGTTTGGCGATCGCTTGCAAATCGTATCAAACCTCCAGGCTGAGGTTCGGTATTATAAGAGGGTCTTGGAGTTGCAAACCCGAGGTGTTCCATGGCTCGCTATACTTGTTCCTATACAATTGCCCTTCCCTTCGACCGTCTTCGCCAAAACGTGGTAGATGTTTTAAAGACCTTTCCTTTAAATATCATCTATGAGACTGGTGATTATTTGATGGCTCGCGAGATTCCCGGTAAGGTTTCTTATGCCAAGCTGGTGACGTTAGAAGTCTTGATCGATCGCACAACGGCTACAGAAAAAGAGACTCGGATGAGTTTGGTGATGAAAAATGAAGAATTGCCCCTCCAGGTTGACAACCATTGCCACCAGATGTTTGATCTGGTGAATCAGGCAATTATGGAAAATCGCCAATGGCAATTGGTTGAAACCTTAGCAGGAGAGCTGCCTACGATTTAGTCAAGGCAGACAAGGATTGATTTGGGTGCATCAAAATTATCTAGTCTTCCGAATCGTCATCTAACATACTCGGGTTAATCAAGGTGATATCAAAGGGATCGAGCGGTCCCGACGGCTGGGTATCGCGTCTGAGTTG
>DNGG01000381.1:0-2816 GCA_003486675.1 Cyanobacteria bacterium UBA11372
TCAATGCCGCTGACAGCTTCCTGAAACAGTTTATATAGCGGATTGCAGACGCATGAGGTACCCCTTTGTTTGTATAGCGGCACCCTTAAGGGTGCCGCTATACAAACTTTCGCCAAAAGGCTGTACCTCACGCACTTGCAATCTGCTGTAACCCTTGTTGAAGAAGTCGGGGCTGGGTGCGATCGCAACCATCACAGGGAACACACAAAGCGATCGCTAAGCTTGCACAATAAAATCACTCGTAGAAAGAACAGGATTGCCCGTCAGCCTCGCAAATTGCGCCCCTGTCCCAAATCCTTCAGCCGCACCATTTTGGTTGTAAAACAACCCACCAGTAGCCGAATTATAGACAATCAACGCACCGCTAGTTGCCACCGCAGTATCGCTAGAAACGATCGCAAATCCCGTCGGTGGTAATACACCAACTGCGATATTTGTCAAGGTTGTAAATGTAGTTTGATCGAGAACAATCTTGTCAGTTCCTGCTACAAAATCGGTGAGAATATCGATTCCCATACTATCAGCAGAAAAGACAGTATTGGTATCGAAGAGGAAGCGATCGCTCCCCAACCCTCCCGTCACGCTATCGTTTCCGCCACCACCTGTGACGGTATCATCGCCATTGTCGCCAAAAACGCGATCGTTGCCTAAATCTCCATAAACCATGTCATTATCTTTACCGCCGCGAACAATATCATCACCTTTACCACCGCGGACAATATCGTTACCTTGGTTACCATTAATTGCATCATTACCTTGATTACCACTAACCAAATCAATCCCTTCACCGCCGAAAATGGCATCGTCTCCCATTCCGCCGAACAGTTGATCGTCTCCACCTCCGCCAGTCATGCTGTCATTTCCAGTACCGCCAGTCATCGTGTCATTTCCCGGCGTGCCTATATTAGGATTGGTAGGATTGCCGCTAGGTGGATTTAGATTAATTGGATTGGGATTGGATGGATTGCTTGGCGCTGCATTGTCATCTTGGTAAGCGTAAATCCGTTGCGCTGACAGTCCTGGATTTGATAGTAAAGTAGCGATTTGTACCTGCACTCTTGCCCCGTTACCATCGGCATCGTAGAAAAGTTCCCCCGTATTTTGGTTGTAAATCAGACGTTGATTTGCCGTGGTTGCACCCGTACCCGTAGTAAATTGATCGGCACTGATAAAAGCATTGGGGGCTAATCCATTAAAGTCGGCGGCGCGGACAAAAATGAAGTCTTCGTTAGGATTGAAATCGACAATGATGTCTTTACTGTCAGCATTGTTTTCTAGGTAAAAGCGATCGCTTCCCGCACCACCTGAAACACTATCCAAACCGCCATTTCCGGCGATGCGATCGTTGCCTTCTCTACCTTGTAACAAGTCATAGCCTTTAGAACCACCCAGCAAATCATCGCGAATCGTCCCAACACCTTGCTTGGCGATACCCTCATTCAGGTTAAGGCTGGTAGGAGCCGCCTCAACATAATTGTAATCGACAGTATTATTCCCTGGTTTGGGTTGCCCTTGAGCATCTAATTCAGTCACCGTCAAGCGATTCAAATTGGTATCTTTCTGCACCCGCAACTTCTTCGGTGTAAAATCTTCTTCAGCTACCTTTAAGTAGTTTTGTTGATCGTTATAAGTCTTGCCAACAGATTGATAGGGTGTCAGGGTAACAATGTCACCATCGAGGGTGTAGGTTCCCATCCTGATAGATTCCATTATTTGATAGCCAGTCGATCTCGTCGCCGATTCAATTTTGCCGTAGAAATAATATTTACCGTCCGCTGTAAAAGTGTAGCCGCCAGCGATATCCATCGGATAGGTATACTCGCTTTCTGGACGATCCCATAACTCAATTCCAGGAGTGCTGGGATCTGGGTCAAACCCTCCCCCTTGAGGGTCATAGGGATATCCCAGTCGTTGCACGCCGTCATCGGTGGTGATATTAACTACTTGCCATCGATTAGCAGCAATATAAGGCTCTGTGTTATGAAATCTCACTCCCCAAAAGCCAACAATATCGCTGGAATTTAAGGATGTAGTGGTGTTTGTAGAATCGGTAGTCATTACTTTCCCCTCTTTCGTTTCTTAATTAATTGATAAAAGACAATCGAGAAGAACTAGAGAAGGATTGGAAAAATAATTTAACTAAAAAAACCCGGTTTCAGGAGTAACCGGGTTAGGGAGTTAAAGGATATTTAAGTAATCCAACTTGTTAGTTATAACTCTCATCGCCGCCGCCCACATTGGGACGTTGCGATTGCAAAATCATGGGCTTTTTTCCATCTTCTCCTTGCTTATTAACCTACAGTTATATAGATAAACAACAATCGGGAAGAACTAGGGAAGAAGCGGAAAAACAATTTTACTTAAAAAAAACCCGGTTTCAGGAAAAACCGGGTTGCTGAGTGAAGGAATGTTTAAGTAATCCAAATTGATGTTTGTAACTTCTCATTGCCGCCGTCCTCATCTGGGACGTTGCGTTTGAAAACTCATCGGGTGATTGCTATCTCCTCCTGATCTATCGACCTACATTTTTATAGATAAAGGACAATCGGGAAGAACTAGGGAAGACCAGACCGAATATTGAATGATTTATATCATGTCCGGTCGATGTCCCATAATCATTAGCCGGGACACGGCAAGATTAACCTTATCTGTGTCCCTGATATCTCTGATGCCGTGTCCCTACGCAACGACTCTTTAAAGGGTTTTGAGGAATGAGTTAAAAGATACTCGCGAATCCGATACATCTCGGTTTCCGCGCGAAATTCAACTCAAAACTCAAAACTCAAAATTCAAAACCTCACCCAGTCGTTGCGTAG
>DNGG01000381.1:3042-19437 GCA_003486675.1 Cyanobacteria bacterium UBA11372
CACGGCATCATAGATATATCGGAAAAACAGATAAGGTTAATCCTGCCGTGTCCCGGCTAATGATTATGGGTAATCGACCGGGCATGATATTATTTAATGATTCAAGCCGACCAAGCTTCCCGGAAATCGGCATAAAGCGTCAATCCACCATCGATAAACAGCGTTTGTCCGGTAATATAAGCCGCTTCATCAGACGCTAAAAAAGCCACTGCTGCCGCCATTTCTTCGGAAGTACCAGCGCGCCCCATCGGAATGTGACTTTCTACAACGGCTTTTTTTTGGGGGTCATCTACCCAATCTTGATTAATTGGAGTAATTGTCGCACCAGGCGCGATCGCATTCACTCGAATTCCTCTATTCGCATACTCCAAAGCCAATGTTTTAGTCAGATTTTCCATCCCCCCTTTACTAATGGAATAGCTGACATACATCGGTCTGGGAATAATTTCGTGAACGCTGGAAATATTGATAATAATCCCTGGAATATTTTGGGAGAGAAAGTGTTTGATAGATTCGCGGGCGCATAGATAAGCCCCTCGCAGATTGACTCCAATCACCCGGTCAAAGTCTGCTGTGGTAACTTCGTGAGATGGGCATTCAGTTTGAATTCCGGCATTGTTGATCAAAATATCTAAACTGCCAAATTTCTCAACTACCGTATTCACCACTCTGATAATGTCTTCTTCTTGAGAAACATCCCCTTGAACCAAGAGAGATTTAACCCCACAATTTTCGAGATCTCCACATGCTTTTTGCATCGCCATTTCTTCCGTATCTTCCGCCCCTTCCGGACTTGAGCGATAGTTAATGGCAATGTTGCACCCTTCTTGAGCAAGGCGGATAGCTATTGCCTGACCGATACCCGAACTTCCGCCTGTAATTAGGGCATTCTTATTTTTCAATCCTTTCATGTTGTTACTCCCAGTAATAGAAAAGAAAAGAAATGCTAATTGCTAATTGCTAATTGGTAATGGTAAATTGCAAGTTTATCGCAGATTTTCAGGGACTTTTTCTGGCACCACCCAATAATACAGCGTGTGTTCGCGATCGCCCTCTGATTGCATCTGTACAACCCGCTCTGGTTTCCAATCGCCCATTGTGTAATTGTGGGAGATAATTCGAGTACCAGGTTTGAGTTCTTGTAACAACTTGGGTCGCAGTTTTAAATTGACTTCTGGCAGCAAATAAAGTGTAACTACAGTTGCGTTGCTTAAGTCAGTATTAAACAAGTCTTGTTGCCGAAATTCAACCCGCGAACTCACTCCCGCAGTCTGAGCATTATTTCGACTTTGTTGCACGAGTTGGGGACTAATTTCGATGCCAGTAGCGCGACGAGCGCCGTATTTTTGCACCGCAGTAATCGGAATTCGCCCATCGCCGCTACCGAGGTCGTAAAGCACATCATTTGGCCCCACTTTTGCCAATTCCAGCATCGCATTTACAACTGATTGTGGCGTTGGAACAAAAGGAACATCTGCTTCCCGTTCTTGGGGTGGAAGCGCGGGCGCAGGTGTTTGAATTGGAGTGGAATTAACCGGAGCTTGAGCTTCTGCTTCAAAGTTGCGTTGTCCAGTTGTGCATCCAACAATTCCCAAACTCGCAACGCTCGTTCCGGCAATTAGTAACAGTAAAATTCGTCGCCATCCCATAGTCTTTTTTCCTTTTCAAGTTGTGCAGTTTCGCTTTCATGCAAAATGCTTGCATCGCTTAAAAGTTGTAACCAACACCCACTGTTAAACCGACTTCTGCTCCATCAATAAAACCGACATTTGCCGCCGCATTTGCAGTAAATTGAGGCGACAGGGGTACATCCACACCGCCCGTCAGTAAAAAGCCAGCTTTAGCACCATCATTGGTTGTAACTATAGCTCCCCCACCGATATAAGGAGCGAGATTAATTTGTCCACCTGGAGTGACTGATTGGATGGGAAAATCAACAGTCAGCGGCACTAAAAAAACCGGAGGAGTGCTGCTAACTAAAGCCGAGGGACGCAAAGATAAATTGTTAGTTAAACCAATCTTGCTGATAATCGCAAAAGACCTTTCGCTCAGAGGTGAATCGCCTCCAAAACCGATAATATTTCCACCGATACCGACGTAGCTGGGACCAGAACGAGTAGTTCTACCGGGCGCAACATTTTGTGCTACCTGACCTTGACTCCGTAGCCCAGTGCTAGAAGTACTTGTCGTACCCGGAACGGGTGCAGGTGTCGCAGCATTTTTCCTAGTTTGAGCCTGTGCTGGAAATCCGCTGAAGGCAGCGATCGCAGTACTAAGGATGGTGAGAGAGCAAGCGCCTTGCAAAAAACGAATATTCATGACTAAAATTCCCCTAAACAACAGTTGAAAAGTTTAAAGACAGGCTCGTGTCGCCTATCCCACAAGAGTGTTTTCAGGACTTACGCAAAGAAACCGGGTTTCTATGAGAAATCGTCGCTTTGAGACTAAAGATCCACGCAGAAACCCGGTTTCTAGGATCGTCTTGAGAGATTGATTTAACTCCCTATCTTTAATGTCAAAAACAAATGTGACCTGAAAGTGACAAACCAGTGATTTAGATTCAGCAATTATCTATCTAGGGTACGTTAGCTGTCTTCGTAACGCACCACCTATGAGATAGATTTATAACCCGCCATTTTGAGAATTACAATTGCGGATCAAACTAGCCACCAAACCAGTCCAACCTGTTTGATGATTCGCTCCCAGCCCAGCACCATTATCCCCGTGGAAGTACTCGTAAAACAGAATCAGATCGCGCCAGTGAGGATCGGTTTGAAACAAGTAATTCCCACCATGAACCGGACGATGATTTGTACCATTTTTTAAGAAGATTCTCATCAGTCTATGGGATAATTCTGTTGCCACTTCTGTTAAATTCATCCATTGACCAGATCCGGTGGGGCATTCAACTTTAAACTCATCCCCCAAGTAACGATGTAACTTTTGCAAGGACTCAATAATTAAGTAATTCATGGGGAACCAAACTGGGCCACGCCAGTTAGAATTTCCCCCAAACATCCCGCTGGTAGATTCTGCGGGTTCGTAGTCAACCCTATGGGGTTGCCCGTCAATTTCAAAAATGTAGGGATTCTCAGCATGGTATTTAGAAACAGAGCGGATACCATAGGGACTCAAAAACTCAGTTTCATCTAACATTCTTTGCAAGATTGGTTTGAGTTTTTCTGGGCTGATAATCGCCAGTAATCTACTAGCTCCAATCCCTGGTTTATCCAAACAAGCGATATTTTTTTGCAAGTTGGGGCGATTGTTAATAAACCATTCAAACCGTTTCCTAAAACCTGGGAACCTCTCTAACATATTTTGCTCTAAAGTTTCCACCGCAAACAAGGGAACTAATCCCACCATCGAACGCACTTTGAGATGGTGTCTTTCCCCGTGAGGTAAATGCAACACATCATAGAAAAATTGGTCGGTGTCATCCCACAAGTGAATATTGGTTTCACCGATATGATTCATCGCATCGGCGATATAAAGAAAATGCTCGAAAAACTTGCTGGCGATATCTTCGTAAGTTGGGTTATTTTTGGCTAATTCCAGAGCCATAGCCAGCATGTTCAAGCAATACATACCCATCCAACTTGTGCCGTCAGATTGGTCAATATGTCCGCCTGTCGGTAATTCGGAACTGCGGTCAAAAATACCGATGTTATCTAACCCTAAAAATCCTCCCTGAAAGACGTTGTTTCCATCAATGTCTTTCCGGTTAACCCACCAGGTAAAGTTGAGCAGCAATTTTTGAAAGACTCTTTCTAGAAAGTCAGTATCGGCACGACCATAAACTTCTTGCTCAATTTGATAAACGCGCCAAGTTCCCCAGGCATGAACGGGAGGATTGACATCGCTAAAATGCCACTCGTAAGCGGGAATTTGTCCATTGGGATGCATATACCATTCCCGCGTTAGTCGATCGAGTTGACGCTTGGCAAAATCAGGGTCGATTGTTGCCAATGGGATTGCATGAAATGCCAAATCCCAAGCAGCAAACCAGGGAAATTCCCACTTATCCGGCATGGAAATAATGTCATCGTTATAAAGATGCATCCATTCTTCATTTCGCTGATACTGTCGCTCCGGAGGGGGTTGGTTAGGATCGCCGTTTAGCCAGTCTTCTACCACATAGTGATAATACTGCTTTGTCCACAGTAATCCCGCAAATGCTTGTCGTTGAACCTTCCGTTCATCTTCTGGTATATTCCCTGGGGAAATCCGTTGATAAAATTCATCTGCTTCTTGTTTTCGCTGTTGAAAAGTTGCCTCAAAATCTGTCCCAAAAGGTTCTGATAATTCGGTATTGTTGGTTAACCGCAGCCGCAGAATTTGGGTTTCTCCGGCTCCAATGGTTAATTCGTAATCTGCTGCTGCTTTGGTTCCTATGCCTTCAGGATTAACTGCGTCTAGTTGATGGTTGACGATGTAGTTGTTAATTCCATCTTTGACATAGGGAGAATTGTTTTTAATGCCAAAAAGCCGCTCGTAATTCGTTTCGTTTTCAGTAAACAAAAGAGTTTTAGCATTCTCACAGTAGAGACAGCGTTGCCCTAAAGTGGGATGAAAGGCATCGATGACGTTAGATTGAGATTTTCTCAGGATTGGTTTTTTAGCATTTTGTTCCCAAGTCCAGGTGTTGCGAAACCAAAGTGTAGGCAAAATATGCAGATTTTTTGTTTCAGCAGCTTGATTGACAATGGTGATTTGAATTAAGATATCTTCGTCTGAGGCTTTGGCATATTCGACAAATACGTCGAAGTATTCGCTATTGTCAAAAACCCCTGTATCGATTAATTCAAATTCTGGATCGTGATAACCTCGCCGCTGATTTTCTTGGGTTAATTGAGTGTAAGGAAATGCCTTTTGGGGATATTTGTAAAGGTATTTCATGTAGGCATGGCTGGGAGTGTTGTCAAGATAAAAGTAATATTCTTTAACATCTTCGCCATGATTGCCTTCAGGACCAGATAGTCCAAATAACCTTTCTTTGAGGATGGGATCTGAATTATTCCACAGTGCGATCGCAAAACACAACCTCTGATGATTATCCGAAATCCCCGCAATCCCATCTTCCCCCCAACGATAGGCGCGCGATCGCGCATGGTCGTGGGGAAAATAATCCCAAGCTGTACCATAAGAGCTATAGTCTTCTCGCACAGTTCCCCACTGACGTTCGGCTAAATATGGCCCCCACCTGCGCCAATATGCTTTACGGGTACGATCTTCTTCGAGTCTTTTTTCTTCAGCTGTCATCTTGTTTTCCTCCTGAGTTGATATGTCAATTAAGTTCGGTGGAAATGGTGCCGTACACCGCTCTTGACGCACCCTACATATAGTTGGAACCTTCCTATATTTAGGATTAAAAGCAAATGTGACTCGAAAGTGACAATCTAGCAGTGCAAAGGCAGTTCGATTTGAAAAATTGACCCCTGTCCCACTTCACTTTGCACGCTCAGATGACCGCCATGGGCGGCGATGATTTGTTGCGCGATCGCAAGTCCTAATCCAAAACCACCCGTCTCTCGCACCCGTTCCTTATCCACTCGATAAAATCGCTCAAAAATATGGGGCAAATCCTCCTGGGGAATGCCAATACCGTTATCTTCAACTTGAATAATTGCCCGATCAAAAGATGTAAACAGCCGCAATTCTACCATCCCGCCAGCCGGGGTATATTTACAAGCATTGCTGATAATATTTCCTACTGCCTGACGCAACAGATCGGGTTCTGCCTGCACCATAATCGGCTCAAAAGGCAGATCGCTTTTGAAATCCAAATGTTGAGCGGCAGTAGTAGTAGTTTGGCAATCTACCAACTCTCCGAGCAAATCGGTTAGGTCAATTTCTTTTAAAGATTCCGGCGCTAAACGCCCTGTTTTACGCGCCAAAAAGAGTAGATTTCCAATCAGGATATTCATCGACTTGGCAACATCTGCAATCTTTTCCAGGCGCGAATGTTGGGCAGCACCGTCGTCAATTGGGGCGAGTAAACCAACTTGAGCATTACTGAGTATTGCCGCCAAAGGAGCGCGTAATTCATGGGAAGCATTGGCAGTGAAGCGCTGGAGTTGTTCGTATGCTTCCAGAATCGGGCGCATTGCCAATCCCCCCAAAAACCATCCGGCAAGACTGGTAGCTCCTAAAGCAATTAATACGCTCAATATTAATATGAGAAGAAAGCTTCTCAGAGATTCTTGGAGGCGAGTCATCGGCATTGCTATTTGCAGATAGCCGATCGCTTTTCCTTTGTGCATAACTGGCAGGGTTACCTGACGCAGCCAAACATAGCGGATGGCAAATGATTGAGGTAGAGCCACAGTGGCTTGAGTTTGTATAGCGGCAGCATTAATGCTGCCGCTACACAAACTAGAGCCGTAGCTCATAGGGCTACAAACTGCTGTAACGATTGGTTTTGCTTCTATGTAATTATCGGCAGTTTTAATTGTTTCAAATTCCCAAGTTTGATTTAATTGTTCTGGGGCAGCAGCACCAAAAAACTGTTTCAATTGTCCTGCTTCATTGTACCAACGCGCGTAGACGATTTCACTATCTAGCGGGGGTGGATTATTTCCCAACAACGGCACAGAGTCCAGAATCGCGCGACTTTGACCTTGATAGAGTTCATACTCTACATTTGCTGCCATCACCCTAGCTTTTTTGTAGAGCAATTGATCTAGATTTTCTAGGTTTTCGTTGGCTTCCTGGTAGTAAATTACCCCGCTAAAAACCACTATAATACTTCCCATTGAAAGGGTGAACCAACGAGCCAAGTTACGACGGCTACGGTTAAATATTTCGTTGCTTGCGTTTGCTCTTGGCATTTTAAATCAAAGTTTTCAGGACTGATATAATGTCCGGTCGATGACCCATAATCATCAGCCGGGAACACGATCAAAGTTATCTGTTTGTCCGAGATATATATAATGCCGTGTCCCTACGCAACGACAGAGTGATGTTTTTTTATTATGGGCAATTCAACGGACATGATATGACCCAAAGAAACCGGGTTTCTCTAAAAAATTGTTGATATCATGTCTGCTCGGCTAAGGCATCGCGCGCTCTGCGGGTTGATCAACACAATTCGTTATCGATCAAAGGTGTTTGGTAAAACCCGCCCCTACAAAACTATTAACCTGGGTAAATCATAGTTTTTAATTTTTGGGGTTGATTCGATAGCCCATGCCATAAACTGTTTCAATCCAATCTGCTGCATTAACTGTTTTTAAGCGTTGCCGCAGTCGCCTTACAAGGGTGGTCATGGCGTTACTTTCTGGTTCGCTGCCCCATTCCCATAACGCTTGTTCGATCTGATCGCGGCTTAAAATTTGACGGGGGTGGCGCATGAGGTATTCTAACAACTGAAACTCGCGCACAGATAGCTCAACTGTTGCCTGTTCCCGTTTCGCCGTCAGGGTTGGTTTGTGCAGTTGCAGATCCGCAAGTTCCAGCATATCTGCCTGCCAAACAGGCGATCGCCTAGACAATGCCCTTACCCTTGCGAGTAATTCAAATACATCGGTGGGTTTGACCAAATAGTCATCAGCACCTGCATCCAAGCCTGTAACTTTATCAGCGGTGGTATCTTTTGCTGTCAGTAACATGACGGGTGCGGTTTTACCTGCTTGTCGATACTGACGACACAGATCCAATCCGCTAATCTGGGGCAACATCCAATCTAAAATCAACAGGTCGTACTCTCTTTGAGATAATGCCCATTGAGCGATCGCGCTATCACTCAAACCATCTACAATGTGCCCCGCCCCCGATAGCGCTGCACACAAGGGTTCCAATTGTTTTGGATCGTCTTCTACCAGCAGTATTCGCATGGATTTCGCCTCGACTTGCTCCCTTTACCGTTTAGGTTAGAGAAACAGATGAGGTAAAACGTCTTCCACTGGTAGGATTTCAAGCTCAATTGGTAATTGTTAATTGGTAATTGGTAATTGGTAATTGGGGAATGCGATATACCTCCGGTACCCTACGGGAACGCACTCTATGTTTCGCCATCGATGGTTATATTTATTACACTCTTTTGGGCTGGAATTTTGGCTGCCCCTGCCTTTTTTGGGCGTCTTGTTTTGGTTTGGCGGTAACCTGATGACAGAGCATGTATTGAGCCGCCCTTATACCACGGTGAATCAACTACAAGCCGATACCCAATTAGAGGTGAAGCTGTCCCTGACAGTTGTACTGATTCAAGCTGTAATTAATAAGACAGAAGGAGTTACTTTCGTTGCAGTGAAGACGACTGACTCGACTCTGAAAAAATTGGAGTATGAGTTTGGAGTTACCGAAGTGAGTGAGGTAGAGAGTGCGATCGCTCAAGAGTTAAACATGTCAATCGAGCAAACTAGGAAGCTGGTACGCTATCAGATTCAAGATTAGTAGATCTGTAGGGTGCGTTAGCGAAGCGCGTAACGCACCGACGGACTTTTAATCTTGGTGTATAAATCCTATTTTCCTAGCTTCTGGAGTTGAATAGGGACGATTTTGTATCCAGATCTGTAGGGTGCGTTAGCGAAGCGCGTAACGCACCGACGGACTTTTAATCTTGGTGTATAAATCCTATTTTCCTAGCTTCTGGAGTTGAATTGGGACGATTTTGTATCCAGGCAAATAATGCAGCAGCACCAACTAAAACTAAGGTGATGCCCGTGACGAGTTGAAGCATGATACTGTAGCGCATAACAGAATTGGGAATTGGTAATTGGTAATTGGTAATTGGTAATTGGAACTATTAGCCATTAGCCATTAGCCATTAGCAATTAGCTATTAGCCATTAGCACTTAAACAAGGTTGAAATGTTCCAAGTGGACGTTTGTAACTGGAACGTCAAGTTCGTGCAAAGCTGCCTCGACTTGATCCATCATTTTGGGCGCGGCACAGATAAAATAATTCCTCGTTCCTCGCCGTTCGGGAATGTATCTAGCCAGCAATTGTTTGTCTACATAACCCGTTTCCCCCGACCAATTTTCCGGCGGATTTCTCAGAACGTGGACGATAGTAAGGTTTAACTTTTCCTTTAATTCATCCAGTTCTTCGCGGAAGGTGATATCGTCCCAAGATTTGCTGGCATAAATTAACAAATAGGGACGTTCGTCTTTGCGTTCCGCAGCAGTTACTAGCATACTCATCATCGGAGTAATGCCGATACCGCCTGCTATTAAAACAAATCCGGCGGAGTCTTCATAGCGATCGGTGGTAAAAACTCCATAAGGGCCATCAAGATATGCTTTGGTTCCGGGTAAAACGTCCTTAATTGTGTTAGTAAAATCGCCCAAAGCTTTGATGCTAAATGCGATAATATCCATGCGATCGCCATTAGAAGACATGGAAAAAGGATGTTCCCGCATCCCATAAGGCGAGATTTCCAAGGTAATCCAAGCAAATTGACCGGGTTGAAAGCGAAAACCTTCGTGTCCTCTAGGACGTAGCGCCAGCGTCCAAACATCGCCTAGTTCTGGACGCACCTGTTCGACTAAATAAGGTTTTTTTAGCATCAACCACGGTTTCACGAGGCGAATATAAACGAATAACCAGAGTGCGCCTAAAATCAACGCTGACCACAATACGCTCTTCCAAAACAATCCCAAATAGTTACTCACTCCCAAAGCGTGAACCAGTCCAAAAACTAGCGCCACAACTGCTAAAGCGCCATGCAAAGTCCGCCAAGGTTCGTAAGGAATTTTCAGGCGCTGACGCCAAATTGTGGTGACAATTAAGACGATTAGCGCCAATGTTGACAACACGGCATATCTCGCCCGCCAAGGCGCTTCGGGGAAATTCAACAGTTGAATTGTTGCTGGTTGTACCGCAAATAAAATCAGCGGATGAATCAAAATAAACGCAACCGCCACGATAGAAATATAGCGGTGAAATTGAAGAATAATATCTATCCCGTAGGATGCTTCTATCCGATTAATGCGCGCAGTTAGAGCAAATTGCAGCGCCATCATCGCCAAGCCGATAAACCCGAGGGCAACTGAAAGATCGAGCCAAAAACCCCTGTTTTCAAATGGGGGATAGATTAGCAGCAACAGCAGGGGCAATAGGGTAATAAATAAGTATGCCCCTATCCAACAAAATGCTACAAAAATGGGACTTCTCATCAAGAGACTTTGCATCGGAATAGCTCTCCTAACTACGTTGCTGTGAAGCTTGGGCGCGTCTGTTAACTTCTGCCCAATTAACCACATTCCACCAGTTATCTAAATACTCGGCGCGACGGTTTTGGTATCTGAGGTAATAGGCATGTTCCCAAACATCATTGCCCATAATTGGATAGTTGCCGTCCATAATTGGGCTATCCTGATTGGGTGTATTCACAATCTGGAGTTGACCAGCAGGATTGCGGACTAACCAAACCCAACCGCTACCAAAGCGATCGCCACCCGCCGAGTTAAACTGTTTCTTGAAGCCATCAAAACTACCAAAAGTTTGGTTGATTTCTTGCGCGATCGCCCCCGTCGGTTGTCCGCCGCCGTTGGGACTCATAATTTGCCAGAAAATCGTATGGTTCAAATGACCGCCGCCGTTATTGCGTACTGTATTGCGAATATTTTCCGGCACGCTATTTAAGTCGCGCAGCAAGGATTCAACGCTTCTATTTTGCAAGTTGGGAGACTGTTTGATTGCCTCGTTGAGGTTGTTGACATAGGCGGCGTGATGCCTATCGTGATGCAATTGCATTGTTTGGGCATCAATTGCTTTTTCTAGCGCTCCAAAAGCGTAGGGTAATGGGGGTAGCTGTGCTGGTAAAGTAGCTTCGCTATTAACAGAAGCAACGGGAGGAAAGGTAGCAGGTGTTTGTGCCGTCGTAGGCGTTGCTGTAGGAGTTGTGGTTGTGGGTTGTGACTGGGTTACTGGTGTGGTTTGACAAGAGAATAGCAGGATAACGCATCCTATTCCTACTAAAAAATATCCCAGTATTTTTCGCCAAAGCTTTTGCATGATTGTTGTCCTCAAAAATAGTTACCCAAAGAAACCGGGTTTCTCTGAAACATCGTCGCGCCAGAAACTAAAGATCCACGCTCCAAACCCGGTTTCTAGGATCGTCGTGCGTAAGTCCTGAAGTTTGCTAAAAAACTGGTGGCAATATTGTCAACAGAATCGAGTTAACGATCGCTAACGTAATTGACCCCAGTAAAGCGCTCCAAAAGCCATATCTTAAGCTAAATCCGGGCACGATTGCCGCTGATATACCAAAGATTATGGCATTCAAAACAAAGAAGAATAATCCCAAACTCAGGAGGATAGCGGGCAAGGTTAAAATTGTCAGAATCGGCAGCAGAACGGCATTTAATATCCCAAAAACTGCCGCAGAAATTGCCGCTTTGCCAAAACTGTCTATGTCTATTCCCAGAAAAGGGATTCTGGAAATAATCAAGAAACTAATCGTAGTAACTAACCAAATAACTATCATCAGGATCGACCTCCTAATTTTTCAGGTAGCTCCTGCCAAAAGCCGCAAAATGATAGTGTTAATAATTGACAAGGTAAGCGAACCTAGTAAAGCGCTCCAAAAACCATAACGTAAGCGGAATCCATTGACGATCGCTGCTGCTATGGCAAAAATGATGGCATTCAAAATAAAGAAGAATAACCCCACGCTCAGGATAATGAACGGCAAGGTGACAAAGCTGAGAATTGGGAGTAAAACTGCGTTCAAAACTCCCACAACAGCGGCGGAAATTGCAGCTTTACCAAAGCTATCGATTTCAATTCCCAGAAATGGCAATCTGGAAATAATTAAAAAGCTGATAGTTGTAACTAACCAAGTAATAATGATACCTGTCATAATCGTTACTCTTTTGATTGTATAAAGTTATGCGATCGCACGGTAAAATCAAAAATAGTGATCGCTCAATTATCAGTCCTCACGAGCGAGGTATAGCTAATAATTGATAACCCTTCAGACTTCCAGATTCCACCTATCTTCAGGATCGAAGCTAAATGTGACTAGAAAGTGACAGCATTGAATTAAGAAACCGGGTTTCTATAAAAAATCGTCGCTTGGTCACGAGAGATAAACGCTCCAAACCCGGTTTCTCACTGTTAAGAAACCGGGTTTCTATAAACAATCGTCGCTTTGTCAGGAGAGATAAACGCTCCAAACCCGGTTTCTAACTTATCTCCTGGCGGTATAGGAGACGCGATAAATTACACCGTTGGTATCGTCAGTAAATAATAGCGAACCATCGGGCGCGATCGCTAACCCCACAGGTCTACCAAATTGTTCTGCACCCCCATTCATCAAAAACCCGGTAATAAAGTCTTCAAACGCCACGGGTTGACCATTTTGAAACCGCACTCGCACGAGTTTATATCCCGAAGGCGGATTGCGATTCCAAGAACCTCGCATAGTCACAAAAGCATCGCCCCGATATTCCGAGGGAAATTGATTTGCAGTGTAAAATACAAACGCCAAGGGAGCGCTATGAGCGGTATAAGTCATTACTGGCGCTTGAGTTTTGGCACAGTATTCTTCCTTAGTCATTCCATCAGGATTGGCGGATAAATATACATCCGGACGGCGATCGCCCCAACAAAAAGGCCAACCATAATTTGCACCTGGTTGAATGCGATTTAATTCCTCTGGTGGTTGGTCGTTTCCCCGCCAATCCGAACCATGATCCATGCCCCAAAGTTCGCCGGTTTGAGGATGCCATGCAAAACCAATTGTATTTCGCAATCCTTGAGCATAAATGGTGCGCTGACTGCCATCAGGTTGCGCCCGCAACAAGGTAGCATGTTCGTCATTTGGTTCGTCGCAGGCATTACAAGTACTACCCACTGAAATATACAGCATTCCATCAGGGCCAAACGCTAAAGTACGGTTGGGATGTTGTCCGGCATCGGGAATATCATTTATTAGCGTTTGTAAATTTCCCTCCGTACCATCAGGACGCAAATCCATTGCGTGTAGCTTGGTATCGGTAACAAAATATAGCCGATTTTGATTGATAGTAATACCGTTGACTTGTTTGTGTCCTGATGAGACGGTGCGCCTTTCGTCAGCGCGTCCATCTCCATTAGTATCTCTTAATGCCAGTACATCGCTTTGTTCGCGGCGGGTAACGTAAACTGTTCCATTGGGTGCGATCGCAATATTGCGAGGATTCCCCAGATCTCTAGCAAATACGCTAATTTGAAATCCCGGAGGTAGTCTTAATTGCTGCATTAGCGATTCGTTGAATTCCACCCGCTTTGGTGTTGCCAAATATCCCTCCACGCGCTCGATCCTGCGTTGTTCTGGCTGTTGGGCGCTGGCAGTAAAAGCAAGTCCTAATGCCAAAGCACATCCAATGAAAACCCGCCCTGAGTTTAGTGTTAATTTCACTGCATTCTTCCTGGAAAATTTGACAGTTATAAGCCAAAAAACTATAGACTAGCTGCGTTTGTTACCCTAAAATGGAATGTCAGCTTTTATGGCTAAGGTTATATGGTAGGACGAGCGATCGCATCTGGCTATTGGAGTAGCGATCGCATACTATGTGATGGAGGAACTATGCCCAAAGTTATATTTTTAATTGGCAAAAAAGCTGAGAAAATCATACCATACTTGGCATTAATAGCTTGCATCAGCATCGCGCTGGGGGCGGGTTTATCAACATAATTCGCTCTTGCTCAAACGGCACTGCTTATACCCGCTCCTACAAGACAATTAACCATAGGAGTAGAGACGCATGTAACGTCTCTACTACCGGACAAGATATTTTCCATCGCTTTGGGTGCATCATCTTGCTTAAAAATATAATTTGTCTGGCAATTGTGAACGTAGCGATCGCTACTGCTGAGGTTGGTGGGATGAAGGCGATTCCCTCCGGGATAGCTTCGCTTCACGCTCAAACTACGCCCGTATCCCAATTATCTGACGTCCAGCCTACGGATTGGGCGTTTGAGGCATTGCGATCGCTAGTTGAACGTTATAGTTGCCTTACCGGATATCCAGATAACACCTATCGGGGAAATCGAGGACTAACCCGCTACGAATTTGCCGCCCGATTAAATGCTTGTTTAAATTCTATTCGCGTCGAACTATCTTTAGATGAACTTCCAACAATTCAACGACTCGAAAATGAATTCGCTGCTGAGTTATCCGCCTTACAAGGTAGAGTCGAAACTTTAGAAAATAAGGCAACTGAACTAGAATACAATCAATTTTCAACTACCACTAAATTAAGCGGTTCTATTGTCCTAGTTGCCAGCGATTTAACAGGCGATCGCGCCGATAGCAACCCCGATACTCGCATTGATTCTAACTTGGCATTCAATCATCGCACTCGATTAAATTTAATTACCAGTTTTACCGGGAAAGATCGATTGCTGGTGCGGCTGCAATCTTCCAACCGAGTCCCCAATTTTAATGGTATTTCTGGGACGAATACAACGCGCCTTTCCTTTGAAGTGGGAAATACCGACAACAGCTTCGATCTGAACCTTTTGGAGTATCGATTTCCGGTAAGCGATCGCCTCAACCTTTATCTATTTGGAAATTCCGCATCTCATCATTATTATGCCACAGTGGTTAACCCATTTTTCGCCAGTTTTGGCGGCGCGAAAGGTTCTCCCTCCCGCTTTTTAGAACGCAATCCAATTTATCGCATCGGGTTTATTAGTCCAGCCGGAATCGCAGCAGTTTATCAACCTAACAAAGCGATTCGTTTAGATTTAGGTTATTTAGCTGAAAATGCCGCAATTCCTACAGAAGGATTGTTTGGTAGTACCTATAGTGCCTTAGCCCAACTTTCCTTCAAACCCTCCTCAAATTTAGAGTTTGGTTTAACTTATCTTCGCAACTATTCTCCTGACGGCAATCTCTTACATCGCACGGGCAGCTTATTCTCAAATATTCCCTTTGGCACAGGCGTTCCCTTGGTATCAAATGCTTATGGTTTTGAAGCTTATTGGCAAATTAACTCTCGAATGGCTATCAGCGGTTGGTTTGGATATATCGATGCTAACCGAGTCGATCGAATTGATGGAAACGCTAACACGATCAATTATGCAGTCAATCTTGCTTTCCCCGATTTGTTTAAACAAAATGCTGTTGGGGGATTGGGTTTTGGAATGCCACCAAAAGTAATTCAAAATACAAATTCTGACCGTGAAGATACTGGAACTGGGTTTCATTTTGAAGCATTTTATGAATACCCGCTAACAGAAAATATTAAAGTTATTCCTGGTATTATCTATCTAACCAATCCCGACCACAACGAAACTAACGGCGATATTTTTGTCGGGACAGTTAGGACAGTATTTAACTTTTAAGTCGTTTCCTAAAAAATTCCCATAAAAAATGGATTTAAAGCCCCTCCCTTTAAGGGTGATATCATTTCCGCGCTCATTGCCCATAATAAAAAAACCTTACAGAGTTGTTGCGTAGAGACACGGCATCGTAATTATTTCGGACAAACAGATAACGTTAATAATGCCGTGTCCCGGCTGCTAATTATGGGTAATCTTAAGGACATGATATCAAAGGAAAAATTAATTTCCCTAGTTCGCAATCATATCTTAGAAACCGGGTTTATTCTGAGATATTTCGTTTCATAAACGATTTTTCATAGAAACCCGGTTTCTTGGCGTAACTGTCAACTGTCAACTGTTTTTAGGTTCTATCTTTTGGCAGAGAAGCTAATTAACAAGCTAGCCTATTGGCAGATATACAAAATTTATATTTTTGCTAAACCTATGAATATAGCCATTGCTCATCCCTTGCAAGTTTTTTAGCTATCCTAAATTTTCCCCACAGCTTTAGGCTTTGCATGTAAGTTGGAACGTTTTCACGAAGCTTTGCACAATAGATACCAATTACCATGAGGTCAAAAATATGGATACCAATCGATTTTCAAACCTACAAGCTGCCCCAGGAACGAATCCTCGGCAGGAATATCAAACTGAAATAGCTGTGAATCGGCAAGATAGCATAACCGAACCAAATCAAGCATTGATTTATGGGGGAAGTTTTAGCTTGTTTGCGATTCTGACAGGAACGGTAATTTGGCTATCAAAGAGAAGAATAGGTGAGAAAAAGGAAAGCTTTTTCAACTTCGACCGTTTTAACAAAGTACCTTGTAGAAATTGTCGATATTTTACAGGAAATTTTTATCTAAAATGCGCGGTACGCCCATCGGAAGTTCTCACCAAGAAAGCTATCAATTGCTCTGACTACTGGGGCTACGATCAAAATGATGCTCGGGGCAAATGATACGAGATCGGGGGTGATATCATGTCCTTAAGATTACCCACGCTCGGTAGCCGGGACACGGCATTATTAAGGTTATTTGTGTGTCCGAGATATCTTTGATATCATGTCCGGTAGCATCGGTAGCGTAAACCGGGGCGGGTTTATTTATCTTTGGCGCTGCGTTTAAACATATCTCG
>DNGG01000381.1:19665-35057 GCA_003486675.1 Cyanobacteria bacterium UBA11372
TACAGCATAAACAACTATACACTACCATTGCTAACGGACATGATATGATGCCGGGACACGGCATGATTAACGTTATTTGTTTGTCCGAGATATCTCTGATGCCGTGTCCCTACGCAACAACTTCTTTCTTGTTTCTTATTTCTTCTTCCTTCGCATTTTCGCGGTTTGTTAAAAAAGGCAGTATTAGAATTTGAAACAACTTAGGAATTGGGAGGATCGAGGCGGTTAATAAATACCGCCAGCACAATCATCGGTAGTGCGGGAATTAGGCAAATTAACCACTGGTTTAAAGTCAGGGGTGCTGTGTTAAATAAGACATTCATTGCACCCCATTGGCTGAAGAGAATTTGCAGGAAAATGGTGCAAAGTATGCCAATTGCGATCGCACCCCCAACTTTAACCGACGCTGCCCTACCCCGGAGTTTTGCCACCATCGCCGCACCGAACTCGCTGATGCTCAATAGATAAATTACTCTTCCGGCAATTAAAGCCTGTATTGCCATTGTGCGCGCCACCGCAACATCGCCAAAAGCTTGTCGCGCCCATTCAAACATGCCAAAGATCAGAATCCAGTTGAACGCCGAAACCGCTATAATTCTTTGGAACAGTTTGCCCGATAGCAATGGTTCGCGAGGATTGCGCGGAGGTTGTTGCATCAAACCTTCCGATCTGGGTTCAAATGCTAAGGGAACCGTCATCGTTACCGAATTGACCATATTCAGCCATAAAACTTGCAGCGCTAGAATCGGCAAATCTCTTGCCAGCAAGGCGCTAATCAAAATCGTCATCGATTCGCCACCATTTACCGGGAGAATGAAAGCGATCGCTTTTCGCAAGTTCTGATAAACCGTCCGCCCCTCTTCTACCGCCGCTTCAATTGAAGCAAAGTTATCATCGGTGAGCAGCATATCGGCAGCTTCTTTCGCCACATCGGTTCCCGTTTTGCCCATTGCAATGCCAATATCCGCTTGTTTGAGTGCTGCGGCATCGTTTACCCCATCCCCAGTCATGGCTACGATTTCGCCCTGGGATTGCAACGCCGTTACCAGGCGCAATTTCTGTGCGGGAGAAACTCTGGCAAACACCACCCCGGTTTCTGCTGCCTGAGTTAGTTGCCCACTATCCATTTGTTCTAATTCCTGCCCGGAAAATGCCAGAACTTGACCGTTTTTTTGCAAACCAATGCGTTGGGCGATCGCTCTGGCAGTGGCGATATGATCTCCGGTAATCATTTTTACCCCAATCCCCGCAGATTGACAGGCATTTACGGCTGCGATCGCTTCGGTTCGGGGTGGATCGATCATGCCCTGCAATCCGATAAAAATTAGATTCCTCTCCACATCTTCATGACTGAGGGATGTTTGCAATCTTTCTTTTGGCGTTACGGATTTCTTCGCAAATGCCAGCACTCGCAACCCTTGTTTTGCCATCCTCTCAACTTCTGCGGCAATTAATTCCCCATCGAGAGGCGTTAAATTTCCATAGGCGTCCATCATCTGGCGACAGCGGTTCAAAACCCTCTCTACCGAACCTTTGAGGTAAATGATATAAGCAGAAGACGATACATCCTTGTTGTGGGCGACTCCCGATGCTTGACTGTCTAATTGATGCAGCGTTGCCATGTATTGAAATTCCGACTCAAAAGGAATCGTATCGAGTCGGGGGATAGCTTGATTCAGTTGCAAACCATCGAGTCCGGCTTTTCGCGCCGCAGCAATCAAAGCGCCCTCAGTCGGATCGCCCACTACCTTCCATTGCCCATCTTTCTGTTCCAAATGAGCATCGTTGCACAGCAAACCGGCGATTAAACATTCCTCCAATGCCGGAACTGTATAAGGATCGATCGGTTCCCCATCCTGGTAAAAATCTCCTTCTGGACTGTATCCCGTGCCGCTAACCGAGTATCGCTGTCCGGCGACGTAAATCGCTTGCACCGTCATCTGATTTTCGGTCAGCGTGCCCGTTTTATCCGAGCAAATTACCGTAGCGCTACCCAATGCTTCCACCGCAGGCAACTTGCGGATAATCGCATGACGGCGCGCCATCCGATCTACCCCAATTGCCAGGGTGACAGTTACTACCGCAGGCAATCCTTCGGGAATCGCACTCACCGCCAGTGCTACCGCCGCCTCAAACATGTTGATCCAAGATTGACCTTGACCAATGCCGACGGCAAAAGTTACCGTTGCCAGGAATAGAATTACGTAGAGCAGGGTTTGGCTAAATTTAGCGAATTTGCGGGTGAGAGGCGTACTCAAACTCGTCTGCTGGTCGATCGATTGGGAAATTTGTCCCACTTCCGTAGCATTTCCCGTCGCTACCACGATCCCGCTACCCTGTCCAGCGGTGACAAAACTACCCGCATACGCCATATTTACCCGTTCGGCGAGGGGAGTATCCGAACTCAGCGGTTGGGTTTGCTTTTCTACTGGCAGGGATTCTCCGGTGAGGGCAGATTCATTGACTTGCAGATTGCGAACCGTTACCAGGCGCAAATCTGCCGGAACCTTATCGCCGGAAGTCAACAGTACCAAATCTCCTGGAACCAATTCTCTGGAAGGAATGCGGATTTTTTTACCTTCGCGCATCACTGTGGCTTCCGTCGTGACGGCTTTTGCTAAAGCGGCGATCGCTCCTTCTGCTTTCGACTCTTGCACAAACCCAATAATCGCATTAATTACCGTGACGCCCCAAATAACTGCCGCATTCGTCCAAGATCCCAACAGCGCCTTAATTAAACCCGCAACTAGCAAAATGTAGAGCAGCGCCTGATTGAATTGCAGCAGAAATCGCAGCCAAGCAGGTTTTCCCGGTTTAGCTGCCAGTTCGTTAAACCCATACATACGTAAGCGATCGACAACTGCTGTTGCTCTCAAACCTTTTTCCAAGTCAGTGTCGAGTTGCAATGCAACTTCTCTGGCTGGCAATTCAAGATAAGAATGTAAAAGTGGTTTTGCTGGTTGAGTAAGTGTCATATCAAAAAATGAAGTATGGGAATTCTGCGGTTATTAGCCAATCAACAACTTAGGGAAGCGCACCAGTAATTTTTCAATTTGCTCTGAGTCAATGACTTTACCCGTACTAAAAACTTCGCCATTGACGACTACAGCGGGAGTGGAGAAATTTCCCCGTTTAGCAATTTCACTTGGGTCGGTGACTTGAGACACTTCTGCCTTAATTTTTAATCTGGCGATCGCCGCCCGGAAATTATCGGTCAATTGATAATTTTTTTGGCACTTAATGCCAATAATTTCTACTTTGTTGGCTATCATACGCTTTTCCAGCCCCCAAAAAACTTCAGCAGCAACGCGCGAACTTAACACAGACAGGCTCATCCCTACCAAAATCCTTCTCCCAGTGTTTAGAATACATCTCGAAGATAGCTGTTATAAGTCAGAATTCCGGGGAGAAATCGGGGGGATTTCGGGGGTAACTTCCTACACAAAAGTTATAAAAAAACCCGTTCTAGTCTCTAGAGCGGGTTTAAAATGTGGTGTGGAGTGTATATTCCTAGAAGTTTGTTTTCATTTTTTGTTTCTTTTTCGCCTAAATTTTTAATTTTATATTCAAATATAATAAATTAATTCAAAACCAAACTGATAAATAATAACATAAATCCCAGCGCCTGTAGGGCTAAAAAAGCATTGCTTCGCTCAATGGAAAGCTCCCAGCAAGCAAATAAAATCAGCACCACCCCCATCTCTACTAAAAACCGAATTTCCAGAAAAAGTAGGAGAAAGAGTGCAGCCAGGAGCAGCGCGATTTCAATCCTGATTAGCTTTCTCCAGAAGCGCCTTTGGAACTTGCACCGGCGCTGTTTTCCTACCGTAGATATCTGTTGGCTGAGCATACTTGAAGTCTGGATAAGTGGATTTTGAAAGCATTTCATGTTTTTGAGAGATAGCCAGGGAATTCATTCCCCGGCTAGTTTTCATTAAAAGGAGTGAGAGGTTATCTTAGTTGAACTTACCTCTTAGCAGTTAAGAAAACGAGAGGAAATCGGGGGGATTTCGGGGGGAAAGAGCGGGAAAATTGCCAAAAAAATCCCCGATCTGGTTGCTTGCTACAGAGCGGGAAGAAAAACTGGTAACGAATTTTAGGCATGTAGCTAAGCTGTTGTTCTCACCTAAAAAAGCGAGAGGGAGAGCGAGAGCAGAAAAATTAATGGTTTTCCCGTCGTGAGGAATCCCTCTCACCCAAGTTTTGTGAACCCAACTCGTTAGCTCAACAGTCTTACTCTTAATTACTATTTAAAAGCCAAGAAATCGAGGGGAGTTTGGGGGGATTTCGGGGGGATCATCCTTCCCTGCCTCTAACTGAGCTGCTTCATGCGATAGCCCAGCCCGTGAACAGTTTCGATAAAATCATCAGGAGCGCCTACAGCGCGAAGTTTTTGACGCAAAGTTCTAATGTGGGTTTTGACGGCTTCTTCGGTGGGAGACTCATCAATCGACCACAAGCGCTCAATAATTCCTGGTCTGCTCAAGACGCGCCTACCGTTGTTCACGAGTAACTCTAAAAGGGCATACTCTTTGGGGGTAAGGTGCAGCAGTTGCTCTTCAAAGGTCACTTCGTAAGTATTGGGATCAAGATAGAGACTACCCCAAGAAAGTTTAGAACGGGTAGTGCAACCCTTGCGCCGCAGCAGCGCCCGAATTTGAGCCATTAACTCTTCCAGGTCAAAAGGTTTTACCATGTAGGCATCGGCTCCCGCATCGAGGCCGATAATTTTGTCAGCAATGGTATCGCGAGCAGTTAACATCAGGACAGGGATAGAAAAGTTGCGATCGCGCAATTTCTGACAAAACAGCAAACCGTTCATCTTCGGCAGCGTGATGTCCAGCAGCACCAGGTCATATTCCAGAGTTTCTATCCAATTCCATGCCATCTCGCCATCTTGTGCCACATCGACCGTATACTGACGATTTGTGAGCGCCTCCGTCAGCATATCCGCAATCTGCACGTCATCCTCAACAACCAAAATACGCATGGCAATTTTAGATTTTAGATTTTAGATTTTAGATTTTTGAGATTATCTTTAATTATTCCTCGCATTCCTATGAAATGGTCACTTGAAGGCAAATGGATTACCGGAGGATTCAGTTTAGCACTCGTACTTATGGGTGCTGTGAGCTTGATTTCCTATCAAAATGCAACTCAGTTAGCTGAAAGTGCCAAGCAAGTTCGACAAACCAATCAAGTCCTCAAAGTCATCACCAATATTTCTGCAACCCTCACCGATGCAGAATCTGGACGACGGGGTTACATCCTATTCGGCGATCCAGAAGAACTCGAGCGATACAACAAAGCCGTTGCCAGCCTCAAACAACAAATTTATAAACTAAGGCAACCCCTCGATGATACACCCATCCAGCGCCAGCGCCTCGATATCCTAGAATCTTTAATTTCCCAAAGGTTGGAATTATTTCAAACTTTTATCGACCAGTACCAAAAAGCCCCAGGGAGATTCTCTGCTCAAGACCCATTGATTGTGCAAACAAAGCGAAATCAAGATGAAATTCGCCGCCTGATTCAAGATTTAGTCAGCGAAGAAGAAGAACTGTTAGAGGTGCAGGTAGAACAGTCGCAAGCTAATTTTCAATTCAGAATGTGGCTTGAATCCTTGGGTACGCTACTAACTTTTGCGATTCTGTTTGGCGTTTATGCTTTGCTCTATCGCCAGATGGTCAAACGCCAACAAGCAGAAACCCTTCAGCGAGCATTAGCGCAAGAAAAAGAACTCAGCGAACTCAAGCTGCAATTTTTCTCGATGGTTTCCCACGAATTTCGGACTCCCCTCAGTCTGATTGTAGGTTCGGCGCAATTGTTAGGGGAAAGTCTCAAATCGCTGGTGGAACCAGCCAAACTCAAAAATCTGTATCGCATTCAATCCTCAGCCAAAGTGATGACTCAATTGCTCAGCGATGTTCTCACTCTAGCAAGAGCAGATGCGGGCAAGTTAGAGTGCAATCCAAGTTTATTGGAAATGCAGACATTCTGCCTCAATTTAGTAGAAGATTTCCAGGTTTTCAGCGAATCGAAACGCACGATAAAATTTATCAAGCAAGGCAGCTGCACTCACGCATATTTGGATGAAAAATTGCTCTATTCGATTCTCAGCAATCTAGTTTCCAACGCGATTAAATATTCTGCTCCAGAAAGTACCGTTTATTTTACACTGATTTGCGAACCGGATGCAGTCACTTTTCAGATTAGAGACGAAGGCATTGGGATAGATATCCAAGAACAAAAAAAGCTTTATGACCCCTTCAGCCGAGGCAAGAATGCCAGGGAAATTATCGGCACAGGATTGGGATTAGCAGTGGTTAAAAAATGTCTCGATCTCCATCAAGGTGAAATTTCTGTCGAGAGCGAAGTAGGAAAGGGAACAACATTTACTGTTAGAATTACCCAAGGGAAACAAGATTGATACCAAATTCCTATAAAAGTTACGTTAAACACGCCTTAACACTCCTAAAAGGACTCCTAAACAAAACTATAATTATTGATAATTTATGTATATTTTTGTATTAGAATTTGAGTTGCAGTAGCTGCAATTTGTCGGAAAAATTTGTTGGGTTTCAAGCATAGCACACCCACTTAAGAATTATCAAAATAAACTTTAGCCCTCTCAGTATTGGGAGATCTAAACTGCTATGAGATAATTTACTTGAGCCTGCCAATCGTCAAGTAGCATCCAGCAGGGAGAATCCCATGAGAGAAAGGCAAAAGACGATCGCAATTGTGGATGATTCCTCTGAAGACAGGGAAACAATTCGCCGCTACCTGTTGGAAGATGAGCAATCCACCTACAGTATTTTCGAGGCAGAGGATGGGGAAACTGGGCTGGCTTTGTACCAAGAGGTGCAGCCAGATGCTATTTTACTCGACTTTTTGCTGCCAGATATGGATGGGCTGGAGTTTTTGGAGGAATTGAAAACGCAGCTAGGGCAAACTAACTTGCCTGTGTTAATGCTAACTGGTCAGGGAAATGAAGCGATCGCCGTGCAAGCAATCAAAAGCGGTGCCAAGGAGTATTTAGTCAAAAACAAAGTAACGCCTGCAAATCTTCAGATTGCCATTAGCAATGTCATAGAACAAACTCAGTTGCAACAACAGCTAGAAGCAGATATTAGCGATCGCGCTCAAGCACAACAAACACTGCAACAAGCGCGTGACCAGTTAGAAATACGAGTAGCACAACGAACCGCCGAACTCCAGCAAGCCAACGAAGAATTGCAAACAATGCTGGAAGAACTGCACGTTGTCGAAGAAGAACTGCGCCAGCAAAACGAAGAACTGCTGCAAAGTAAGACAGAAATTGAGTTAGAACGCCAGCATTACCAGGATTTGTTTGAGTTTGCCCCAGATGGGTATTTAGTCACAGATGTCAACGGAAAAATTCAAGAGGCAAACCGTGCAGCTGCCACCTTGTTGGGCTTACAGCAACAGCGTTTAATTGACAAACTGCTGATCCTGTTTATTCCGCAGCCAGAACGCCGCAGCTTTCGGACTCAGTTGGCGCAGTTGCAGCAGGTGCAGGACTGGGAAGTTCGCCTCCAACCACAGCATGGTGAACCTTTCCCCGCTATGCTTGCTGTCAGCAGTATCAAGGATTTACAGGGTCAGCAAATCGGTTTGCGCTGGCTAATCCGCGACATCAGCATTCCCAAGCAATTTGAAGCAAAAATTGCTCAACAAGCTACCCTGCTTGATGTTGCCACAAATGCTATTTCGCTTCGAGATCTGGAAGGCCAAATTTTATATTGGAACAAAGGTGCTGAGGATTTGTTCGGTTGGACAAGAGAGGAAGCGCTTGGAAAAAATGCCTTTCAGATTTTATTCAAGCCAAATTCACCCCAACTCGCAGCAGCGCGGACAAGCATTAGTGAGCAAGATTCGTGGCAAGGTGAATTGCAGAAAGTAACGAAATCGGGAAAAGATATCCTGGTAGAAAGTCGCTGGACTCTCGTAGGGGAAGAGGCAGGACAACCCACATCTATCCTGATTGTTGACACCGACATCACCGAAAAAAAACAACTAGAGCAACAGTTTCTCCACGCTCAACGCCTAGAAAGCATCGGCACTCTAGCCAGCGGCATTGCTCACGACCTCAACAATATGCTGACGCCAATTTTGCTAGCAACGCAAATATTGAAGGACAGACTCACCGACGCCAAATCTGAGCAATTCTTTCATGTGATAGAAGCCAATGCCAAACGGGGTGCCGATTTGGTCAAGCAAGTTTTAGCCTTTGCACGGGGAGTTGAAGGTAAGCGCGTTCCCCTACAACTGGGACACCTACTGTTAGAAATCGAGCAAATTATTCAAAGAACATTTGACAAATCAATCGAAGTACAGACCAATATACCAACGAGAGAACTTTGGACTGTTAGCGCCGATGCCACCCAACTGCATCAGGTATTCATGAATCTCTGCGTTAATGCACGCGATGCCATGCCCGATGGCGGTACTCTAAATCTGTCTGCGGAAAATATTTTTATCGATGAAAACTATGCCCGCATGAATCTAAATGCCCAAGTCGGTCGCTATGTGGTTATCACCATCTCAGATACGGGTGTTGGTATTTCTCCCGAACTATTAGAGCGAATTTTTGATCCCTTTTTCACAACGAAAGAAGTAGACAAAGGTACTGGATTGGGACTTTCCACCGTCTTGGGTATTGTCAAAAGCCACGGTGGTTTTGTCGATATCAGCAGCGAGGTGGGACTTGGTAGCCAATTTAAGGTGTACTTACCAGCAGTAACGGCAACGGTAACGCCGCCAACAGAAGACTTGAACTTGCCGCGAGGACAAGGAGAATTGATTCTGGTTGTAGACGATGAAGCATCGATTCAGGAAATTACTAAAGCCACGTTAGAAGAGCGCAATTACCGAGTTCTCACCGCCAGCGATGGACTGGAAGCGATCGCGCTTTTCGTCGAACACCGAAATGAAATTAGCGTTGTGTTGATGGATATCATGATGCCGAATATGGATGGAATAACTGCCATCCGCACCCTGCAAAAAATCAACTCCCAGGTCAAGATGATCGCTACCAGCGGACTCGTATCCAACGATAAGCTAAACGAAGCCACAGGTGCTGGCGTGCAATTATTTTTACACAAGCCCTACACAGCAAAAGAATTATTGGCAGCTTTGGATTTAGTCATTAATGCAAGTGGCTAATCTACCATTAACAGGGCTGACGCCAACTTTCTATATGTAGGGTGCGTTAGCGATCGCGTAACGCACCAATACACCATATTTAATGTCAATTCCTAAGTTCCGATCAACAGAACTCAAGAAAGATACTATATCTGATGAAAATGGTGCGTTAACGCACCCTACATAGAATGAAAATGGTGCGTTACACTGCGTTAACGCACTCTACATAGAGAGTCCTTCTCGCACTCGCGAACCGTAATCTGGATCGCATTTGGTGAAATGTTCCACCATTCGGTTTTGAATCTCTGGGTTACACTGTTTTAGCTGCGTCACCAGATTCAAAATCAAATCATCGCGTTCAAAATCAGAAAAGGTGCGATAGCGTTCTCCCGCTTGTCCATAATCATTCGTGCGGCTGATCCTTGCCCGTCCAACGACTCCTTGCACGTAGGGAGTATGATCTTTGCCAGATTTTGGCGCTTCTTTCAATCCATCGATGCTGCTTGGCTCATAATTAATATGGGGATTTGCACCGGCTTCGACGGTATTGACGGAATACTCCATCTGACCACCTTGCTGATTCGTTGCTACCCTTGTTTTGGGTTGATTAATCGGCAATTGCAGATAGTTTGGTCCAACGCGATAGCGCTGCGTATCTGAGTAAGAAAATGTCCGACCTTGCAGCATTTTATCGTCTGAGAAATCTAGCCCATCTACTAATACCCCAGTGCCAAACGCTGCTTGCTCTACTTCATTAAAATAGTTGGTTGGGTTTTTATCTAGCACCATGCGTCCAACGGGTAACCAAGGGAACTGTTCTTGAGGCCAGATTTTGGTGTCATCTAAAGGATCGAAATCGAGTTCGGCATGTTCATCATCGGACATGATTTGCACGCAAAATTCCCATTCTGGATAATCACCGCTGGCGATCGCATCATACAAATCCTCGGTAGCATGGTTAAAGTTTTTCGCCTGAATTTCCTCAGCTTGTGCCTGAGTCAGAAATTTTAACCCCTGTAATGGTCGCCAATGATACTTCACCAAATGCCCCACACCATCAGCATTCACCCATTTATAAGTATTCACCCCCGATCCTTCCATAAATCGGTAGCTGGCAGGAATTCCCCAAGGACTAAACAACCAAGTTACCATATGCATCGATTCCGGCGTTAAGCTGAGGAAATCAAAAATGCGATTGGGATCTTGACGGTTATGAACTGGATCGGGTTTGAAGGCATGAATCAAGTCCGGAAACTTAATCGGATCTCTAATGAAAAAGATTTTTAGGTTATTTCCTACTAAATCCCAGTTGCCATCTTCGGTGTAAAACTTAACGGCAAATCCGCGCGGATCGCGTAATGTTTCCGGAGAATGACCGCCGTGAGTAACGGTAGAAAAGCGAACAAATACGGGAGTGATTTTTCCCTTTTCTTGAAACAGTTTGGCGCGGGTATATTTGCCGATTGGTTCATCGCCAACAGTGCCGTAGGCTTCAAAATAACCATGTGCGCCCGCACCTCGCGCATGAACGACGCGCTCTGGAATTCGTTCGCGATCGAAGTGAGTGATTTTTTCTAGAAAGTTATAGTTTTCTAGTGTGGTGGGGCCTCGATCTCCCACGGTTCTGACATTTTGATTATCTGATATTGGATGCCCTTGCCGATTGGTTAGAGTTTCGCCTTGATCGATTTGTTGATCCTGCGTCTGAGGGTCTGTCATATTAGGAAAGCTGGGGTTGATAGTTGTGCGATCGCTACCTTAAGCAGCTAGCTCAAAGGTTCGCCGTCTTACCCTACCAAAGTAACGATTCGTATTTGGCTCAACTTCTAACCATTGACATAGATCCACCCTCTACCCCAGGACTGACCATTATTTGACTGATATTGATGCGATCGCTACTAAAATTTTTGCGCTCGAATTATCTGAGTTGTGTTTAGAAATTTAAAAATTTTCAGGACGGCGGTTGTATAACCCAAATAAAGGGCCAAGAATCGCGCCAAAAACGAAGCCTCCAGCATGTGCCCAGTAAGCTATGCCACCACTTTCCATGCCTATATTGGTGCGAACTTGTAAGCTAGCAAGGCCATAAAAAGCTTGCTGGAAAAACCAAAATCCCAAAAATAAATAGGCAGGAAGTCGTGCGGTAGTGATAAAGAATCCCAAAGGAATTAAAGTCAAAATCTCGGCGCGGGGAAACCGGAGAATGTAAGCACCCAACACCCCAGCGATCGCACCGCTTGCACCTAACGAGGGAATCGTAGAATTCATCGAGAAAACCCACTGGCTCAGCCCTGCTAAAACGCCGCAGCTTAGATAAAAAATTAAATATTTTATATGACCTAAACGGTCTTCAATGTTATTGCCGAAAATCCACAAAAACAACATATTTCCTGCTATATGCAAAAAACCGCCATGTAAGAATTGCGATGTAATCAAAGTCATCGGTTCAGGAATCCCTTGGCTTCCCGCAGGAATCGGACAAGTGGCTGAAAGCTGACAAGGTACTAACGCCGCAGCGGATAAAAACCTCTGTAACTGTTGCGGTGTAAGGCTCAATTGATAAATAAAAACGAGAATATTAGCCGCAATTAACCCATAGTTAACATATGCGGTGGTTGTGGTGGGGTTGTTATCGCGTAATGGAACCACTGTTTTTCCCTATGAAAAGTGATTTCGGAGGATATTGTTCTATGCCTACCATACCCTTCGCCAGCGGACATGAAGCTAGAACGAGGAATTTTTTGGTCATAATTACCTCTGGAAAAATTGAATCCAAAACCCAGGCAAAATTTGCTTTATTCTTGGTCATTTGCTCGTGTTTGACATCCTCCTATGGTTGTAAGATCGTGTCCGCCCAATTGCCCATAATAAAAAAACATCACAGAGTTTTTGCGTAGGGACACGGCATTATATATATCTCGGATAAACAGATAACGTTGAGCTTGCCGTGTCCCGGCTTCTAATTATGGGTAATCTTAAGGACATCATATAAGATCGTGTTCGCTGGCTTCGAGATCGCACTGACGGGGCGGGTTTATTAGTACACTTCACCTGAAAACAAAGGTTCCTGGTTAAACCCGCCCCTACAACACAATTAAATATGCCAGTCCTATGCTACCGGACATAATATAAGACCAAAGTTTTCCCACTTTAACTAGCTCCCCTGGATGACGATCTTTTCCAGCCTATCTAATTATTTGCGTAAGCAATAGTACTGAGCAGCGCGTTTTCTGCTTGTCGCGAATCTAACCGAGTATGTTGCACGACAATCGGCACATTTGATTTAATAACGCTGGCAAAATCAGTGTCGAGAGGAATTGTTTCTGGGTCTTTCAGGTTGTTGAAGCGGATATGCTTTGTACGCCGCGCGGGAACTGTTTCTCGGTAAGGGCCAACAGGTTCTTTATCGCTATAGTAGATGGTAATTTCAATCTGGGCATCTTGGTCGCCTGCGTTCAGAATGCATACCGTTTCATGGCTCGTAAATTGCGGTTCGGGGCCGTTGCTGTAGGCTGGGATATAGCCTTCAGCGATCGCCCAACAAGTGCGTCCAATTGGTTGATTCATTTGAGGATTCTCCCGATCTATATTAAACTCTTCTGCGCGATATGCCTCCGGCACGCTGGCGCGATCGCATCCGCTGCGGTGTCCACAAAGCGGTGATGCTTCCCAGGAATTGGAACGTGCTACCGACTAAATGGTCAGAATTAGTTTGCGCTCCTGAGCTATGTAAACTGCGTAAACCATGCAAATCCAAATAGCTAAATCCCACTTTTGAGAAAAAGGGAATTAAGCAGAACAAAAAGGTATCAACGGTTTGATTAATCCAACCAAAACCACTAGGGCCAATAATCCAAACAATCGGGTAGCAAACCCACAACACTGTAAAGTAGGTTGTCAGTTTATCGTAAAAGCTGGAAAGTTCCGCGCCTTGACTGCGGGTTTTGGCGCGTAAAGGCCCCCAAATTCCCCCAAGCACAACCAAAAAAGCCACAACGCCGTTGATATACCAGAAATATCTCACCCAAGGAACTGTAGAAAGATCGGCTATCAAACCACAGGCAACTACTATCACTTGTGTCATCATTAGGGAAGCGATGAGCGCCCAGTCTTTGGGGATATAATGCATTGCCGTCCAAGATAAAGCTAACAGCAATAACGGCGTGGTTACCACCCAATCCAAATAGCGAGCGTAGTGGGCAATTTGACCGGCAACGGCAATCTTTCCCTGTTCTAAATTACCTTGGGGTAAAGTCATGGATAAATAAGCCAATCCAGACCAGATGGGAATAAACGCGGCAACAAGGTATTCGTATTTGGGAACGCCGCGCGGATTTTTACTCAGGGATATAAAGTGCAATGCACCTATTGTCATCCCAGCTACGTAAATCCAATGAAAAATCTTTTCCCAATCCATAACTTACCTCGGTAGAGTTTTTGAGTAGATGGATGCTTTTGTGACTTTGTTTCTAGCTAAGACGGCAAATGTGACCAGAAAGTGACAGTTTGGTGTGCTTGTTTTTTGCTGCCCCTAAATCTCTCTTAATCAGGTTGAGATCTTACGCGAATCTCATAGCCCGCCAGGGAATAAATGATGCTGTTGATAAAGTAACTCCAAGACCTCACCCCTCCCCAACCCCTAAGAGAAGCGGGGAGGGGCTTAAAGGCTCCCCCTTCCCTTGCAGGGAAGGGGGTTGGGGGGTTAGGTTTTCCGACTTTGCCAACAGCATCATCAATTCCCTGGCTCACGAAATCAGAAACCGGGTTGCTTCGTAAATTTCTTTCCTTGCTCAACACTTTTTCAGGTGAAACGAAATCAAAAACCGGGTTGCTTCGTAAATTTCTTTCCTTGCTCAACACTTTTTCAGGTGAAACCCGGTTTCTTTCCCATGAATGGTTGGTAAAACCCGCCCCTAGTTGCAATCTGCTGTAATGTCACTTTTTAGTCACATTTGGCAGTAAGGCTGGGATTGGTAGGGTTAGGTATTTTCTCTCGGAATTGCTGGGAAAGTACTTAATCTTGTCTGTATTTCTGATGTCAATGTAATGTTTAGTGCCAATGTCAGCTAAAAAATTCAGCTCGGCTTTGTGGCTCTGGATAAAAATTACACTGGGGGCATTCCTTTTATTAATGGCGGCGGTTTTAATCTTGTTGCCTATTCTGACTTTTTTGCGCGTGCCTTCTTTTGTTATTGGCAATGATGCGATTTGGTTTTTGCGGTGGCAGTACGCGCCGGGGGGTTTTTCGATTGCGTTTAATCCGATTTCTTTTTTGGCGATCGCATCTGTCATCGGTTTAATCAAACTGGCTCTCAGGAGGAGGCGCAACAAATGAAATTAGGCCAATGGTTGGGAGTTATAGCATTTGTTGCCTCGCTTTACATTATCTGGCAAATTCGTCAATTGCTGCTGTTATTGTTTACAGCAATCGTGCTGGCAGTGGCAATTAATCAACTGGTGCGGCAACTTGAGAAAACAAGCATAAAAAGGATTTGGGCTGTCTGGCTGAGTTTGGGTATTGTTGTTACCTTGTTAGCCGGATTTTTCTTCCTAATTGTACCGCCATTTATTGAGCAATTTCAGCAATTGTTAGCTTTATTACCAACTGGAATCGAGCGGATTCAGCAGGGAATTAACTGGTTAGAAGAGCGCATTCAAGGCTCTTTGATTCCAGAAATTCCGGATGTAAATGGGTTCGTTCAACAACTTCAACCTTTGAGTACTAATTTACTTGCACGCGCGATCGCTTTCTTCTCCTCCTCAATAAATATGGTTATAGAATTGTTACTGGTATTAGTTTTAACCTTAATGTTGTTGATTAATCCGCAACCTTACCGTCAAGGATTAGTGCGCTGCTTTCCTTCTTTTTACCGCCATCGAGTTGATCAGATTCTTTCCCGTTGCAATGAAGGTTTGGGTAGTTGGACAGTCGGGGCTTTAATTGAAATGGTTTTTATTGCTGGTTTTAGCGGCATTGGGTTATGGATTTTACAAGTACCCCTAGTATTGGCTCATGCAGTTTTGGCAGGGTTGCTAAATTTTATTCCCAATATTGGCCCGACTTTGAGCGTGGTTTTTCCGATGGCGATCGCATTTGTCGATGCCCCTTGGAAAGCCGGAGCCGTGTTAATTTTATACATCGTTATTCAACAACTTGAAAGTTATTGGTTAACTCCAACGGTGATGGCAAAACAAGTAGCCCTATTACCTGCTGTGACGTTAAC
>DNGG01000381.1:35157-47507 GCA_003486675.1 Cyanobacteria bacterium UBA11372
GAGCCGTGTTAATTTTATACATCGTTATTCAACAACTTGAAAGTTATTGGTTAACTCCAACGGTGATGGCAAAACAAGTAGCCCTATTACCTGCTGTGACGTTAACGGCTCAAATCTTCTTTGCCACCATTTTTGGAGCTTTGGGGCTACTGATAGCACTACCTCTAACGGTAGTGGCGAAAACTTGGATTGAAGAGGCATTATTTCAGGATATTCTGGATCGATGGAAGTCTGCGGCGTCTTAGATAGCAATCATTAGATAGTGCAGGAGAAAAGCCTTGGGAAATAACATTAGAGAGCGGTTCAGGGATTTGAGAAACCGAGGCTCCGATCCAAACCAAACTCAACAATTACAAACAGAATTACTCGATGAATCAAAGTTAGATTTGTCTTACCTAATTCTGATAGTTGGCTCTTGTGCGATCGCAACTTTTGGTTTGCTCGCCAATAGCACTGCTGTCATCATCGGTGCGATGATTATTGCACCTTTAATGTTGCCGATTCGAGGGTTAGCATTTGGTGCTTTGGCAGGCAATGTTATCTTATTTCGCCAAGGCATAGCTTCCCTGGTACTGGGAAGTTTGCTGGCGATCGCGATCGCTTATTGTCTGGGTTTACTTGTCGGCATTTCCAGCTTTGGTAGCGAGGTATTGGCGCGGGGGAAACCGACGCTGTTAGATTTAGGTATTGCGGTGGCTGCTGGTGGTATCAGCGGATACGCTAAGGTAGAGCCGAAGATTTCTGGGAGTTTGGCGGGGACTGCGATCGCCGTTGCTTTAATGCCGCCGATTTGCGTTATTGGTTTGGGATTATCCCAAGCAAATTGGTCGCTAAGTTTAGGCGCAACCTTACTTTATCTTACCAATTTGTTAGGCATTACCCTTTCTTGCATGTTGACCTTTCTCGTAGCAGGATATACCTCTTTAGTGCGAGCAAAAAAACCTTTGATGTGGACTTTAGGTTTTACGGCAATTCTGCTGATTCCTTTAGGCTTTAGTTTTGGTGAATTAGTGCGTCAAGCGCAACTCGAAACCAGTCTGCGGCGCGCATTATTAAACCGAACTGTTACTTTTCAAAGAGTGCAATTGCTGACAAGTGAAATCAACTGGTTAACCAGTCCGCCAGAAGTGCGTTTAAGCGTCAGAGCAAAAGAACCAATAACCCCTAAGCAGGTGCGATTATTGGAAGAATTTATCGCCCGAGAAATGGGTCAACGTTTTACTTTAATTTTTGAAGTCGGTCAAATCGAAGAAGTTATGCGAGAAGATCTAGATCTAACCAATTAATTTAAAATTAAACCATAAAATCAAATGATGCCACCAACTGAAGTTGTTTGCCTGATCGCCGCAGTGCTTTTACTAGCAAGTGTTTTTGCAAGTAAAGTATCAAATAAAGTCGGAATTCCGGCGCTGCTGTTTTTTCTGTTTATCGGGTGGCTAGTCGGGGCAGTCGGGGGAATTTCACTCAATAATCCTGCGATCGCTAAATTTATTGGAGACTTTGCGCTCATTTTCATCCTCTTCTCTGGCGGATTAGGAACTGAATGGAATGCAATTCAACCCGTACTAGGAAAAGGATTGAGCCTCTCCACCCTTGGGGTTTTCATCACCACGCTATTACTGGGAACCTTTGCTTGGTTCATACTAGGATCTTTTGACTCCTTTTTAATTGGTGTGAAGGGGATCTCTTTTCCAGAAGGACTTTTGTTAGCTGCGATTGTCTCTTCCACCGATGCCGCCGCTGTATTTTCAGTCCTTAGATCCAGCCATCTAGGGCTGAAGGGAAACTTACAACCGCTCCTAGAATTAGAATCAGGTAGCAACGATCCAATGGCAGTTTTGTTAACAACAACTTTGATAAATATTCTCACCGGCACTAATACCTCTCCTATCAATATTGGTATTTCTCTGGTGATGCAATTGGTAATCGGTGCTGCTATCGGTTATGGCGCAGGATTAGCCCTTGTTTGGGCGATTAATCGCTTAAATCTCAACCCTCAAGGGCTGTATCCTGTGGCAACAATTGCACTCGTCTTATTAACTTATAGCGCGACAACGTTTCTCGGTGGCAATGGCTTTCTGGCAGTATACATTGCAGGTGTTGTGAAAGGAAATCGTCCTTTTATCTATCAAAACACCATCATTAGTTTTCACGACGGGGTTGCCTGGTTGATGCAAATCATCATGTTTTTGACACTGGGAATGCTGTTTGTTCCCTATCAAACTGAACTTTATTCTGTTGCCAGTGTTGCTGCGATCATCAGTTTATTTCTGATGTTTGTGGCGCGCCCAATTAGTGTTTTTGTCAGTTTGGCATGGACTAAGATGCCCTTTCGAGAAAAACTGCTGATTGCATGGGTTGGGTTGCGAGGATCTGTGCCAATTGTTCTGGCAACGTTTCCCCTAGCGGTTGGCATGGCTCAAGCTGGAGAAATTTTTACGATAGTAAGTTTCATCGTCGTCACTTCCGTACTAATCCAGGGATTTTCCTTGGCAACTGTTGCCCGATGGCTTGATTTAGCACTCAATGACTGATTTTTTGCCTATTGGTTTTGCACCCCTCGGCTTTTGATAACTCGACCATTACTAACCCAAGAAAGTGCCTGATTGCCCACTGTATTAATCATCACTGCCTCAATTACAGGCTCAGACACTTCTTTCTGAGCAACCCATTCCACAATAAAGTTTGCTCCAGCCCCACCACTGGTGTCATCTCGATTCACTACAAAATCTATTGTTGCCAACTGTCTGAGTTCCACAGGTTGCTCTAAATACTTGCGAACCAGTTCGCCGTTCGTGTTGTAATAGTTGACCAAAGTAATAATAATTGGGTTGGTCAAATCTGTATTTCGCACGCTCAGCGTGGCAGCTAAGTCAATCTTCTGATTCCGATCCACACCATAGATATATGAGTAGATGGGAACGTAAACCGTTTGACCTGTGACTATCTTAACCTTGTTATTCAGGGTGACGACTTTTAGCTGGGAAACAGGGTCTTGTGGCGCTGGTGATGATGCACAGGCTGTAAGAAATACGATGATTATCATTGCCAGATAACAAGACAGATATCGCTTCATCAGATTTTTCCAAAGCAGAAATGCTATTGCGATATCTACAATATTATAATAACGTTTGGCATTCAATATGTTTTTACAGCGGATTGCCAGTAATCAGCAGCCGGAACATGGCAAGATCGAGGTTATCTGTTTGTCCGAAAAATCTACTAAGTCTTTATTGGTGATTTTTCTTTTCTATTAGCCATTAGCCATTATGTTCTCCCTGCATTTCTTTCACTTCAAATAAACTAATCAATACTCCAGCAATGGGGATTGATAGAAAAACGCCCACCAAACCGGCAACTTTAGCTCCCACTAATAAAGCAAAAAACATCACAACTGGATTCATATTAATCGAGCCTTGCATAATCCGAGGCATGAGCAGATTTTCTTCAACTTGTTGCAGCAAAACACAACCAATTAAAACTTTGACGCTTAGCCAAATTCCTTGAGGTAAGATGATTAAAGAAACTAAACTAATGCCGATAGTGGCTCCGATGCCGGGAATCAGGTCGAAAACGCCTGCGATCGCTGCCATCACCAAGGGATAAGGAACATTTAATATGATAAATACAATAAACGCCGAAACTCCAAAGAAAATCGATAAAAGTAACCGCCCCCAAAAGAAACCCAAAAAGTTTTTTTGAATCGCCTCATTCAGTCTCCCGCGCAGATTTCCTGGAAAAGCTTTAAGAATAAAATTCCAAATGATTTTTCCATCTAGCAGCATAAAGAAAGAAACAACTGCTACCAAAATTAGATCGACGAAATTGGTAATTAAAGTTTGCAGCGTAGCCAAACCAATGCCAATTCCGGCTAAAGCTTGCTCGCGTAATTGGGCTTCAATTGCAGCAAAATCAACTTGAATATTCCAGTTATTCAAAAGATTTTGGAGGCGCTCTAAGAGTGCGATCGCAGATTCAAAAAGTTGAGGCGATTGACTCAGCAATTGTTCGGCTTGCGAGATAATCGCAAAACCCAACGTGGCTATCAAGCCACCCAAAATTAGAAAACTCAGTAAAAAAACCCCAGTTACTGCTAGCCCGCGCGGTAAAAAACGAGCCACCCACTGCACGGGATAATTGAGCAAAAATGCTAGAATAGCGGCAAATATAAAGATAGCAATAACTTTTTCAAAATAAGCCAAAATCTGGACAATAGCCCAGCCGAGAGCTAACAGTAACAAATAGCGAACCAGCTTGGTAGTACTGAATCGATCCCAGAAGTTTCTTGTACTTGACTCATTCATTATTCCTGAAATTGTATCTGATGAGTAAACCTTGCTGCTATACAATAGATCGTGTCAGCTTGGCTTAGATAATTCCTCTACCTGCGGTAATGTTTATTTCGACCAGATGAATTTTTATAAGCTCGCCGTAACCTTTCGGCGCTAGATACTGGAGAAGGATTTTGATGAGTGCGATCGCAGTGTACCGCATACTCAGATGGGACAATGGGAGCGCCCCGCTGTTTGGCATAAATTTTCGTAAATTCTGCCCCTAATAAGAGAATTTGGGCGGCATAAAAAACCCAGGTAATCACAATCACAAACGAGCCAGCAACCCCATAAGCAGAACCATAATTAGTTTGGCGCAAAAACAGCCCGAATAAAAGTTGACCGACTAGAAATAGAAGCGCGGTAATTATTGCCCCAACAACCGTATCGCGCCATGCAATTTCGGCATCGGGTAGGATAGTATAAATCAGGGCAAATATCAGTGTAGTCATCCCGAAAGAAACCAGTAAGCTGATAAATTGCCACAGATAACCAGAACCGGGAGTTATATTATTCAAAACCTCAACAAATGCCGCCAATATTGTATTGCCCACAAAAGAAACCAGCAATAAAAATGCAATCACCAACACCATTGCAAAAGATAATAGACGCTTGCGTAAAAAGTGGAAAATCTGCCTTCTAGGTTCTGGCTTCACCTCCCAAATTCTGTCTAATGCGTCTTGAATTTGGGCAAAAACTCCCGTCGCTCCAAATACCAAAAATCCCAGATTAAATAAAAGTCGAAATGTTCCTCCTGTAGCATCGGCTCTCATATTATCTATAGCGGTTGCGATTAATTGCGCTCCTTCCTCACCAACGAGTTCTGTTAATTGAGTAACAATCTGCTCTTGCGCTGCGGCTTCTCCAAAAATTGCCCCAACAATCATAATCACAAGTACTAGCAGTGGCGCCAGGGAAAAAACCGTGTAATAAGCCAAGGATGATGCTAAAAGAGAGACTTCATTAAATTGCCACTCAGAAACAGTTTCTTTTAATAATCGCCAAATTTTTCTTAAATTTACCATATGCTTAAGCAATCAGATTATAGCTCAGAGTTGACTCGGTGGTTATCAGAAATTATTGGTAAATTGCGTAACCTCACCGTGTAAATATCGGTTGGCATTTCAATTCCTGCCTGTTGCAAAGCCTCTTTGATTGCCTGAGCAATTAAAGAAGTTGTTTCTAAAAATGGCAGGCGGCGGGAATTCACCCAGCATCTGACTTCAATGTTGACTGTACTGGGAGCGAGTTCGCGCAATAAAATTTCTGGCTTGGGGTTTGATTCCACCCCTTCAACTTTCATCACGGCATCGTTTATAATTTGCTTGGCTCTTGTGATATCTGTGTTATAGTCAATTCCCACCATAATCGAATTGCGGCGAAAGGTACAGATAGTATTGTTAACAATGGTGGCGTTAAAAACTTCTTGATTGGGAATATAAACAACACGCCCGTCGTAGGTTTTGATTGTTGTTGCCCTCAGTTGAATTTGAGTTACGGTGCCTTCAAAGTCTTTAATAACAATTTGGTCGCCTAACCGGAAAGGGCGAGAAGCCAACAAAATAATCCCAGAAAAGTAGTTACTGATAATATCCCGCAAACCAAAACCGAGGGCTACACTTGTCAACCCCAAAGTTCCCAATAAAGTAGCAAAATCTAAACCCAAAACGCCTAAAGCAACAATCGCGCCAATCACCCATACACCACCATATCCCAACCGACTCACTAGGACTTTAGAGTTATGATCTACTTCCCAATGTTGCGCCCCTAATAAAGTGAGGCGACGCACGCTGATTGCTAACAGCAAAGTCACCAATAACGCTAACAGTGCGCCTAAAAAAGAGGGCAAGTTATCGATAATATCTCGTTGAAACTGACGCAGCGTACTGTACAGTCGTTGCCCCACATCAATAGCCAAGGGGGGTTGCTCAAATGCCCGGTTTAATTGATCTGCCCACTGTTGCGCTAATGTTTCCACCGGGAGGTTAAAATCTTGCACATCCTGTTGGGTAACCGTCATTAAAACCCGGTTATTCAGTTGCAATATGGCAATACCTCGCGCTGCATCTGGGACTACGGTAACCGTTCTGCTAGCTTGGGGTTGAGCTAAAATGCTGGCAATCCGGCGGTTGACAATTTGCGCTCTTTGCGTAGCACTAACATCTGATACGCTACCAATTTGAAATACAGGCTGTCCTCTAACCACAATATCGGCAAAAAACAACCCGTCTGTTGGAATTGATGCGGATGGTAGGGGTGTAACAGGCGTAGGAATAACCTCTTGCGCTAGTCCTTGACTCGAGCGTAGAAGCACTAGACTTGCAAACAAGATTGCAGCCGAAAATTGACGGCTACGAAATTTTTGCTTGCCACGAAGAAACATAGCATCTATATCTTTGAAAGAACTTCTGGCAACAGGCATAAATTTTTGTAGATGGCAGCAGATCGATGTGGATTGCTCTTAGAGTGAGGTACGGCCTTTTAGGCTGTACCTCACAAGGTTGAAATCCGCTTTATTTCCAGCCTGCAAAGCAAATGTGACTAGAAAGTGACAAGCGATCGCATCCTGCAAGTTGCTTTACCAAAAAACAAAAAAGTTGCGTTGATCCCAAAGGATGAGTATACCGCTGATGGTAACCAGAGCGATCGCAAACTTGCGAAACTGTTCGTCGCTCATCTTTTGCAACACTAACATTCCTACCCAATTCGCTGGCGCTGCGGCAATCCCGATGACCAAACCATATCCCAGATACGGCAAAGTCAAAGCTCCCAAAGCACCATAAGTTATCATTTTGGTGATATGCACTACCAAAACGTGAGCAGATTTGGTCGCGATCATCTTCTCTTTAACTAAACCATAATTAAGGTAAAATGGATTTAATACCGGGCCAATGCTGCCAATCAATCCTGAAAGAAACGCATAAACAAAACCAGCGGGTAAGAAAAACCAACTCTGAACTTTAAAAGATTGTTCTTTGTTCCCAACCCCGAAAGTAAAAATAGAACTAACTAGAAATAATCCCAACAAAACTTGCAACCATTGCAGCGGCGTCCGAGTAAATGCAAACGCACCTAATATCGCTCCCAAAACTGACCCAGGCAAGTACCACAAAGTTAACTCCCAGTCGATATCCTGCCAAAGTTGCAAGGTTCTTTGCAAGTTACCAAAAAGCATTCCTGTAGTTACAACTGGCGGGATGGCTGGCGTTTCCAACAGAAAATTGACCATTGGAATAATGATAAACGGACTACCGCCACCCGCGAGGCTGCTGAGAAACCAGGCAATAAAACTGGCTATGGTTAATAAAACGATCGTCATGCAAGCGTAATTATTGACATTGCAATAATTGTATAATTTGCGGGTTAATTTTGGTTTAACTAGCCCCACTTGCTAGATACCCGACTTCTCTAAGAAGCCGGGTATTTGTATACCCTGTTAGATCCGATTCGGGTGAAAAGGTGTTGTATATTTTGATGGGTGTAGGGGCGGGTTTTACCAACCATTCTGTGGAACCACGAGATATTTAATTAAACCCGCCCCGGTTTTATACGATGCCGATACTTCTACCAGTATCAATCCAAACAGCGCAACACTACGAGACTTCGCGGGGCAACTGGCACCTTATGACCGTTGGTGTAAGTTTTCTCCTCTTTGATCAAGCGCGGTTCTTTAGTATCAATGACAACAATCCACTGTTTATCATCTAGTTCCAGCAGACTTGGTAGCCCAAACTCGATTGTTTCATAGTGGGCGTTAAAGAAGAGAAGAAAGCTATCATCGGTAATGCGATCGCCTTTTGGTCCAGGACTGGGAATTTGGTTACCATCCAAGAACACCGAGATACACTTGGCATAACCAACATTCCATTCCTCGTCAGTCATCTCAGTGCCATCGGGATTAAACCAAGCAATATCGCTAATGCCCTTACCGTGAATCGCACGACCTTGGAACCACTTGCGCCGCCGAAATACTGGATGCTGACGCCGCAAGAAGATTAACTCGCGGGTAAAATTGACAAAATCTTCGTTTTCTTTTTCCAAATCCCAATCAAACCAAGATATGTCATTATCTTGACAATAGGCATTATTATTCCCCTTTTGCGTCCGCCCCAATTCATCTCCTCCCAGCATCATTGGGATGCCTTGAGACAGGATTAACGTTGTCAAGAAATTGCGTTTCTGCCTTTCCCGCAATTGCAAAATTTCCGCGTCATCAGTTTCGCCTTCAACTCCACAATTCCAAGACCGATTGTGACTTTCCCCATCGCGGTTTTCTTCCCCATTGGCTGCGTTATGTTTGTCGTTGTAACTCACCAAATCGTTCAGAGTAAAACCATCGTGGCAAGTAATAAAATTAATACTTGCATTCGGACGCCGCCCGTTTACCTGATAATACAAATCCGGGCTGCCGGTAAAACGATAGGCAAATTCTCCTAAATTTGTCCCCTCACCGCGCCAAAAATCCCGCAGCGTATCGCGATACTTACCATTCCACTCAGACCAACGCACAGGAAAGTTGCCGACTTGATAGCCACCATCGCCAATATCCCAAGGTTCGGCAATCAATTTCACATCTGCCAAAACCGGGTCTTGATGGATAATATCAAAAAACGCTGCAAGGCTATCCACTTCGTATAATTCCCGCGCCAATGCCGAGGCGAGGTCAAAGCGGAACCCATCAACGTGCATTTCTAATACCCAATAACGCAAGCTATCCATAATTAACTTTAAAACTTGCGCATTAGAAACGTTGAGGGAATTTCCGCAGCCAGTAAAATCCATGTAATAACGCTTATCTCCATCTACCAAACGATAGTAAGCAGCATTATCAATGCCTCGCAAAGATAAACTAGGGCCTAAATGATTGCCTTCTCCGGTGTGGTTATAAACCACATCCAAAATTACCTCAATTCCAGCCCGGTGCAGCGCCTTGACCATTTCTTTGAACTCGGTCACCTGACCCCCCATACTACCGCTAGAACTGTAGCCGGAGTAAGGAGAAAGATAGTTGATCGAATCGTAACCCCAATAATTAGTTAATCCCTTATCAGTCAGGTGTCCCGGACGCGCCAAAAAGTGATGCACCGGCATCAGTTCCACCGCTGTAATTCCTAACCTCAGAAGATGCTCGATTGCCGCAGGATGAGCCATTCCCGCATAAGTGCCGCGCAATTTTTTCGGAATATCCGGGTGCAATTTAGTAAAGCCTTTGACGTGAACTTCATAAATAATCGTTTCGTGCCAAGGAGTTCGCAGCAGGGTGTCGCCTTCCCAATCAAACGACTCATCAATTACGACAGATTTTGGCACCAAAGCGGCGTTATCTAACTCGGAAAACGATAAATCTTGTTCCGGAGAATCCCAGGAATAAGCAAACAATTCCGGGCCATTTCTCCTAATATTGCCATCAATTGCTTTTGCATATGGGTCAATTAGCACCTTGTTGGCGTTGAAACGATGCCCTTCATGAGGTGCATAGGAGCCATGAACTCGATATCCGTACCGCTGATTGGGGCCAATTCCCGGCAAATAACCGTGCCAAACAAAGTTGCTGACCTCAGTTAATTCTATGCGCGTTTCCTCATCGTTGCGATCGAATAAACAAAGCTCAACACCCGTTGCATTTTCTGAGTAAATGGCAAAATTTGTGCCTTTGCCATCCCAATGTGCGCCTAAAGGATAAACATCACCAGGCCAAAGTGGTACGTACATATCTGCAAATTCCAATTTTTGAGAACATCGTTCAGTCATAATTGTTCGCAAGAGCAAACAATTTCAACCAAAAAAAGTTGAAATATTGAAAACTTTTCCAGCTGGCTCTGACAATAATGATTATTGTCCTTAATCCTTAGAACCTTTAGGAGAGTCTTTTAAAAGCCCTGACTATCGTCTGAAATTGGCGAAAAAGACAGATTTTCGCGGCTCAATCCTCTGGTTTGGGCTTTTCAAATATCCTCCTTAAATTGCATTCCAGTCATCTGTAATAACTATCTTAAAGTGTTACTAGCTTAAGCGGCTTCTACCTGAAGAATGGAGTTTATGTAACTACTAATTGTGATGAATAATACATAAAATATGAAGGTTTTCGGCAGAGCGATCGCTTAAAACTCTCGAACACAAGCGAAAATTATAAATCTGCCAAAAAGTTATCTATCTTTTGATATAGTTCGAGATGTTACACCACTCTAACTGTAGGAATATATAGTTTTTGTGGATGATGCGATCGCACTACCTTCCAATCTTGATTGCGCTCGATTTCCAACCCATAAATATATACAATTAAATTCATAAACATTCTGCATATCAACACCTACGGATTTACGGTGTGGGTTTTACCAACCAAGTCAAAGAAAAACCAACTATTCAACTAAACCCGCCCCGACCAAAATGTTTTCAACACCTACGGATTTACGGTGTGGGTTTTACCAACCAAGTCAGGGAAAAACCAACTATTCAACTAAACCCGCCCCGACCCAAATGTTTCGCATTCATGGGAAAATGGTATAAGCTAAAAATTTAGGTTCGTAGTAAATTTACTACGAACCCAAAGCGGTTATATAATATGTAGAAAACTTGAGTTAAAAAGCGATAAAAGCCGGGTTTTTCCTTCGCATTATGCAACTAACCATCGAGTATTTATTAATGAACAAAGCTGTACTGGGCATCAATATAATTTTGTAGCCATTGTTCTGATACCCCTGTAATATTAGCAATCTCAGTTAAGGAAAACTTTGCCAACAGCAGGTATTTAATCAATTCTTGGGTTCGCGGCGAGATTGCGTGATTTTGAGAGTTTTGCATAACTATCCGTCCCAAGTTTAGTTTTGTAAGGTTGACACTGTTTATAAGCTATCGTCTTGGGAATTATCTGTCTGTCCGCTACCGTACAGTTGCTAACAATTATTTTTTCATTTTAAAATAGGGAGAGCGAGAGGGTAAAAGTGCCAAGGCGCGCCCCGCAATCAGGGGAATATGTAATCAAGAACACATATCTTCTTTACACAGAATCTCTCTAAGGACAGGGATACTTACAACTGCGCTCAGTTGTATGCTTTAAAACATAATGGTTCAAAAAAATTACTCATTTATTTCCTTGTCCCAAAGCTTGCCTAACCCCGTTGGCAACAAACTTCTAGCTGCTTTATCTAGGGAAGAATACGAACGCCTCCTACCTCAGATGCAGGCGATTACTTTGCCTTTGAAGCAGCATATATACGAACTAAATGAACCGATTGAGCATGTCTATTTTCCCAACAGCGGCATTATTTCTGTTCTTGGCGTTTTGGGAAACGGCGGCACAGTTGAAGTCGCTACCGTCGGGAATGAAGGTATGATTGGCAGTCCTATATTACTGGGAACCGACCGCATTGCGGCTGAAACTATTGTGCAGATTCCTGGCGATGGATGGCGCATGAAAGTGGATGTATTCAAAAGAGAAGTTCCCCCAGGGAGTCCTTTTCACAACGTGCTGCTGCGCTACGTACAAGCGCTGATGAATCAGCTGATAAGATCGGTGATCTGCAACACCATGCACCCAGTAGAAGCGCGATGCTGCCGTTGGCTGTTGCAGACTCAAGATAGAGTAGGTTTAGACGAGTTTATTTTGACTCAAGAGTTTCTTTCCCAAATGCTAGGAGTGCGCCGTGCTAGTGTGAGCGAAGTTGCTGCTAAACTTCAGAAGGCAGGGTTAATCGATTACCATCGCGGCAAGATCAAGATTGTCGATCGAAAAGGTTTAGAAGCTGGTTCATGTGAATGTTATCAGGTTATTAAACAAGAATACGAGCGTTTATTGAGTTAATTTGGTAATTGGTAATTGGTAATTGGTAATTGGTAATTGGTAATTGGCTGTAGGGGCGGGTTTTACGAGAGATTTTGTAGGGGCGGGTTTTACCAGTTTCCTTTGATAGTAGCGAATAATGTTGATCAACCCGCCCCGCGCGCCATGCCAAAGCCGAGCGGGCATGAGATAACGTCAGATCAAACCTGGTGGTATCGGTAGCTGCGCGTCGGGGCGGG
>DNGG01000381.1:47738-52655 GCA_003486675.1 Cyanobacteria bacterium UBA11372
TTATTTATACAGTGCGCTACGTTCAAACATATCTGGTAAAACCCGCCCCTACAGTATAAAAAACCATCGATTCCCCCAACCTCCAATGCCTTGGGGGACTTTTAGTATTTGCACCTAATTATTCGGGCGAGTGATTCACATTAAAATTATAAGTTTCTCCATGACTTAAATACCTTACTCGTCCATTCAAGTAGGACAAGTTGGTTTAAAGAGTTCATAAATACCTTACTAAAATTTCAGCAGTTGTTTGAGCGTAATTCCCAGTAATTCCGGGCGATGGTTGAGTTTTTCGCCTAAATCATAAATGACTTTTTCCAAAAGATAGGCATCTAGTAGCAGTTGCAATTCTTCGGTGGTTTTTGGTAAGAAATTATCCCTGCTTGCTACTTTTAGATATCCTTTGAGAAAAGCGGCGCTAACCCAGGAAATCCAAAACTGATTCCATGCTTCCATTAAAGGCAGATCTTTAGATTGGATCGTGCCACTTTCAACTTCATTGCCAAGGGCAATATTGGCAGCATCGTGGAAAGATTGCAGCATTCCCGCTACATCGCGCAGAGGCGATCGCTTCATCCTCCTTTCGCTTAACGGGCGAGTTGGTTTCCCTTCAAAATCAATAATGATAAAGTCTTTCCCCGTATACAGAACTTGCCCCAAATGGTAATCGCCGTGATAGCGGGTACGCATGGCGGTAATTTTTTGATTTAAAACTAACCGGAAGCGTCCAAAAAATTCTTCTTGGCGGTTAAAGACAGCTTTCGCCAAGGGTTGAATATCCGCCGGTAAAGAGTTCAATCGATCTTTCAATAACAGAAAGACTTGCCCGGTTAAATTTCGCGCGTATTGATAAATCGACCGCTGGTAAAATAAGGAAAAAGGTTCTGGTGCAAAATCGGCATTCTCGCCATCGGCAGCAAGAGCAATATGCAATTGGGCGGTACTTTCACCTAACAGTTCAACGTTGGGTAGATAAGAGTCAATGGTTGCAAATGCCAATTCGGGAATATCCGCCGCTTGTAACTCTAATAAAGATCCTGATGGGATGGGAACTTCTGTAATGTGCGCTTGTTGGGTGATGATGCGATCGCAAAAATCCCGCCAGCTATCCAAAGTATAATCCCACCCGCTGCGGGTATCTTGGATAAACTCTTGCAATACCCCCACCGTCATCGGTAAAGATGATTGAGCGTGTCGCGGGTTAGCTGGTATGGGAGTCTGGGTATCAAAACGGCGGTATTCCAGCGCCCCGGCAAGGGGTGCAAAATGATTTAAACGTTGTTTTTGGCCTAAAAAGCGCCCAATCTCCAAATCCGGGTTAATGCCTGACTCGACTTTGCGGAAGAGTTTGAGAATCAAGCGATCGCCATACACAATAGCGATATTTCTGTGTTCCCCTTTTAAAATTTTTGGCTCAAGATCTGACGCTGCTGCTGCTATTTTTAAGAATAAATCCGTAGGCGAAGCAACTAATTCACCATTGCTACCTTTAAAGCGATGACTTTGTGCGATCGCCTCCAACAGCGAGGAAAGAAAATATTTATCTGCGGCGGCGTCAAATAAAATCCCATCTGCTTCTGAATTAACCTGAAGGCGACAGATTGCAGTTTGAGGCATTTCAGTTAAAAGCTGTTGTGCTGCTTCACCTTCCGCATAAGCAAGCAGTAACAGATAAGTTTCCGAATTGCCTTGAATATAGTCTATTTGGAACCAAATTATTTTCCCGTGGGTGTCCTTGTAAGGGATAGCGATCGCTTCCACAATATGTGCAGCTTGCACCGTGCGATTTTTACTGCTAAACCAAGCACTGTTATACAAATAATCGCGCAAAATCGATTCTAAATTGTTTCTATATTCTCGTTGCGAGAACGCATTTTGCCATTCCCCGCTTACCACCAGCTTTGGCAATTCAGATGGGGTTTTCTGGAGTTGGTTAAATGCCGGTTTGTACTGGAGAGTAAACCAATAAAACCCGTAAGGACTAAGACTGAAAAAATAAGGCGCATCCCCAATCGGCGGAAACTCAGAATGCCCGAAAATTTCCGTCGGCACCATTCCCTTAAACGCCGATAAATCTAACTCCACCGTTTGCACAAAGCGGGACAAATTCGCCACCACTAAGATAATTTCAGATTTGAGATTTGAGATTGCAGATTTATCAATCTGCACCTCTCCATAGGTGCGAGTAAAGGCAAGAACTTTGCGGTTATGGGGGTGCAATAAATCAAAACTGCCTTTGCCGAATGCCTGAAAACGCTTGCGCGTGGCGATTAAGCGTTTCATCGTATACCAAAGCGAATTTGGGTTTGCTCGTTGCGCTTCTACATTAACAGCTTCGTAATGATATTCCGAGTCTACAATCACGGGTAAATATAACCGCTGCGGGTTAGCGCGACTAAAACCGGCGTTGCGATCGCTACTCCACTGCATCGGCGTGCGTACCCCATTGCGATCGCCCACATAAACATTATCCCCCATGCCGATTTCATCCCCATAATAAAGTACGGGAGTACCCGGCAAAGACAACAACAAACTATTCAACAATTCTATCTGCCTGCGGTCATTTCCTAACAAAGGCGCCAACCGACGACGAATCCCCAAATTCACCCGCATCACCGGATCTTGGGCATACATCCGATACATATAATCTCTATCTTCATCCGTCACCATCTCCAGCGTTAATTCATCGTGATTCCGCAAAAACAACGCCCACTGACAATTCTCCGGAATCGCCGGAGTTTGTTGCAAAATATCAATAATCGGGAAGCAATCTTCCATCCGCAAAGACATAAACAACCGCGGCATCAAAGGAAAGTGAAAATTCATGTGACACTCATCACCTTCTCCATAATATTGTGCCGCATCTTCAGGCCATTGATTCGCCTCCGCCAACAACATTCTATTGGGATACTTTTTATCTACATGCTTGCGTAACTCCTTTAAAAAACTATGAGTTTCCCATAAATTTTCGCAGTTAGTCCCTTCCCGTTCGTATAAATAAGGAACCGCATCCAAACGCAGTCCATCTACCCCCATCTCCAACCAAAAATCCATCACATTAAACACCGCCTCTCGCACCGCCGGATGATCGTAATTTAGATCTGGTTGATGCGAGTAAAACCGATGCCAATAATAAGCTTTCGCAACCGCATCCCAACTCCAATTCGATGACTCAAAATCCTGAAAAATAATCCTCGCTTCCTCATATTTCTCCGGCGTATCGCTCCAGACATAAAAATCGCGCTCTACACTATCTTTAGGCGCGCGTCTTGCTCTTTGAAACCAAGGATGCTGGTCAGAAGTATGATTAACAATTAACTCAATAATTACTCTAATTTCCCGCTGATGCGCCGCGTCTAAAAACTCTTTAAAATCATCCAAATTCCCGTAAATCGGATTAACCGTAGTATAGTCAGCAATATCATACCCATCATCCTTCAGCGGCGAAGGAAAAAACGGCAATATCCAAATCGCAGTAATCCCTAAATCTTGCAGGTAATCCAGCTTTTCCGTCATCCCCCGAAAATCGCCAATCCCATCCCCATTGCTGTCAGCAAACGCACGCACAGGCGCTTCATAAATAATCGCACTCTTAAACCAAAGCGGATCGTTATTTAGGGTATGTTTTTGCATTTTTCCTGCCGATAGAGATAGGTTTACTTAATTGGTATAGTCAGAAAATAGGGAAATTAACGAACCACAGAGGCACAGAGAGTGCAGAGGTAGAGGAAAGAGAGAATTTAACCAAATTTGAACAGCTATATTGCTCTCTTCTCAATCCGAGATTACCTCTTCTTCTTTGCTCTGTGTCCTCTGTGTCTGGAGTGGTTCGTTAAAAAATAGCCATGTCACTCACAAGATAAGTTACCTGGTTTACTTGCCAGAGTCTTCTATCTAAAGTCAGATTAAAATCTATCTGAAGTGGAATTGAATAAAATTCATGATATACTTAAAATTACAGGTTGTTCGCAACCCCAAAAACAACATGGATTTTCAACGCGCCAGTGGAATTCTGTTACAGCCGACAAGTTTACCGAGCCGATTTGGCATTGGCGATTTAGGCAAATCTGCTTACGAGTTTGTAGATTTTTTAGCAAAAAGCGGTCAAAAGTTGTGGCAAATTCTACCTTTGGGGCCTACCGGGTACGAACATTCCCCCTATACGATGAATTTTAGCGCTTTTGCGGGCAATCACTTGCTGATTAGTCTCGATTTATTAGCCGAAGAAGGGTTGTTAAGTCAAGATGAGTTAATCCCTATAAAAGCAGATTTAGAACCAGATAAAGTCAACTTTGATGCAGTTGTTCCGCATAAAATACAATTGCTAAAAATAGCCTATAAGAGTTTTCATGCCTCGCTAACTAGCAAACAGAAAGCGGCGTTTGAAGAATTTTGTCAAGCGCAGGCTTATTGGTTAGATGATTATGCTTTATTTATGGCATTATTGGAAGCGAATGAGGGGAAAAGTTGGAATAATTGGGAACGCGCGATCGCTCTCCGCCATCCAGACACCCTCAAAGCTCAATCCGCAGCTTTAAAAGACAGCATTGACTTCCACAAATTCTTACAATTTAAGTTTTTCGCCCAGTGGTCAAAGTTACGGGAATACGCCAATGAAAAAGGGATAAAAATCATCGGCGATATCTCGATTTATGTTTGTCACAACAGCGCCGATGTGTGGGCAAATCGGGATATATTTAAACTCGATCCAAAAACTTTTGACCCCGCATTTATTGCCGGTGTTCCCCCAGATTACTTTAGCGCCACCGGACAATTATGGGGCAATCCGGTTTATAATTGGGAAGAATTGGAAAAAACTAATTTTGCTTGGTGGATCGACAGGTTTAAAGCGACGCTACAATATGTAGACTTCGTTCGCGTCGATCATTTTCGCGGATTTGAAGCATACTGGCAAGTACC
>DNGG01000669.1:0-11980 GCA_003486675.1 Cyanobacteria bacterium UBA11372
ATATTCCCGTAATTTTTATCAGCGCCCTCGATGAAGTTTGGGATAAGGTCAAAGCTTTCAATGTCGGCGGGGTAGATTATATCACAAAACCGTTTCATGATGAAGAAGTTTTAGCCCGCGTTGCCAATCAATTGCAGATTCAAGCTTTGCAAAATGCCTTGAGAAAAGAACAACAAAAGTCGGAGAGTTTATTATTAAATATTTTGCCGCAAGCCATCGTTGAAGAGTTGAAACAAACACAAAAGGCGACGCCGATACAATTTGAGCAGGCGACGTTTCTGTTTGCCGATATCGTCCGCTTTACTCCCATGTCCAGCGCCATGCCTCCTGGCGATGTTGTCGATCTATTGAACTTGGTGTTTTCTACCTTTGATGCCCTAGCGCAACAACATGGAGTGGAAAAAATTAGAACGATTGGGGATTCTTATTTTTTGGCAGGAGGGATTCCCGTCGTGCGAGAAGACCATGCCCTTGCGATCGCTCAAATGGCGCTGGATATGCAACAAGCGATCGCGCGCTTCACATGGCCCAATGGCGAACCTCTCGCGTTGCGCGTAGGAATCAACACCGGCGGCCCAGTGGTCGGCGCTGTCATTGGCACCCAAAAATTTGCTTACGATGTGTGGGGAAATGCTGTGAATCTTGCTTCTCGCATGGAGTCTCAGGGAGAACCCGGACGCATTCAAGTCACAACGGCTACTTACGAACGGTTGCGGCATCAGTATGTGTTAGTGAAACGGGGAGCGATCGCGGTTAAAGGTCAAGGGGAAATGACTACTTATTGGCTGATGAGTCGGAAGTAGACGAGTTGACGCAACTCTGCCACAGAACGCGATTTTTGACCCACGGCATCCGACTAATGGCATTTTTGTGACTCTCAAACAGCTTGATCACTCCGTCGATCAGAACTTTGGCGACTGTAGGATCGAACCCGCCAATAAAATCTTCAGCGCTTAGTTCTTCTTTGAAAAATGTTTTGGCGCGACCGCACTGACAGCGCATTTCCTCAAAACCCATCGATTTTACCATAAAGGTGGCTAAAGGGGAGTGTTCCAGATCGTAATTGGCACTCTTAGCGCGTCCCTTTTCTAATAAATGCAAAACTTGCCGTTCCAGTTCATTTTTAGCTTGATAGGCGTTTGCCACATGGGGAATTAAATTTTCCAAACGCAAGCCACCACAATTGCGCTCCGGCATATTTCCCATCATCATTGCCAGGGGAACATCCGGGCCGATAGTAGAAGAAAGTGCTTCGATGAAAGCGATCGCCACCAGTTTGCTCCCCAAGTAAAGCTTGGCGATTTCTAAGTTATTTCTGGCAGCTTGATTCCACAAATCGAAGGCGCGATCGCTCGGTTCGCCTCCATACTGACGGAAAATCACATCAGGGCGCAGGAAATTCATAAAGCCTTCCATCTTTTGCAAGGCTATGCGGTAATCGCGCACCGTGTAAGAACAATTGATCAGATTGTGATTGGTTTCCGGTAATAAGTTCCAAGTATTCGCTAAAAAATGGGCAGGATTGGGATGGGCGAAGCTGGCGACATCTCTATTGCTGACGCGCACGGCTTTTTTGACAGCTTCAGAGAGTTCTTCGTCACTCAGGCAGAGGTTAAATTTGTCACGGGTTACTTGCAAGCGTTGTTTCAGGCGATCGCTCACCGTTAAACCATCCTCCGAGGTTGATCGGAAGGGGATGGTGGCTTCGATCCCGGCGACAATTTGAACCAGATGCTCTGGCTGCAAAAATGGCTCCAGCACCTTGACTGCCACCACCGCACTCAAAAATTCGTTTTGTCCGGCAAACGGTTGCAGCAGTTCACCTGGAACAAAGCCAAACACCGATGCCACAATATCGAACATCGGATCGGCAGGCAACTCCTCCGGTTCGCGAATCACCAGCTGTCCTTTAACTTCTTTCGTATAAGGAGTAATGTAATAGCTGAGTTGAAAGTTAATGCTGCAATCGACTTGTACGTACACCAGATCGTGAAACAAGGCAGCTAGGACTTCAATCGCCTCTTCTGTCCCGCCCACCTTGAAAATGTGCTGTGGGGTGTGAAAAAATCGCCAAGGCCCGGTCATGGGTTGAACGATTAAATCCGCGATTGGAGCCAGTTCGCTGGGAGCGACCTTAGCCTGTAAGCTCGCGCACGCCCACATCAGCCGATCAGTGCATTTTTTATACGCCTGTTCGATGTCCATCAATACCTCTCGCCCTTTATACGCTCTTGTTTTCTAGGATACTGTTGGTCACTCATAAGCGAGTGGGAGGCAAAAACCGAGCCACAAAGCATGTTGGTGAAGAGTTTAGCGGTTGACGGCCTCAAGCTTGCCATAAAAACTTTTGCAGCGGAAGATAGATTGCCAGATATGTTGTGATGCATGCCCTTCAAGCTATTGAAGCGCCAGCGGCTTTGGAGAAGCCAGCGCCAGCCAGTTTTACAACTTTCTCGTTCCACCAACCCCTTCAGGAAGCGTATTGATCCGATACATCAAACCCTACGATAATTTTTGCCATCTGGCCTGACCAAAGTTTGTTGACATTCCCACGCCTAAAAGGTACTGGGATTCTTGCTTCACCGGGAGACCCAAAGTACCCCAAGGATTACTACCTATAGTAATACTCCAGATTACTTTACCCGAAGCCGCGCATAAATAAACTGTATGCCCTACAGCGTTTTGAAGCGAGAATTATCGAATGCTCGTACAACGACTCTCAGTTACTACAAGATTTTGGGTTTGCCCCCAGGGTTCCGGCTCGTGAGTACTCCGCTAGACCTACTTGGCTTTTGATATGTGCTATTTAGCGCTAATCCAATTCTACCAGACTCTTGAGAACACCCTTAGTTGCCTAAGCATTTATCCCACACCCTCGTTGGAGTGGGCTTTCTGCTTGAATTTTTGTCAGGAGAAAATCGGCGCTAGTCCAATCCTTTTCTAGTCAGCGATCGGGCAAACTCGACATTTTTTTTAGCTGCTTGGGCATACTATAACCAATCCCAGATCGCTTTTGCAATTGCCGAAGCTACAGATGCTTATCGGGTGCAATTGCCCGCCTTTTTAGCAGGGGATCGGCTTCTAGGCGTTTTGGTAGCAAAAGTAGCAAAAGTAGGAAAATTGATTTGAACCGTCTCTTCGATCTGCGGAAACCCTCGGACGACCACCATGAGTAAAAATTGTTACCTTCCCATTGCCAATCGGGTCTTCAAATCTCTCATATGATGTCCGGCTTTTCACCCATAATTAAACCTCTCCGCATCAGGAGCGTCGGGAGCGTCAGGAGCGTTAGTCCTGAATGTGGGCAATCAAACGGACTGCCGCCTCTAGGGCTGTTGCATCGCTAATTTTATTTTTCCAGGAGCTATTTAGATGTACGACCTGACAAAATTCAGCTTGAGAGACATGGTTGAATGCGGACTGGCATTACGCCAGATGGGTGAGGGGACGGCAAACATGGAACAAGCCAGCAACAAAATTATCAAATATCTCTACGAACATCTAATCGATCGACAAACGGGTGAGAAATCCTGTGCCTTGGTTCGTTGCTTCAAAACCCACGCTTATGGCGAACTCGATGCCCAGAGGCGCGAATACGCCCGCAGCATCTTGGGAGACGAAGTCCCCTCGGAGACGATGCAGTGCTTAACCCTGCTAGCAAGCGCCGGAGAACAACCAGAATGGAACTCGATCGAAGCATCCGCAGCACATAAAGCGATTGGGCTCAAAACCGAAGCATTGGTGGAACAGTCGCCGATGATCTCTCAACTGATCCGGCAGTTTGGCTTAAATATCAGTACGGTAGTAGAACCCGATCCAAATCTGTTGTTGGAGTTCGAGCAAAAAACATTTAACGTATTTTACGTCCCAGATGCCAAGGACAGCCCTTACATCCCCGCCCAAGACTCATTTGTGATTCCGTTTGGCATCCAGTCGGTACTGGGGTTTGGTGCTTTATTACCTGCGGGCAATTTATTTGCCATTATCATGTTCTTAAAAGTCCAAATTCCCCGCAGCACCGCTGAAATGTTCAGTACCCTGGCGCTCAACGTCAAAGCTGCCTTGTTACCCTTTGTTGGCGGTGCAGTCTTCGAGGGCGCATCCCCATCTCCCGCGAGCGGTAATAGCCAAAGCATTTCTGGGCATACTACTAGGGAGATTCAACAGCTAAAATCTCAGGTGGCGACCTTGACTCAGTTGCTCAACGTTTCCGAGACATCAACATTAACCCAATCCGATCGACTCGAACAAACCATCGAGCAACTCTCCCAAACACTCGAACGTCTGCAAGCGACTCAATCCCAATTAATTCAATCAGAAAAAATGGCAGCCCTGGGACAACTCGTTGCCGGGATTGCCCACGAAATCAATACCCCCCTGGGTGCAATTCGTTCCTCAGCAGGGAATATGACTAAGTTTTTAAGTCAAACCCTAGAACAATTACCCGCACTGTTTCAATCCCTTTCCCCAGAGCAAGCCGAGAATTTTGGGCAACTCCTGCACAGGTCAATCGCAGAAAAATCAACCTTGTCTGCCAAAGAGGAGCGTCAATTTAAGCGCGCATTAATTCGCCAACTCGAAGCCGAAGCAATTGATAATGCTTCTACGATTGCCGATACCATGGTAGACATGAAAGTTTTTCGAGAACTAGACGTTTTTTTACCTGTGTTAACTCACCCTAATAGCAAGTTTATCTTAGACATTGCTTATAAACTTTCAGGGGTGCAAAGAGGCGTTGAAACCATCAACACTGCTACAGACTTAGCCTCAAAAGTCGTATTTGCCTTAAAAAATTATGCTCGTTACGACCGTTCAGGAGTGATGAAGCTGGCTAACATAATTGACGGTATAGAAACCGTGTTAACGCTTTATCAAAGTCAACTCAAAAAGGGAATAGAAGTGATGCGGAACTATTCCGAGTTACCGATGGTGCTGTGCTATCCCGACGACCTGAATCAAGTTTGGAACAATCTGATTCAAAATGCCTTACAAGCGATGAATAATCAAGGCACTTTAACCCTTGATGCCGTTTTAGTAGAGCAGCAGGTAAAAATTGCCATTACCGATAGCGGGCCGGGAATACCAGAAGAAATTATCTCTGAAATATTTGACCCATTTTTTACTACTAAACCCCCTGGAGAAGGTACGGGATTGGGACTAGATATCGTTAAAAAAATAGTGGAAAATCATCGAGGAACAATCGCTGTAAAAAGCCAACCAGGATGCACAACATTTGACGTTTTTCTGCCAATTCAGCCAAACTAGGAGAGTGGGGAATGTGTAAACCAGTTATTGTATGCGTCGATGATGAAAAAATCGTTTTGCAGAGCCTCAAGGCACAACTCAAAGTAGCCTTTGGGGATGCATATCTCTATGAAGTTGCCGAAGATGGGAATGAGGCTCTAGAACTGATTAACGAACTAGAAGATGAGGGAATGAGCATTATTTTACTTGTCTCGGATTGGTTAATGCCCGGTATGAAGGGGGATGAGTTGCTGATTCGCGTCCATCAAGAATTTCCTAACATTATTAAAATCATGTTAACAGGTCAAGCTGATGAAGCAGCGATCGCGCGGGCAAAAGCACTGGCAAATATCCATTCCTGCTTGTATAAACCCTGGGCTGAAGAAGAGTTAATCGAAACCATTCAATCTGCTTTTGCAAAACTATGACTCAACAGGTAATCATCTGTGTTGATGACGAGACAACCGTACTCAAAAGCTTAAAAACAGAACTAAAAGAAGCCTTCGGCAACAATTACCTGATCGAAATTGCCGAAGGCGGGAACGATGCCTTAGAGTTAGTCCAAGAATTGCTAGAAGATGGGTATGAAATCCCATTAATTATATCAGATTATGTCATGCCCGACATGAAGGGAGATGAATTATTAAGGCAAGTGCATCAGCTTTCTCCTAAAACTCTCAAAGTCATGCTTACAGGTCAAGCTACTATTGAAGGAGTTGCTAATGCGATCAAGTATGCCAAACTCTATCGTTACCTGACAAAACCTTGGGAAGCTGAAGATTTAAAATTGACTGTAACAGAAGCAGTTTATAGTTACATTCAGGATAAAAAGCTGGCAGAACAAAACGCCAAACTGCAACAAATGAATCAGGCACTTGAAGCATTAAACCGCGAACAAGCCGCACTGATTGCAAACCTGCACGAGAGCGAAAGTCGTTTGAGACAGTTCTTAGAAGCAGTCCCGGTTGGCGTAGAAGTAATTGATCTCCAAGGACAACTTTATTTTACCAATCAAAGAGCGCAGGAATTACGCGGTAAAACAGCAGTAACGTCAGCTATTAATCCATTTTATATCGCCGGAACCAATCAACTATATCCTTGGGAAAATTTACCGCGATCGCGGGCATTGAAAGGCGAAACCTCAACGGTTGATGATGTAGAAATACATCGAGGAAATAAGATTATTCCTATCGAAATTTGGGGCACGCCCATCTACGATCGAAATGGCAATATTTCCTATGCCATTGTCGCCTTTCAAGATATCACCCAACGCCAAAAAGCTGAAGCCGAGCGGCAAAAATTTATTGAGGACCTCTTTGAACTCAATGCCAATTTGGAAATCGCCCTGGAAAAAGAATCAGAACTAACCCGCGCGGCGAGTCGCTTTGTGCCGAATCAATTTCTCTCTTTGCTGGGACATGAAAGCATTGTCGATGTCAAACTCGGCGAAGCAGTGCAGCAAGAAATGACAGTGCTATTTTCCGATATTCGCAGCTTTACCACCATGAGCGAAAGCATGACTCCCCAGGATAATTTTAAATTTATCAATGCCTTTCTGTCGCGCATGGAACCCGCCATCGTTGAAAATAACGGCTTTATTGATAAATACATTGGCGATGCGATTATGGCACTGTTTAGCGGGGGGGCAGATGATGCGGTAAAAGCCGGTCAAGACATGCTAAAAATGCTGAATGAATATAATACAACCAGAGGCAGACCCGGACGACCTACCCTACAAATTGGCATTGGCATCCATACAGGTTCTTTAATGCTGGGTACTGTCGGGGGATACTCCCGCATGGATGGTACGGTGATTAGCGATGCGGTAAACTTAGCCGCTCGCATTGAAAGTTTAACAAAAGAATATGGAGTATCGTTATTAATCTCTCAACACACTCTGTCCCGCTTGCAAAACCCAATGGAATACAATATGCGCTTCATAGCTCGAGTCCAAGTTAAAGGGAAGTCCAAAGCAGTGGCAGTTTTTGAAGTGTTTGATGGGGACGATCCGCAAATTAAAGAGAGAAAGTTAGCGACAAAATCAATGTTTGAAGAAGCTTTATTTCTTTCTTATCGACATGCTTTTAGGGAAGCAGCTTTATTGTTTCAAGATTGTCTGCGAATTAACCCAAGCGATACCATCGCTCAAATCTATTTGCAGCGGTGTCAGCGTTAGCTTTTATATTTGGCTAATCGCTAATCGCTCATAGCTAATAGGCGATTAACAAGCTCGCAATTAGCTATTAGCCATCAGCAGTTTACCGATATTTATAGCAATCAAGCGGATACGAGTGATATCCAGTCCGGTAGTAGTAGAGACGTTACATGTAACGTCTCTACTTTACATGTAACGTCTCTACTCCTATGGTTAATGGTGTTGTAGGTGCGGGTAATACCCTCCACCTTTGTTCGCGAAGCGTGGCTAAAGCCGTATCGGAAGCGAATTGTATTGATCAACCCGCCCCCAGCGCGATGCCGATGCCAGCGGACATGATATTAATCGGCGATTAACAAGCTCGCAATTAGCGATTAGCCATTAGCAGTTTACCGATATTTATAGCAATCAAGCTGACAGGATCTAACGTTCTTTCCCTGGCAGCAAAAAACGACAAAAATCAAACCTAGGGAATTTACGGATACTACTCCTTGGCTGTATCAGTACATGAAGCATCCTTCATAGGGAATTTACTTAAAACTTTCTCTGAATTATTTAACAATCAAATAAAAATATGTGGAATTTACGGATATTAATTGCCGAATCAGTTAACAGGTACTGCCAACCTGTGAAATCTACGTAGATTGCTATTTTTTGCTTGTTTATCCTCAGCATTTATTAAAAGTAATTGAAAGGTTTATATTCATATATTTGTTGCCAGAAAAGGTGAATATGTAAAAACATAAATGATAAAATATTTACGTTCGGGACTTACACACAGCCTCTACGGGAAGGGAGGGCATTATCTACTCTGGTATGGGTAGCGTCCAAGCAGGCAATTGGTGTAAGTCCTGTTTCTTTATTGATACAAAATTTTTTATAGCTTCAAATCAGGCTATCCCATCAGCGTAGATAACCTGGCAAAGAAACCGGGTTTCTCTTAAAAATCGTCGCTTTGCAACTAGCGAACGATGCAGAAACCCGGTTTCTCGGTTCGTCGTGCGTAAGTTCTGTATTGCCATAAGCGCAGATAACCTTTAGTTTGTCGCAAATTTTTCTGCGCTCATGGGAAAAGCCTTGCAGGTGTCAGCATTAAAACCACTGACAACTGACAAGCTGGCGATTAATCCTTGGCAATTTAGCTTTCTTCCGCGAGAAGCCCCACGTCCTACCCCGCAGGGGAGGCGTGGGATGAATCGCGGTCAGGATGTAGGTACTCCAGTTGACCAAATCGGCTAATTATCGGGACTTGATTGATTCTCAATATATTGCCGCCAAGTCGATATCGTAACTCCTCCACAACTGGCAACAAAATAAGAGCCATTCCAAAAAACATCTTTCCAATATATTGATTCGGTGATAATCCGCAAATTCCTGTCTAAGCTTACGAGAGGTTACAGATTTGAGATTATTGACGCTTATTGCTGAGAGCTACATCAAGATGGTACTGGAAGAGGGCATGAACATGGTCAGCTTCTCCATTGAACTCGATCAGCTTACAATCCCATTTACCTAATAATTCTTCAAGGATTTCATGCAATCGATTAAGCATTTGTGCGTTAAAGACCTTCCGACGGTACTTGGTTGTCAAAACCAAATGAACCTTAAGGTCACTGACAGACCTTCCAATGCTTTCCGAAATCTTTTTTCATAAACCTTCCGGAATATATGCTATATTCAGTGTAACCGAAAATAACAACAGTAATAACAAGGGGGTGATTAAAGTGCTGAAGGCAGTTAAGGTACGACTTTATCCAACCCCAGAACAGGAATTGATTCTCTTCAGGTCATTTGGCTGTGCTAGGTGGTATTGGAATTTCGCGTTAAATACTTGCATTCAGCACTACCAGGAAACAGGTAAGTCCTTAAAACTAGCTGCATACAAGGGAATGTTACCAACTCTCAAAAAAGAACACCCTTGGTTAAAAGAGGATTGCTACTCTGCGGTTTTGCAGTGTGTAGCAATAAACCTCAACAAGGCTTATACAAACTTCTTTGCAGGTAGAGCGAAACATCCCAGATTCAAGTCCAAGAACGGCAAGCAGTCAATACAATACCCTCAAAACGTCACTGTCAAGGGGGATTTGCTTTTTGTTCCGAAAATTGGTGAAATCAAAGCAGTATTTCACCGTGAAATTGTTGGAACTATTAAGACAGTAACAATCAGCAAAACTCCAGCGGAAAAATATTTTGCCTCTATCCTGTGTGAGACAGAAGACTCTAGTCAGGACAATCCTGGAGGCAAGACTCTAGGTATCGATTTGGGTTTGAAGGATTTCGCTATTGTTCATGATGGTGAAGAAGTGACTAAGTACTCTAATCCTAGACACCTCAAGCGTCATGAGAAAAACCTAGTCAGAAAACAGCAAAAACTTGCAGGTAAAACTAAGGGAAGTAAAACCAGACAAAAATTCAGACTCCTCGTAGCTAAGGTTCACGAACAAGTATCGAATAGCCGCCAAGATTTTTGGCATAAACTAAGCAGAAAACTGGTAGACGAAAGCCAAGTTATCGTTGTAGAGAATCTCAACGTGAAGGGTTTGGTACGGAACCGCAAGCTATCAAAGGCAATATCCGATGTTGGTTGGGGAATGTTTGTCAACTTCCTTGCATACAAGCTAGAACGCAAGGAGGGCAAGCTGGTAGAAATTGACAGATTTTTCCCAAGTTCTAAAAAGTGTTCGTGCTGCGGTCATGTCATGAATGAGTTACCACTCGATATCAGAGAGTGGGATTGTCCCTCCTGTAGGACTCATCATGACCGTGATGGTAATGCGGCATTGAACATCCGAACTGAAGGCATACGGGTAATGACTATGGGCGGAGGGAACCCCGTTCCTGCTAGCGGAGCCTGTGTAAGACCGAATACCTATAAAGGGAAGGGGCAACGGGCTATGAAACTAGAAGCCCACACCGAACCCGCTAGGGTCGGTGTGCGGTAGTTCACTTTTAGAGCTTAATAGAACTGGATGCACCCCTGTTAATATTTAGGCTAGTTTATTTGCTGCAAAGTACTTGACGCATTTTCTGCATGTTAGCAGGCAAATCCATGTGCATAGCTTGTTGGATAAACATTGAGGGAATGGGAATCAGAGGGGTTGCTGCGACGCTGTAGGTGAGTAAAGTGCCGTTACCGCAGTCTTGCAGCTTCAAATCTGCCGAAAAATCCATAAAGCTGCCTTTTTCCATGCGGAATTGGATTTGCTGTTGTACCACCTCAATTACTCGCAGGTAGATTTCTACCTCGGCGGTGAACATCAAAAAAGCTTTCCGTGCCATTTGATACAGACGCTTGCCGCCAGAGGTGAAACTATCCACCGGGCGCAACTCTTCGCTCTTAATCACATCGGGGAAGTAATGCACCCAGCGGGAGTAGTCAGTTAGCTGCTGCCAAGCGTGCGATCGCGCGATCGGCAGGTACATACTCGCCGTACAAGCGCCACCCCAGGCGGAGTGCGATCGCGTTTGCAGCAAAATCTCACCGCGCAACAGGGCTGGATCGATCGATTCGGAGGCAAAACGTACTGTCATGTGGCTTACTTAACTCCCTACTAACACCAATCGAGTTCAACGTCCTAAAGGTTTAAGGCGATCGCCCAATAGGTCACTACACCTTCTATATTTCAAGTTACCCGCCTTAGTTAAAAAAACTGCAAAGTTTTGATGAAATCTCCAATAATTTTCTCCCTGACATTACCGAGATTGGACTTGGCTACCACAGAGACTTTAAACAATTAGTTCTCAAGACTACCAACCGCCCTGGGGGTAAACTCGGTGATTGGCTGTAATCTCGATCGAGCTATGGTTTTTTTGACAGGACTTACGCTCACCCATCCTTGGCTTTGGCACCAGCGATATGCCTCCAACGCAGCTGTGAAACCCGGTTTCTGGGAACCCCCTGGCGTCAGTCCTGTTTGAGTATTTCTGCCGATGCCTCAAGCAAGTGCCAGATACTGGTTCTTCTGTTCCCATGCCATAATGAGGTCGTAATCGAGCAGCTGGGAATCTTGCGGCGTGAGTAGTTCTCCTGATGACAATTCGATATTTGTGCGCTCTTTTTTCATCCTTTTGGGAGTCACGGTAGCTTATTGGCTGTTGAGAGGATTTGGGCTGCGCCCGTTCACCTCACTTCCAGGTGGCATTATCTGGGTGTTGATGCTGCTTTGCATCGTTATGGGTATTTTGAGCTACTTACAAGCTACTAGGTGGTAAGCCGTTCTGCGGGTGAGCAAGTGAGGCACAAAAATGCAACAATACGTATGCTCGGTTTGTGGTTATGTATACGACCCAGAGCAAGGCGACCCAGATGGCGGCATCGCACCGGGTACGCCGTTTGAAGATATTCCAGACGATTGGGTGTGTCCCGTTTGCGGGGCAGCCAAACAGGATTTTGAACCTTTAGATTAGTCGATTTTTTGTGCAACCTTTGAAGATCGCAGTTATTGGGGGTGGGGCAGCAGGTTTTTTTGGCGCGATCGCTGCTGCCCTTGCCAATCCCGACGCCATTGTCACTTTACTCGAAGCCGGACGGCAACCCTTGACAAAAGTCCGCATTTCTGGTGGGGGTCGCTGCAATGTCAC
>DNGG01000669.1:12161-15631 GCA_003486675.1 Cyanobacteria bacterium UBA11372
GGTGGGGGTCGCTGCAATGTCACTCACGCCTGTTTCGACCCGGCTTTATTGGTGCAATATTATCCCAGAGGTGGAAAAGCTTTGCACAGTCCGTTCAATCGCTTTCAACCCCGCGATACCGTTGCTTGGTTTGAGTCGCGGGGGGTGGAACTCAAAACCGAATCCGATGGACGCATGTTCCCGATTACAGATAATTCTGAAACAATCGTGGATTGTCTGTTCGAGGCAGCGAAGCAACTTGGGGTAAAAATTCGCATCGGCATGTCCGTAGTTGGCGTCAAGGTACAGGAGCAATTACCAATTACCAATGACCAATTACCCATTACCCGCCAATTTGAGATTGAGTTGAAAGCGGGAGGAAGTTTGCAGTGCGATCGCATCCTCCTCGCCACTGGCAGTAACCCCATCGGCTACCAAATTGCCCGGTCATTAGGACACCACATCGAACCGCCTGTTCCCTCCCTGTTTACCTTTAACATTTCGGATCGAAGACTAGAAGATTTAGCCGGTGTTAGCGTTGATAACGTCCGCTTGCGATTGCTGATTGCCGGTAAAACCGCTTTAGAACAAACCGGCGCATTACTCGTCACTCATTGGGGTTTAAGTGGCCCAGCCGTACTGAAACTTTCGGCTTGGGGTGCTAGATTGCTCCACGATTGTAACTATCAAACAACGCTGGTAATCAATTGGCTACCCCAATCGAATCGGGAAAATTTGCGCCAACAACTACTAGCCGTTAGATCCCAGTTAGCGCGACGCCAAATAGCTGCTAATTGCCCAGTTCTCTTGCCGCGACGCCTGTGGCAGCAGTTAGTTAGTTATGTAGGTATCGATCCAGAACAAAAATGGGCCGAGTTATCTAACAAAGTACTAAATCAACTGATTGGAGAACTTTGCGAAGGGAAATATCAAATTCAGGGGAAGGGCGTTTTTAAGGAAGAATTTGTTACCTGCGGCGGCGTTAGTTTAAAAGAGGTCAATTTTAAAACAATGGAAAGTCGGATAGTGCCCGGTTTGTTCTTTGCTGGGGAAATTCTCGATATCGATGGCGTTACGGGTGGATTTAACTTCCAAAGTGCCTGGACAACTGCATGGATAGCCGGACAGGGGATGTCTCAGTCAGACTAGAGACAAGGCGCGATCGGCATTCATTGCGGGCGAGACGCCCACCCCACAAGCATTTTTCTGGTTTTGTGGGGTGGGCATCCTGCCCGCCCCCACCCCACAAGCATTTTTCTGGTTTTGTGGGGTGGGTAGTATTGCCCGCCTCAAATATTTTTCCCAGAGCTATAATTTTCGCTCGAAAATCTGAAATCTAAAATTTGACCAAAATCAATGGGATACAAGCCCCGCACCTTCAGGGCGGCGAGGGTTTTTAATATATTGCTTCAAAATCTCAAGCGGCGCACCGCCAACAGAAACAGCTGGCATAGCTAGGACTCCACAAGGCTTCAGAATGAGGCTTTTTATATCCAGCCTGTCCGTAGCGACGACTAGAAACACCCTTGAGGGCATTAACTATTTGTGAAATAGACAGTTTTGGAGGCTATTCAATTAACACGTGAACGTGGTCAGCCTCACCATTGAACTCTAGTACTTGAAAGTTCATTTTCTTAGCAACAGTCTTGAAACAATCTTCAATCAGCTTCAGCCCGTCATCGTCAAACACTCGCCTGCGGTATTTGGTAACGCAGACCAAGTGAATTTTAAGATCTGTAACGCTATGCCTTTCTGCGCTCACATAGTTGCTCGTCCTAACAGACCAATATATAATAGCAACCATGAAAGCCAGATACCAGTACAGAATCTATCCATCCGACCAACAGCGCAGACACCTAGCTAAACTCTTTGGCTGCGTGAGAGTCGTTTGGAACGACGCCCTGGCTCTATGCAAGCAATCCGAAAAACTTCCAAGCAATGGAGATTTACAGAAAATATGCATTACTCAAGCTAAGAAAACTAAGGAGCGTCAATGGTTAAGCGAAGTATCTAACATTCCCTTGCAGCAATCTATCGCTGATTTAGGAGTAGCATTTAAGAACTTTTTTGATTCCCGTAAGGGAAAGCGCAAAGGAATTAAAGTCAAACTCCCAAAGTTTAAGAAAAAAGATAATCGCCAAACCGCCAGATTTAGGAAAGGCGGATTTAGCATTAAAGGTACAAAAATCTACCTGGCTAAAATTGGGCGTATCAAAATAAAATGGTCGCGTCCGCTTCCGGCTGAGCCAAGCTCGGTGACAGTGATAAAAGACCGTGCGGGACGCTATTTCGTAAGCTTTGTAGTAGAAACCAGCCCTGAAATAAAACCAGCCCTAAATCAATCAATAGGTATTGATTTAGGGCTGAAAGTGTTTGCTGCTTTGTCTAATGGGCAAAAGGTATTAAGTCCGGAATACTCAAAATTAGACCAAAAAATTAGAAGGTCGCAGCGTCGGCTTTCGCGCCGTCAAAAACAGTCACTTCGACGCGAGAGAATGCGCTTGAAAGTAGCAAAGCTCAAGGCTAAGCTGCGAGACAAGCGCAAGGATTTCTTGCACAAACTATCAACCAAAGTGGTTAACGAGAACCAAGTTATCGCCTTGGAAGATTTAAACGTGTTGGGGATGCTGAAAAATCGTCGTTTATCGCGGGCAATTAGTCAAGTGGGATGGCGAGAGTTCAGAATGATGTGCGAGGCCAAGTCGAATAAGTTTGGACGCGAGTTTGTGGTCATCAGTAGATGGGAACCAAGCAGCCAAATTTGTTCTGATTGTGGCTATCGATGGGGCAAGTTAGATTTGTCTGTGAGGGCGATTGTCTGGATCAATTGCGGCGCTCACCACGATAGAGATGATAATGCTGCTAAAAATATAGAAAAAGTCGGGGTAGGGCATATCCACGACTATAAATGGACGGGGAGGGAGTGTAAGACCGATGCTTCGGCTGTTCCCGTTGAGCTGTCAACCCATCTAAAGTACGAGCAATTGTCTTTGTTCGACTGTTAGGGAATCACCGTGGCTTCAGCGAGGGCGAGGATGTCAATATCGAAAGATGGGCGGGATACGGGGGGGTTGGTTTGTGCTTCTCCTGAAGCTGGCTTCCTCGCTGCGCTCAATTTGACGGCGGATCTCGCTTAAGGAGTCTCCACGGGAGAGGCGATTCGTCCAAGTGCGGAGTCCGTTGGCATCGGCTTCGCGCCCCAAAACTTCGCGATAAATTTGGTTAACGGCTGCCCTTGCTTCGGCACTGTTAGCAATATCGCGGCGGATATCGTTGAGGGAACGACCCTGTTGCAAGCGATCGCTCCAAGTTCTCAATCCCTGCCGATCCGCATCCCGCCCCAGAACTTCTCGATAAATCCGGTTTATATCGTCGTAGCTATAGCGTCGCCGGTAATATCGGTTGTTGTTGTCGTTGCGATAATATCGGTCGTTGCGATAATAGCGGTCGTTGCGATAATAGCGGTCGTTCCGATAATAGGGGTCATTCCG
>DNGG01000668.1:0-812 GCA_003486675.1 Cyanobacteria bacterium UBA11372
GCTTGGAATCCCGGCGGTTTTTGTCGCTCGGCAATGTAAGCCGCCCAATCTTTTGTTTTGAGCGTTACTCGAATTCCAATAGCAGTTAAATCGGCGGCGAAAGCTTCAGCAATCGGTTTCGGTGTGGGAAAATAAGCTCGGGAAACCGGCATGTACCAGAGTTCGAGATCGAAGCCGTTAGGATAGCCAGCTTGGGCTAAAAGTTGTTTGGCTTTCTCGGGATTGTATTCGCGATCGCCAATCTTTTTAGATTGGTATTCTGCCAGGGCAGGCGGGGTAAAGTGGGCGTCGCTTGTGCCTAAGTTGCCCCAGAAAGCTTGGACGATTTGTTGAGTGTTGATGGCATGAGCGATCGCAACTCTCACCCGCCCATCCAACAGCGGCTTATAACTGGGATTTAACGCCAAATATCCGACATTAAAAGAAGGGCGAGGAACCGCCGTCAAATTCGCATCGCTTTGAATTTCTTTGGCTTGATCTGGAGCCAAATCCACGGTAAAATCTATTTGTCCCGCTCTAAGTTGGGCAAGCCGTGCGGCTGGGTCGGTGATAAAGCGAATTACCAGTTGATTCGCTTTAGGAAATCCGGATTTCCAGTAGGTGGGATTTTTTTCTAGAAGGATGCGATCGCCCGTGCGCCATTCCTGGAAAATAAACGGCCCCGTCCCCACTGCCATACCCGCAGGAGTCCCATATTTTGCGCCAGCTTGTTTAATCGCATTTGGGCTGGCAATACCAAAGAAAGTCGATCCAATTGCCGCCGGAAACGCCGCAAAGGGCTGTTTCAATACAAACTGAATCGTAGATTTATC
>DNGG01000668.1:1003-8596 GCA_003486675.1 Cyanobacteria bacterium UBA11372
ACAAACTGAATCGTAGATTTATCCACTACGACGATATTTTGCAATAGAGAGTTTGGCTCTCCTTTAAAACCGCCAAAAACTTGAGGCCAAATTTGATAAGTTTTCCCGGCATCCCGGTATCCATTCGGGTGTTTCTCATCCCACCAACGTTCTACGTTAAACTTGACCGCAAGGGCGTTAAATTCGCTACCATCGTGAAATTTAACCCCGGATCTAAGTTTAAACGTCCAAGTTTTACCATCTTGAGAAACCGACCAATTTGTAGCTAAACTTGGTGCAAGTTCGGTTGTTCCAGGTTTGAATTCTAGCAAGCGATCGTATATTTGATCTTGAACGATCGTAGAATTTCCATCGGTAATATTACCCGGTTCTAAATTTACAGGTTGTCCACCCGAACCATAGACTAACACGCCTTGGGTTGTTGCGCCTGGACTGCTGGCGTTGGGAGAAGTGCTAGGCTGATTTCTACAATTAGAAAGAATTAAAGTAAAGGCACAAATTGCCGTCAAAATAACGAGTCGCCATTGCTTCCATCTTTTCATCCAATTAACTCCTGGCCTAGTATTAATCTATGTTAAGGTAAAACGTGAAAATATAACATTTGTTAAGAGCGATCGCAGGTGGCGAGGGATAGTTGCTGTAGGGGCACGGCATCAATAAGTTTTGTCACTAACGCGAAGATTTTTGAACGCCGTGCCCCTACCCGATGGTTGATGCTTAAACATTGACATTTCCAGCTAAAATTGATTTGGCAAAATAAATCAAAATAGTTCGAGAAATATCTAAGATATAGTTGACAGATTTACTGCCTTTTTCATGAATTTTTTATAAAACATTGTGAAATACAAAAAAATTGTCTATAGTTGAAAATATTAAGGGCATATTACCATCATGAACTTGCTGAAGCTTTTACAAAAGCCTAAATTATGGCTCTTGGGTATAGCAGTTAGCTTAATTGGTATTCACTTGAGTTTAGTCGGTAAAACTGCACCCACCTTCTTTCTAGGTACAAGTATTCTGTTTTGGCTGGCTGTAGTATCCCGATTATGGGAAAAACGTCGCAGCTTAAGTTTAAACAGTGGAGTGTTCTCCAGGTTTTTTGGCATAACGCTAATTATTTTGGTACTGGTCAAGATTTTATCCCTGACTGGTTACGAGCCATTTCTTCGCATTTTTCCTTTAATTTCTGCTCTGGGTTTAGGTTTAATTGCCTCTGGGATTAAGGGATTAAAACAATATTGCCAGGAATTCATCCTTTTGATTATTCTCGCAGTACCTCCGGAGTTGATCGCAGATCCAATTAATCAGCTAATCGGCGTTAGTTCTTTAACGGGTAAATTTTCCAGCTTTGTTCTGTGGTATTTAGGATATGAAGTCTTTGCTCACGGGGATTTTATTGTTCAACCAAAAGGAACGATATGGATATCTCCTGAATGTGCGGGATTGACAACGCTGCTTTGGCTGTTGCAACTGTCAGCGCTTTTTTTAATTATGTTTCCCCTTGAGTTGGGCAAAAAATTTTTAGTGCCTATTGTGGCAGTTATCACGGGATTTGCAATCAATGGGTTGCGGATTGCCTACTTGGCTGTTCTTGCTTTCTCTAATCGGGAAGCATTTAATTACTGGCATTCACAAAATTCCCAAATATTTTCGCTGCTTTCTGTACTCCTTATTGGCATATTCTGCCTTCGGCTGATTCAATCAGAAGCATCGGAAGATGAAGATGAAGGAATCACAACTTAGACGCTTCAAGACTTATATCATGTTCATCCAACCTCAAAGCGCCCCAAGGTAAGGTTTGAGTTGGGTTTCGTTACCTCAACCCAACCTACCTATCTACCAATCTAACCTCAAAGCGCCCCAAGGTAAGGTTTGAGTTGGGTTTCGTTACCTCAACCCAACCTACCTATCTGACGCGAAGATTTTCCCACGCCGTGCCCCTACCCGATGGTTAATGATTTAGCGTCGATATTCGTCGCCGCAATCGCCGATGAGTTTAAACAAATCCCTTGATTTCTTACTTACCCCATCTATCTGTTTTAGATCTTCATCATCCAATTGCAAATCAAACACTTTGGCGTTATCTTCCAAGTGTTCGGAAATTCCCAACCTCGCGCCAACAATCGCACCGCCTACTGCTGGTTTATCCAAAATATAACGAACTGCCACATTAGCAATACTAACTCCATGCTTATCTGCAATTCCCTTTAAAACAGAAAGCAATTCTTGCAACAAATTCCAACCACCCCAAGCATCTACCATGTTTTTGTATTTCCTCAAACTCACGGTGTCGAGTTGTCCGCCACGGGGTTCTGGTTGTCCCAGGTATTTTTCTGATAGCAAACCGCCGCAAACTGTACCGTAAGTGAAAAGTTTGATATCGTGCTGTTGGCAGAACTGAATCATCTCGACTTCGGGACGGCGGTCAACAATCGAAAATTGCACTTGGTTGGATACTATTTTGATGCCGTTGTCAACGATAATTTTCAAATGTTCTGTATCGAAGTTAGTTAATGCCAGGTGTTTGATTTTTCCCTCAGTTTGCATATCTGCCATATGCTTGAGGGCGTCGAGGTAATTTTTATCCCGGTATTCCCACCAGTGGAATTGCATCAAGTCTAAGGCATCAACTTGCATTCGGCGACGGGAGATATCAATATTATCTTCCACCAATTTTCTGGTCATTTTACCGGGTCTTGGTACCCATTTGGTAAATGCTTGCAAGTTGGATAAAGCTGTTTCACCTCGCGTGGCGATTAATTGACGCCTAAACTCGCCAATAAAGTCTTCAGCGGGGCCATAATGGTCTGCCATATCCCAAGTTGTGTAACCGGCATCGAGGTATTTAAACATGGTTTGGATGGCAGCGTCTGCGTTAATGCGTCCGTGTCCGCCGGATACTTGCCACATGCCGTTTAGTAAGCGGCAGATGTTTAAATCGGGAGTAAATTGCAGTCTGCTGGAAGCGGGTAGATTCATTTTGCGGTACGGCCTTAGAAAAGTCGTTCAATAATTTATATTAAGATATTTTAAGGCAACTACTAAACTGGGGTCGATATCTGACAATTTGGCACAACCACTCAATGCCATTGCTATATCTAATTCATCGCGCAATAGTTCAAGCACGTGTTGAACTCCTGCTTCTCCACCTACTGCTAATCCCCACAAGATTGGGCGTCCTAATAATACGGCTTTTGCGCCTAATGCTAAAGCTTTGAGGATATCTGTGCCGCGACGAATGCCGCCATCTACCAAAACATCTGCTTGATTTCCGACAGCGGCGACGATTTCTGAGAGGGCGTCGATGGATGCGATCGCGCTATCCAATTGTCTCCCCCCATGATTCGATACAATTATCGCCTTAGCGCCGCATTCCACCGCCCGCACTGCATCATCTCCCCGCAAAATCCCTTTGACGACTAACGGTAGCGGCGATAAAGATTGCAACCATTCCAAATCTTTCCAAGTTAATGCCGGATTTAACTGTTCTAAAAAGTAAGCGAATAAACCAGATTCCCCCGGTTTGTAACCTATTTCTAAATCGGATAGTGGGGTTAAATTCGCCAATTCCATCCCCTGGGGTAATACGAATTGATTGCGCATATCGCGTTCTCGCTTACCTAAAACCGGCGCATCAACGGTGAGGCAAAGTGCTTGATATCCTGCTTTATATGCGCGTTCTACCAATGATTTTGTTAAACCTCTGTCGCGATGCACGTACAATTGGAACCATAATCGGTAATTGGGGTTTTGCGAGACTGAGGCAACTTCTTCGATACTTTTTGTTGCTAGGGTACTTAATACCATTGTGCTTCCCAATTTCGCCGCAGCTTTGGCGGTGGCAATTTCTCCTTCTGGATGCGCCAAACACTGAAACGCCATCGGTGCAATTAAAATCGGCAGGGGTAAAGTTTGACCAAGTATTTTCGTGCTTAAGTCTCGCTGACTCACATCTACCAACATCCGGGGGCGGAGTTTGTAGCGTTCAAAAGCGGCGCGGTTATCCCGCAGGGTAATTTCGTCCCAGGCACCGCTGGCATAGTAATCTAGCGCCATCTGGGATAGATGCTCTTTGGCGCAGGTTTCGTACTCGAATAGATTAATCGGTTTAACAGGAGTAGTCATTTGTTAATGCTACTCCATTTCTATGTCCGAAGGGACAAGGCAATCATCAAATGTTCGCTTGTAGATAAGGTTTCCGATGCCTTGTCCCTACACCGACTCAAACGTGCAGCTAATGGCTAATGGCTAATCTCAGGGAAAATGCTATATTACCAATTAGCAATTACCAATTAGCAATTAGCAATTACCAATTAGCAATTAGCAATTAGCCATTAGCAATTCGCAACTTCCGTTAATTAATTTGTTTGCTTTGACTTCTTAGAAGTGCAACAGAGAAACATTGCTCCTATTGTCAGTAAACCAGCAGTTGTAGTAGGCTCAGGTACGGGAGTAAGCCGTTCTGAAGTATACGTGATGCCGATAGGACGCAACAGCCGACTGTTAGTGGGTACGAAAATGGAACCCCTATTACCCGGTGAAGGCAAGGGATTTCCCGTCACTGCGTCATAACGGAGAATTGCGCCAAAGTTATTGTTTGTAAAATCAAAGCCGACGGTGTAAAGATCGTTGTTAGGCCCAAAGGTCAAGTTACCGATGAAATTGTTACTCGGAACAGTTCCCGTGTAATTGGTCGATAAAGTATCAACTAACGTTCCTGTTGTCAAGTCGTAACGTCTAATATCGTTAGCAAAATCGCTGACAAATAAGTCACCGTTGGGGCCAAAAGCTAGTCCGAGAAAACTGACAAATCCAAAACTGTCGGGTGATGGTGCTGGCTGATCTATAAATACTGTAGATGTTTTTGTATTTATATCAAAACGCAACACTTGGCTGGGAAGACCAAAGCTAAAATCAGGACTGCCGTTAATCGCGACGCTGCCTTGAGTAGTTACATAAAGACTACCATCAGACCCGAATAGCAAATCGTTTGGACCGTTTAATCCACCTGGTTGACGATTGCCTGAAGCAAATACATCGATAAATGCACCTGTGTTGCCGTCGTAGCGCAAAATTTGGTCGGTGAGGAAACTACTGACGTAAAGATAACCATCGGGGCCGAATGCCGCACCATAGGGGCGCAATAACCCGCCGCCAGAGGCGAAAACATCTAGAAATTGCCCGGTTTTGCCGTCGTAGCGCAAAATGGCGGAAGTTTCGGGGGTTTTTCCGCTAGAGATGTAGAGGTTACCGTCGGGGCCAAAGTTTATGTCATCTGGATCGATTAAACCACCGCTGTTAGCCGGAATGAAATCCCCAAGTAATTGTCCGTTTTGCTCGTCAAATAGGAGTACGTTGTCACCTCTGGTATTGCCGACTAATAAGGCTGCACTGGCAGAGGATGCGCTTAGACAAAAGGCGGTGAATGTACTGAGAACGAAGGCAGCTTTAAGGGCGGTCAGCTTTTTTTTCATGAAATTTACCTATTTCATTTCTGTTTTGCAAGGTACAATATTTTCACTAGCAGAGCGTGTAAAAATATGAAGGAGTAATGAACTTTAGCTGTCAATTCGGTAAATTTTTGATGAAGTTAAGAAATATTGCGGTTAGAAAAGAATAGGGACAGGCGCGACCGTGGCGGGAACGCATTTGCTAAGTTGTAGTTATATTCACTTAAAATTTCTGCAATGGGTAAATTTTCATTAGCTACAATTGGCACGGTAACGCTTTTCGGTTTGGGAATTGCTGCGGGGACAATTGCCAATGCAAGTCCCAATATCATTTTCCATAAACTAGAGTCAAGGGCAGGCAAACTAGAGTCAAGGGCAGGCGAGACGCCTACCCCACAAGAGTTTTTGCAGAGGTCTAATGTAGCAGGCGCAGGCGAGACGCCTACCCTACAAGAGTTTTTGCAGAGGTCTAATGTAGCAGGCGTACAAGTTGCTCAACAACCGAACTGTAACAATCCTCAAACGCAATCAGAAATGAATGTCTGTGCGGGAATTGCCTATCGCAATGCGGATCGCAGGTTAAATCAAGTTTATCAACAATTGCTGCCTAAGCTACCTGCCTCGCGCAGACAGCAATTAGTGACTGCACAGCAAGCGTGGATTAGATATCGCGATGCTAGTTGCAATTTTGAACGCAGTGAAGTTGAAGGGGGAACAATGGCACCGATGATTCAAGCGAGTTGTTTGGCAAGATTGACCGAACAGCGAACTAAAGATTTACAGCAATATCTGGAATCTACTAATAGATAAATTTGGTAATTGGTAATTGGTAATTGGTAATTGGTAATTGGATTCATTGGCAGTCTAGTCTTGACAATTACCCATTACCAGTGGAAAAAATAATATCAGAAAAAAGATCGCATTCAGTAGGGGCACGGCATCGATCGTTTTTGCTGGTAACGAGAAGAGTTTCCTACGCCGTGCCCCTACAAGCAAATGCAAGATTTACCGACGATGAACGTAGAAACCAGGTTGTTGCGTAAGTCCTGTTATTGATTCATCTGCATATCAGGGATAGAACGCAGATTATTGTCATCTGAAAAAGCAAAAGTATTACCCGTCATTCTGCCAGCCATTTGCAAATGATCCTGCACTCTGGGCAAGATTCTAGCAGCAAAAGCTCTCAGATCGGGGTCTTGTCCCAACATCGCTTGACGCTGATATACCGCCGCACTTTCCATGTGTCCGTTAAGTCCTGCCTCGCTCATATAAGCGCGGTCGAAACTTTCTCCAGATAGTTGCATCAGCTGTCTCATTGCGGCTTCATACTTGGGACCTGGTGTTGTTGGCGGCGTCACTCCCTTTTGAGTTGCTAAGCTCATCAGTTCCTGATTTGCTCGTGTATGTTCATCAATCATCTGCTGGGCAAATTCCCTGACTTGTTCATTTCTTGAGCGCTCCAAAGCAAGCTGTGCCAGTCTAACTTCTGCCATTCCCCCCTGAGCAGCGTCGATAATAAACTGTCTGTCAATCGCACCGATCTGACTTTGGCGGGATGACGATGCAGGTCGTGCCGGTTCAGTTTGAGCGATCGCTGAGTAATCTAAACCACCAACTAATCCAAGTGCAATGATAGCCCCTGTGACTGTTAAACTTTTAAACATAGCTGACTGACGAGAGGTTTTTAAACGGCTACTTTTAATGTCGATCTCCTGATTTTAAAGCGCCTCTGTCTTGGGGTAAGCTTTCTGTTTTAACGACCTATACCTTAGAGCGACTCATCAATCATTTCTCTTCTAACTTCTATGATTTCAGCAATGCCAATCTGCCTATCAAGATGAGATTCTAGCACGTCTATTATTGCTGCCAACGTACTAAACTGCACGCCATTAAGTTCATTCCGAACCGCACTTCCTATGGTATTCTTACTCACTCTACCCTGAGCAAGCTTCATTAGCTGATATTGAGTTATTCCCTCACTCTGGAGCAACTCTTTCAGCCTCCACCTTACAGTTATCATTGATGTTTCAACCTCAAAGTACTTGACTATACCCAATATATTGGGTATAGTCAAGTAATAACCCTATGAATACGAGCATAATGGAAAGGCGTTTGCGAGTGGCATCGTTTTTTTCAGGGATTG
>DNGG01000513.1:0-511 GCA_003486675.1 Cyanobacteria bacterium UBA11372
GTAATCGACCGGACATAATATGAAACATTTTTCCCATCCCTATGAACCAGAAAAACCTGTTCCCAATTTTGACAATTCCTGTAGAACGTTCTCTGATAAAATCTGCTAGCCTAAATACCAACAACCCCGGTATTATGCCCCAGAGTTGCCAGGAAAAAGGCACGGGCAATTGCTGCCCATTTTGGTCAGAATCCGAAGGGGTTAGTTAGTATTGACCCCTTCTAACTGCTTGCGGTTAGAATTGCTTGGTTGCTCAACACCCACTGCAAACCCAGTAAATTGCCTCACAAAAGGCGAGCGATAACCCAACACAATATCACTCTTGGGAACCCCAGCATCAACCAATTGTTGAGCAATTCCCTCCTGGGTACCATCTCGCTGAATCCAAATGCGATTACCTTTGATATCAATATGAATCAAACTCCCATAAACCTGAACTTCATCCCGCCAACCAACAAACATCACCAGATAATGTCATCTGACATCGGCAATGATATCATGTCCTTAAGAT
>DNGG01000513.1:778-4010 GCA_003486675.1 Cyanobacteria bacterium UBA11372
GCCGTGTCCCTACGCAACAACTGGGTGAGGTTTTTTATTATGGGCAATTGGGCGGACATCATATGACTTCAACTTCCGTACCTTCGCCAACTGCGCTCTTTGCATATTGCTGGAGGATTGTTTCAACTAAATCATGAGAATTTAGTGTCTCCATAAAACCATTTTATTTAATCTAAATCAACAAGATATTGGCTGTAAAATCCCTCAATCATCAATCATTAATCTAGTATAATGCCCGACCTCATCACCATCCCCGGAATCCCCGAACTTTGGACGCATACCAAAGGTGACCCCCGCATTACTATTGCCATCCTCGATGGTTCTGCCGATACCGAACGCGCCTGCTTTCAAGGAGCCAACCTCACCCGACTGCAACCCTATTGGCAAGAAGAACCCGCACCAATTGAGCCGCAATATGTAGAATTATTCTGGCAAATAGAAGCCCTAGAAAAGCAAAAAGCCGACCTCAAAAAAGAGCTAAAAAACAATAGCGACAATACCGATAGTGAAGACTTAGACGAACACACAGCCGTGCAAGCGCTGAAACAAGAAATAGAAGCCATCCAAAAACAGATTCCACAACCCATCCTGCACCGCCTGCATTGCGACTTCCACGCGACGCACATTATTAGCACCATTGTCGGTCAACACGGCTCTCCCGCCCCAGGTATCGCCCCCAACTGTCGCGCCTTCAACATCCCCATCGACACCAGCGGCGAAGGTGACGAATTCATCTCCCCCCTCAACCTTTCCCGCGCCTTCAACCTAGCGCTAGAGTTGGGTGCAAATATCATTCACTGTGCAGCTTGTCATCCCACCCAAACCGGAATTGCCCACGATTTGATTGCTCGCGCTGTGCGTCAGTGCCAGGATAATAATATTCTGGTGGTTGCCCCTGGCGGTAACGACAAAGGCGAATGTTGGTGCATTCCCGCCGTGCTTCCGGGCGTCCTTACCGTCGGCGCGATGCGAGACGACGAACAGCCGTTTAAATTCAGCAACTACGGCGGCAATTACGAGTCTGAAGGGGTGCTGGCATTTGGGGAAAATATCCTGGGGGCACAACCAGGCACCGACGAACCTGCGCGCAAAAAAGGCACCAGTTGTGCGGCACCGATTGTGACGGGTACGGCGGCATTGTTGATGAGTATGCAACTGCAACGAGGGGAAAAACCGAATGCGGAAGCGATTCGGACTGCGATTTTAAATAGTGCGATTCCTTGCAACCCGGAAGAGGTGGAAGAACCGGAACGGTGTTTGCGGGGGAAGTTGAATATTCCGGGTGCGTTTGAGTTACTAACTGGGGAGTTATTAACTGGGATAAATCAACCGGAAATTGCCCCTGTTTTAGCGACCAGCGTTGCAGTTTCTGGGATTAACTATCGGGAGGCGGAGCCTCCAAACTTTCGTTCCCAGGTTCAACCTGGGAACGAGAATCACGAACCTGGGAACGAGAATCACGAACCTGGGAACGAGAATATGGAGGCTCTGCCTTTGATTGAGATTGGTGCAAGTTATCAGTTGCAACCATTTCTGGCGAACTCGGTGTTACCAGCAGCAACCGCGACTATCGCTCCAAATACCGTACAAAATTTAGAACTATCTGCCATGAATAACTACATGACCGCTGATGGCGTTACTGCCAGCCAAAAATCAAACTTAGTTTATGCTTTGGGAACCTTGGGCTATGACTTTGGCACCGAGGCGAGGCGCGACACTTTCAAACAATTAATGCCTGGGGTAAATATCGATGGTACTCTCGTCCCTGCCAATCCTTACGATGCGCGTCAGATGGTGGATTATTTGGGCGAAAATCTGTCAGAAGCGAAAGCTTTAATTTGGACGCTGAATATCGAATTAACTCCGGTTTATGCGATTGAACCTGTGGGTGCATTTGCCGCAGATATCTACGAAACCTTGCAGCTAATTTTAGCCGGACAAGTGGAACCAGAAAACAGCGAAGATTACATCGAACGGGCAAGCATTCCGGGAAAGCTGACGGATAGAACGGTGAAACTTTTTTCGGGGCAAGTCGTGCCGGTAATTTCGGTGCAAAATACGCGGGGAATGTACGGCTGGAAAGTGAATAATCTGGTGAGTTCTGCCTTACAAACGGTAAGTTCTGAAGCGGGAGAGGCGAATGAAGAAGGAATGCGACGTTCTTTGGCTAGTTTCCTGAAGCGCATCTATTTCGACTTGCGGAATTTGGGACAAACTTCTAGAGATAGGGCGCTCAATTTTGCGGCTACGAATGCGTTTCAAGCAGCTTCTACTTTTGCTGAAGCGGTGGCGCGAGGGATGGAACTCGACAGCATTGAAGTGGAAAAAAGTCCATTCTGTCGCCTCGATAGCGATTGTTGGGATGTGAAATTGAAGTTTTTTGACCCGGAAAATAGTCGGAGGGCAAAGAAGGTATTCCGGTTTACGATTGATGTTAGAGATCCGATGCCGGTTACCTTGGGTGAAGTGCGTTCTTGGTCGGTGCCGAAGTAAATTCAATCGACTTAGGTTTTTAATCGCGTTATATGATGTCCGGTAGCAATGGTAGTGTATAATTTTTGATATTGTAGGGGCGGGTTTTACCAACCAGTCTACGGAACCACGAGATATCTCATTAAACCCGCCCCGACCGTATACAATACCGATACAACCGGAGATGATATTATTATTTCAAATTAGATTCAACCACAGATCGCAGGCGTAGGGATACGGCACGATTAACGTTATTAGATTAACCGAGATATCAGGGTTGTTATGTCCCTACAGATCGGGTAATACCGTTTTCCCATTAATGCGAAAAACTTGGGGCGGGGCGGGTTTATTTCAATTGTTTGTTTCTGACAAAGATTGTTGGTAAAACCCGCCCCTACAATTCCTAAATGTTGATGTCCAGCATTTTCATGGGAAATTAGTATAACTAGGAATCAGAAAGAATTCGCAAACGCACAGTGCGATCGCCCATATCATCGAGGGGTACTTCGATTACCTCACCAGACAGGCGTTCGATGCAAGTGATGAGCGATCGCAAGTTAGGAGTACTCGCCCCCGTATCCACATACAACCTATCTGCCAAACTGCCCAAACGCTTCCAAGTTGTATAAAGTTTGGCAATCGTTTGTTCCAACTGTGCGGCTTGTTTTACCAAGTCGGAAGCCGTATTTAAACAGCCCAAACGCATCGCTTCCGATAGCGCCATTTCCACATCAACGGAAGATTGATTAATTGCTTGCAC
>DNGG01000143.1:0-8678 GCA_003486675.1 Cyanobacteria bacterium UBA11372
ACCCGAGTTTAAATCAAGTTTAAGAATTGCCTGAAGCGGAGCGTTACCCTGGGGCGCATGAGCGGCACCCAAATAAAGATATTGATAAGGCTGCCCTACTTTTTTTGGATTAACCCAAGGAAACTCGCAGCACCGACTTTCCAAAATCTGACGCTGCACCCCTCGCTGCCAAGGCTCTGCCTGGGAGCTACCTGCTCGCTGCCAAGGCTCTGCCTGGGAGCTACCTGCTCGCTGCCACGGCTCTGCCTGGGAGCTACCTGCTCGCTCCCACGGCTCTGCCTGGGAGTTATTCAAATTAATCTCAAACCGCCACAACTGTCCAGGAGATAAAGCCTCAAAATTAGTTTGGCGATAATCCGATTCAGCTTCAACAGCAGGCAAGGACTCATAACAAATTGAATCCAAATAGATTTTATCCCCCTGCTCAAAGGCATTGGCATGGTGGAAAACAAAACCCGCTTCGGTTTGAAGCAATTGCATCGGTTGCTTGGGATTGCGGGGGATAATAATAACTTGCGTTGGTCGCTTTGGGTTAAACTTAATGCACTCTGCCGCGCCTCGCCAACCCAACACAAAAGGCAGCGGATTAAACGTCACCGGATTCTGAAAGAAAATACAGTAATTCGGTGTAATCGCAAAATCGTGAATAAAGGCAAAACCCGGAACCGAATGGGCGTGCTTTGTCAACAGCTTGCCCGATGGCTCGAATTCGTAGATCGTAATCGTACTCGATAAACCAGGTTTGATAGAAAAGTTTACCAATCTCTCAGTTTCCCCATCAATGCGGGGGTGGGCAGCAAAAGCATCACCTGGATCTAACAACCCATCAAGGTATTCTAGTCCTAAAGTTTCTAGGGTGTAAGGGTCTAAGCGATAAGGTTCCGCCGCTTCCCACAACGCCAAAAGTTTATCGCCCCAATAAATTACATTCGTATTGGCGATATGTTTCTGCCTTAAATCAAACGCATTCGCTAACCAACCCCCTGGTTTTTGAGTGCCAAATACACCGCGATACAGAATTCTCCCCGCCGCCTGTTCTTCTTGATAGCCTTTCGTCCGGACAAAGCGGTTGGAAAAGTGGGCGCGACCATCTTTAAAAACAATCTTGGCAATCATGCCATCTCCATCAAATGGATGGTGGATGCGCTGCCCGTTAATATCCAGCAAACCAGGGCCGTTGCGAAACAAAGTTCCGTTTAAATTCTGGGGAATTTCTCCTTCTATATCATCGATCCAGTAATCATACTCTTGTTTAAGAGATTCGTATCCCCTTTGCCAATCTTGGGCATTATAAGGCGTTGCTGGAACGGTTGAAGCGTGTTCGTATAGTTGAAAGGTCTGCATAATGCTAATTGGGAATTGGGAATTGGGAATTGGGAATTGGTAATCGGATTTTTTTATCTTACCTACTACGCCTTAGATATTACCCTTTACCCATTGATTATTCAACTGTCTTCTCAACTTCGACTAAGCGAGAATGCGGCACTAATTCGGACATTAGATCTGGCAAAAACGGCTGTCCCATGTGTGTGGAAGCGGTAGAATCTAGTTCCACAGCCGGGATGGGTTGAATTTTATGAGATTCTAGGTTTGTTTGGGTATCTCCGGTTGGTAACCAACCCAAAAACGGTAAAGCCAAAAGCCTGCTGAGGTTGGTAATCACAACTAACAGCCAGAGTGACTCAAAGTTGGTTGCACTAATACCAAACCAATGCATTAGTAAAGCTCCAAACTGATAAGAGAGCATTCCTGCCAAATTCACTACTGACATTAGCAAGGCAAACAAGGTTGCTTCTACTCCCTCTGGGCAGAGTCTGGCGGCTAATACTAAAATCGGCATGTAAGCAATTTGTCCCATCACCGTGAGGACGAGACTATCGCCTAAACTAAACCATTTGTCATCAATTCCTAACGCGCGATTGGTGTGAGTAACTAGCAGTAACATCGACATCCCCAAAATGGTCGATATTACCGTACTCCAACCAAAAATAGTCCGAAATGGAATCGTTTTAAAGTATCTTTGAAACAGCCAGACTCCGAGTAAAGATGCGATGCTGGTTACCAGGCGCACCCGTCCCAAAAATTCTGGTTCAAACCCCAATTCGTTAGTACTGAAGAAGAAAAATGCTGCATCTGCGGTTGGGGTACACTGCCAAAGGAATAGAAAGGCTGTAGGCAACCAGATCGCTTTTTGGCTAACGGCTTTCCGCAGTTGCTGTACTTGGTTCCAAACGCTACGAGCATCCGGCATCTCAAATACAGGCGACTCGGCAATTAACCAAGCGACGCAGGAAACAATCAGCGGAAACGTAGCCGTAATTCCGAATACGGTACGGGTGCTGAAATGTTCTAATAAATAGCCGCTAAAGTAAGCGGTGATTAAGCCTCCCAGCGCCGAACTACCCCAAGCCAGGGATTGAAGCGATCCGGCATGGCTGACAGATTCCCCCCTCGCTCGTTCGACGACTAGGGAATCTACTATCACATCGCTGACGGCAACTGCTAGTGAACTGAGAGCGATCGCCGCCGTCGCCGCAATAGCGGTATGTACTACCGTCGCCAAACAAATCCAAGACGCCGATCCCAGCAATCCCGACAATATTAAATAAGGTCGCCGTCGGTAACCTAAAATCGGCAATCCATCGCTCATAAAGCCAAATAGCGGCTTGACGATCCACGGCAGGGCGGCAATCCCCATCAAGGCTGATACTTCCGCTGGACTCAACGCCAGTTCGTCTTTGAGAAAAAAGCTAATCCCTAGGCGTGCCAGTCCTATAATGCCCTGCACGAAGTAAACCAGCAAAATTGCCAGCAGTTCCGAACTTACCTCTTTACCAAAAAAAAGCTTTTTTGTCAAGGTTTTTTTCAGATCGGACAACTCGGAGGAGGAAACCAGCATTGATAAAATATAGTTAAGAAGTATTGACTTTTATATCATATGCATGGGGGGGAGGGGTCTGTCTAAAGAGCGATCGCTTTGTGTCCCCGATCGCACTTATGGCGGCGTAATCGGCAGAATCCTTACCCTAGAGCGGTTTTGATCTACAGCAATCAAAGCTCCAGGCAAGATAATAGACTCATATTGACGCAACACCTGAATCACCAAACTTTCTAAATTTGCAGGTAGCAGATCTTGAATCCGCACCTGAATCACGCTAGGTGAATCGGCTTGAGTAGCTGCTAATATGGCGCCAAAATCGAGATCGTGAGTAAAGACGACGTACCCATTTATTTTTGCCCAGTTCATAATAACGCGATCTGTAGCAGCAGGATCGCCGACTGTAGACCAATGAACAGATTGTATGCCGTATCGATCAAACACCTGAGTCCATTCAGGTGAAAGATTCATGTCAATTAAGATTTTCACGCGGATGTGAGGGAAATTTCTACTTCTTCAACTCGCCACGCTGCATAAGCAAGCGCTTCATAAATATCTGCTTCTTCCAAGTAGGGATATGCCTGTAAAATTTCAGAAGGTGAATGTCCCGATGCCATTAATCCGACTATAGTCCCTACAGTCACTCGTAAACCTCGAATACAGGGTTTACCCCCCATTACTTCTGGGTCAAGGGTGATTCTGCTTAATTTTTTCATAGTTTTGTTTTGGGTATATCCACTGTTTGTGTCATCAAGTATACCGTGACAAAATTTACTGAACACGGAAGCAGTTTAGCGATTCAAATCACAGATGACCATATCTAACGATCGCCTGAAAAGCTACGAAGCACTAATTACCTGGATTCGTAGGATACTCTCCCCATTACCAGACTGGGTTAAACGGGACATTGAGAGGTACTTGAATGAAATAGATAGTCTAATCCTAGCAAGCCGTCCGCCCCGTTTTATGATTTTTGGTCAGCGTGGTGCAGGTAAATCATCGCTGATCAACGCTATATTCGGTGCAAACGTCGCAGAGGTTGGACATGTCAGATCGGGGACGGCAAAATCAGAGTGGTTTGAGTATGAGCGAGATAGCAAGGTTATAGAATTTTTAGATACACGAGGTTTACTAGAACCTTCAAAGACTTTGCCTGAAAAGACCATCTTGGATGCAGTCCGAAAAAATTGCCCAGATGTAGCTCTTTTTCTTTGCCAAGCTAAACTGGTAAATTCAGGTATCGATCAGGTTCTCGATCCGGTCGAGAAAATTCTAAGGGAGATTAAAAACATTCACCAGCGCGATCTACGTCTTATCGGTTTGGTCACGCAATGCGATCTGCTTCATCCATCTTATATTCACAAATTGCCTACTGACCATGCTGGTAAAAACAAGAATATCGAAGATGCGGTTTTTTCTCTCACAAGGCACATCTCATCAAGAGAATTTTTGAGAAATAGCTTTGAAGAAGTTGTTCCAGTATCTGCTTTGGCTGAGTATCAAGAAGATGGAACAATAGAACCAGATTTCCGTTGTAATATAGACCGTTTGCAAGAATTACTGGTTAAGCATCTTCCAAAAGAAGCGAAAAATGAAATGCTACGTTTGGCTAAGATAAAAGAATATCAAAAAAGCGTAGCGAGTACCATTGTGTATAACCGTTGTAGTTTTGCTGGCGTCCTCGCTGCTGCACCGATCCCTATTCCCAACGGACTGATAGTTTCTCTAATGCAAATGGCTATGATTGGAGAAATCATGTACATTTCAGGAGAAGATTTTTCTTTAGAAAATGTAGGATATTTTTTGACAAATATTGGGTTCAAAGGAGCCTTTATAGGTGTAGGTGGGGAATTAGCAGGAGGTATTGGTGATTTGTCTTGGGACAGTATGCTTGGGTTTTTTGCTGAGGGAATACCCGACTATCTAGCAGGGAATCTATTACCATTGTTGCCTGGACTTGGAACTATTATCGCAGGTTGGGGTGCAGCAAAAGCTACCGAAACCCTTGGAAAGGCAGCGATCGCTCACTTTATTGACAAAACTCCAATTGAGGAAGTGAGGCAACAGTTTGGTTTTGGTCTAGCGTAAATATTGAACACCCTGCGGCAAACGTAGTCTACCACTGAAACGATCCCCGTTTTCTCTGAGAAAGCGGGGTTTTTGCGTTCAAATAGCGTTGCAGGCGATCGCACTCTTGTATCTTCTTGGGAAAATATGCGATCGCAAGACAAAATTGTTATCGGTTTTTACTAACGAATGAGTTTTGATTGGTTAGTGGAGATGGTGCGTTACACTGCGTTAACGCACCCTACATATAGAGACTAAATCTTACCTACAACACACCCTTAGAACTAGGAATTGCACCCGCACGACGGGGATCGACTTCTACCGCCATTCGCATTGCCCTAGCAAATGCTTTAAACGTTGCTTCAATGATGTGATGCGAATTAATTCCATCCAATTGTCGGATATGCAGCGTCATCTGAGAATGATTCACCACTGCTACGAAAAACTCCCGCACTAATTGAGTATCGTAAGTGCCAACGCGCTGGGTAGGAATTTCCAAACCATAACTTAAGTGCGGGCGTCCGGAAAAGTCTAGCGCCACCTGAACTAACGCTTCATCCAAAGGTGCGAGGAAATGACCAAAGCGGACAATGCCTTTGCGATCGCCCAACGCTTTCCCCAAAGCTTGCCCCAATGTTATCCCCACATCTTCGTTGGTGTGGTGGTCGTCTATTTCTATATCTCCCTTGGCTCGAACCTCCAAGTCAATCAGTCCGTGGGAAGATATTTGATGCAGCATGTGATCTAAAAATGGAATCCCCGTTGAGGCAGAACAATTACCCGTTCCATCTAAATTTAGACTCACATATACATCAGTTTCCCCGGTTTTACGGCTGACTGAAGCAGTCCGGGCGGGTAGAATTAGTTCAGGATGTTGGGTGTCGGTTGTTGGGCGTTCGGCGTAGCCGTCGCGTAGCGATTCGCTTGTCTGCATAATTTAATAATTGCTAATTGCTAATTGATAATTGCAGATTTCAGATTTCAGATTTAAATCTAAAATCTAAAATCTACAATTCTCTTTTAGCCCATTCCCATGATTTCGTATCCCGCATCGACGTACAGGATTTGACCTGTTATGCCGCTAGCTAAGTCGCTACAAAGGAAAGCCGCCGCATTTCCCACCTCTAACTGCGTTACAGTTCGTCGCAGCGGGGCGACTTCCTCGACGTGGGAAATCATATCGCGAATTCCGCCCACAGCGGAGGACGCCAGGGTGCGAATTGGCCCTGCTGAGATCCCGTTCACGCGGACATTTTGCGCGCCTAATTCCGATGCTAGGTAACGAACGTTCATTTCTAAGGCGGCTTTGGCGATTCCCATCACGTTATAGTTGGGAACGACCCGCACGCCGCCTAAATAGGTTAGCGTGACGATACTGCCACCTTCTGTCATTAACGGTTTGGCTGCTGCACTCAGTTGAATCAGCGAGTAAGCGCTGACATCTAAAGCCAGGTTGAACCCTTCTTTAGAGACTCTGCTAAAATCTCCTGATAAATCATCTTTATTGGCGAAGGCCAAACAATGGATCAGAATGTCTAATCTGCCCCACTTGTCGCGGATAGTCTCGAAGGTAGCCTGAATCTGCTCGTCATTTTGAACATCACAGGGTAAAAATAGACTTGGATTCAGGGGTTCTACCAGTTCGGATACTTTTTTTTCAAAGCGACCCCGGTCATCGGGTAGGTAGGTGATGCCAAGATTCGCGCCTGCTTTATGCAGTTGTTGAGCAATACCCCAGGCTATCGAGCGATCGTTGGCGATGCCCGTCACGAGGGCGTTTTTTCCAGTTAAATTCAGCATAAACGTTTATTATATCGGAGACTGGGGTACTTTCGACGCCAGCTTTTCGATCTCGAAGATGGTCAAACTGGGGAATATATTACTCGATCGTCGTCCCCATCTCCCCGATGGCTTGACTGTCGGCAAAAAATCACCAAAAAATAGCTTTGAGGACTGCCGCCCCTCATCCCCTTGCAGTCGATTCCTGGTATAAATGAATCGCCCTCTTGCTACGAAGCCAAGAACTACAATTGCTCCATACCACCTTTGACCCGTCACGCTTTCGCTTCAACCAGAGGTAATTTACTAAAAATAATGTAGCATTTTATACAATTATTGTTTAGAGTAAGTTAAGCTTGGTTGATTTTTATCAGTACAGGAGGAGGAAAATATCAAGAAAAAGTGTTAAAATATACATTTAACCAAAAAAGATTGCTAGACGAAAAACGACACGGGAGGCCAAGCGTTCTGCCGTGTTGAACTAACTCACATTGAAACAGATCGCGAGCTGTGTGAGGTTATAGTGCATTGCTAAGGAGTTGAGAAAAGTCTTTAGAGTTCGGTGAGGACAAATCAAATGGTTGTGATGCAGGATAGACCTTTAGCAGCTGTATTTCGGCAAATCAGCAATCCATCGTTTCCACCCGTTGTAGAAACGTTTGAGCGGGGGAAAACCATTTTTTTCCCTGGGGATCCGGCTGAAAGAGTATATTTTCTGCTCAAGGGGGCGGTCAAGCTTTCCAGGGTGTACGAAGCCGGGGAAGAAATTACCGTAGCCCTGCTGCGAGAAAATAGCGTTTTTGGCGTGCTGTCGCTGATTACGGGGAATCGATCCGATCGATTTTATCATGCGGTGGCCTTCACCCCAGTGGAGCTGCTATCAGCGCCGATCGACCAGGTAGAGCAAGCGCTGAAAGATAATCCAGAATTTGCCATGTTAATGCTGCGCGGGTTGTCATCGCGCATCCTGCAAACCGAGATGATGATCGAGACACTGGCGCACCGAGACATGGGATCGAGATTAGTCAGCTTTCTGCTAATTCTGTGCCGAGATTTTGGCGTTCCTGGTGCAGAAGGGATTACGATAGATTTGAAGCTATCTCATCAAGCGATCGCCGAAGCCATAGGTTCGACTAGAGTGACGGTGACTCGTTTGTTGGGAGATCTGCGTCAAGAAAAAATGATTTCGATCCACAAGAAAAAAATTACCGTACACAATCCAGTCGCCTTAAGCCATCAATTTACCTAGTCCAACAGGTAAAACAGCAAGCGCACTAAGCATGAGGTAGGCTGTAACTGGGTGAGGATCGTGAAACAATATGACCACCGGGTGGATACTGATTGCGGCAATTTTGGTGTTGGGAGGAGCGATCGCGTCAGTAGGCGATCGCGTCGGCACGAAGGTAGGCAAGGCAAGGCTGAGCCTATTCAATTTACGTCCCCGCAAGACGGCAATTTTAATTACCGTTTTGACGGGTAGTTTGATTTCTGCCTCGACGCTGGCGATATTATTTGGTGCGAGCGAGCAACTACGCACGGGGGTATTTAGACTGGAAAAAATTCAGAAAAATCTCCGCAATGCTCGCAAGGAACTGGAAAAAACTAAAACTCAAAAAAGTCAAGTAGAAACCGAGCTAACCCAAGCTAAATCTCAGCAGGCAGAAGCACAGCAAAAACTCGATGCAACAAATCAATCTTTGCAATCGACGTTAGCCAAGCTGTCTGAAGCAACTACGAATCAAGCGCGTACCGAAGCCCAACTAAAACAAACTCAAGGACAATTAAATAACACTAATAGCCAACTGAATCAAACTCAGGATAAATTAAATAAAACTCAAAATGAATTAAACCAAACTCAGGGTCAATTAAACGCAGTTTCTACCCAAGTAATGGCGCTGCGTGACGAACGCCAGAAGTTGATCGAGCAACGGGATCAACTGCAAGCAGAACGTCA
>DNGG01000143.1:8913-20696 GCA_003486675.1 Cyanobacteria bacterium UBA11372
ATCAACTGCAAGCAGAACGTCAAAATTTAATCGGACAGCGAAACCAACTGCAAGCAGAAAGAGCAGCGTTAATCGAACAGCGCGATCAACTGCAAGGCGAACGCCAAAACCTAATCGGACAGCGGGATAAACTACAAACAGAACGCAAAGATTTGCTGGGACAGCGCGATCAACTGCAAGCAGAACAGCAAAATTTAATCGGACAGCGCGATCAACTGCAAGCAGAACGCAAAGATTTGCTGGGACAGCGCGATCAACTGCAACAGGAAAGAGCCGCGCTTTTAGGACAGCGCGATCGCCTGAAAAACGAGATCGGCACCTTTAGATCGCAAATTGCCCAACGCGACCAAGAAATAGCAGATCAAGACCAGGCAATTGCCCAACTCGATCAAACCATTTCCCAGCGCGACCAAGTGATTGCTCAGCGGGAAACTAGCCTTAAACAACTAGAAAGCCAACAAAAAGAACTCGAAAACAAACAAGCCTACTTACAACGGGCAGTCAAAATTTTAGAAGAGTATTATCAAGATTATCAAGCGTTGCGGGGCGGCAATTTAGTTTTGTTTCGCAACCAAGTTTTGGTGACGGGAGTCCTTCGCATCGTTGAGCCAAAAGCCGCGCGTCAAGCCGTGGATCAATTGTTGGTAACGGCAAACAAAGTCGCTATTGAAAATACTCGACCCGGTGACAAAAATTTTAACCAACAAGTGATACAAATTACTCCCACAGAAGTCGCTCAGATCGTAGATCGCATTGATGACGGTCGAGACTATGTGGTCAGAATTCTCTCAGCAGGCAACTACATCAGAGGAGAATCTGCCGTCCAAGTTTTTGCCGATGTAACGCCCAATCGCGTCGTATTTCAAGCTGGGGAAGTAGTAGCGGCAACTGCCACCAATCCGGCGACAATGACTCAAGAACAGCTAGAGCAACGGATCGAGCAGCTAATTGCAGCTTCTCAATTCCGGGTGCGTCGCGCTGGCGTGTTGGTAGATAAAATTCAGATCGGCGATGCTCGCGTCGAAACGCTGATGCGCTTTATCGAGCAATTAAAACAGTCCGATACACCCGTTGACGTGCAAGTGGTAGCATCAGATGTTACCTACACGGCGGGGCCGGTCAAAATGGATCTGGTAGCCGTTCAAAAGGGACAGATAATGTTTCGCACTTCACCCGATAGCTAAATGTTTAATAGTCTCACAACTTGCACCTGGGGCTGCCCACACCCTCAAGGGTGGGGCTACACAACCAAAACCTGCCTACGCAGGCTCAAAAATTTGACACTCCGCGATCTAAAGATACGCGGATTCTTAACTCATAGGGAGCGCAACCGCTTTACCCACGCTCACGCATCTTGACCGTTTGCCCAACGGCTGCAAGTCCTCTAGTAAGAACTACTTGAGCTGCCGCTACATCTCTATCCGTTGTGTAGCCGCAGCTCTCACACTCATGAGCACGCACTGACAAATCTTTTTTACCTGTTTCTGCACCACAGTTAGGGCAAATTTGACTTGTCTTCTTACTATCTACCTTTTGGAAGTAAACACCGCGCTTAAAACAACACTGCTCAAGAATAGAGAAAAATTGTCCCCATCCTGCGTCTAAGCAGTGTTTTCCTAACATTCCTCTGGACAATCCTACTAAATTTAAATCTTCAACAAAAATTGTCTTGGATTGAGCGCAAAGTTGTTGTGCTACCTTCCAATGAAAGTCTTTTCTAGTGTTAGTAATGTGTTCGTGCAGTTTTGCTACTTTCATAGTCGCTTTGCACCAATTATGTGACCCTTTCACTTTGCGACTAACTCTTTGTTGCAGCAATCTAAGCTGGCGTTGGAGGTCTACAAAGAATCTAGGGCGATTGATGCAAAGACCATTAGAAGTAGCGATAAAACTTAATAATCCTACGTCTACGCCTAACGCTTCGGCTAATGGTGTAACTTGTGGCACAGATACATCCCACTGTAAAGTAATCATGACATACCAGCCCGATGCTCTTTTAACAACGCGAGTTTGTTTAACAACAGCATCTTCTGGAATGTCGCGGGAGGAGCGAAATTTTACCCAGCCAATTACGGGCAATTTAACTGCTCCATTCCTGAGTGGGTTTCTCCCTGGCTGAGAGAATACAAAGGAGCGTAGTTGACCTACTTTCTTAAAGCGAGGAAAACCAAAATTGTTTTCCCACATTGAGGTAAAAGCATTTTCAAGTCTCTTTAACGTTTGCTGTAAAACTTGCGCTGCTACCTGCTTTAAATCTGGGTGCTGCTCTTTTGCTATTGTCAAAGACCTGCATTGACTAACAAAAGTGGGACGAGGTGTATCTGCCGGAATAATGTACTCAGAATGTAACGAACAAGAGTTTACTTGACAAGAACGGGACTTATACCAGTGCTTGCGTTGGGCCAAAGCGTAATTGTAGACTTTTCGGTTAATCTCTAACCAGTCTTCAAAAACACATATCTGTTGCTTGCTTGGTTTTAGTCGAAACTCATAAGTTAAGCAAAACACTTGTTGTTACCTCTGATTGCTATTACTATACCGTACTAACAAGCGATAGGTATAATAAGTTATGTAACAACTAAGGTTACTGCACGGCAGATAAATCTGCCCGTGTCGCCATTCCACCCCGATTTAAAAATACGGGGCTATATGGCTCCCGCTCTATTTTCGGTATATTTGGTTTGTCAGCCATCTGGCATAAGACCTGTGGGCTTCTGCTGCAAGATATGAATTATGCTACTCCCGCTCAGTCAGCGATTTTGGGCTTCGATCCGGGACGCGATAAATGCGGTATCGCGGTTATCGGAGCAGATCGCCAAGTATATTACCACGAAGTTATTGCCGCAGAAGTGGCGATCGCTACGATTTGCCGCTTGCAGCAAAAGTATCCCATCTCGGTTTTGGTGATGGGAGATCAAACAACGGCTAAAGCATGGAAACGGCAACTAGAACAAGACTTGCCAGAACCACCGCCGATTATGCTCGTAGACGAGCGCTATAGTACCCTGGAGGCGCGCGATCGCTACTGGCAAATGTACCCCCCAAGGGGACTTTCTCGCCTCGTTCCAAAGGGAATGCGACCCCTCCCACGACCCGTAGATGACATTGTTGCTATCCTCCTGATTGAAAGATACTTATCGCGGGCATAGGGGATTGCAGATTGCAGATTGCAGATTGCAGATTGAAGACAAATCTAAAATCTAAAATCTAAAATCTGAAATCTTACAACTCGGCGCGGATGGTAAAAGCATAGTCCCCCCCAGGTTCTAGTTTGTAGTCGGATTTTTCTAAAAAACGGCTGAGCGGTTCTTGAATCAGGGCGCGTCCCAAGGAAGGCTGAAGGAATAATTTCCCCTGCTTGAAACACCACTGGAACTGCCAATCATATTCACCCGCTCTCACTTCGCCCTCAATTTTGCCCAACTGCCAAGACTGTACGGTAATCCGGACATAGGCAGTGGTTTCCGGTAGACGTTTAGAACTCACGGTTCAATGATTAGTCGATTTATATCAAGCTTGTTTACCCATGATAAAAACCTCTTGGCATCAAGAGCATCAACATTGAACCCTATGTCAGCGTTCATCTGTATTTGAATATTTCTTAGGATCGAACTGTAGGCGATGGGGCTAAAAATCCCATCTCGCCACAGCTATCCCCTGTCCATCCTTGGAGGATCGCCTCTTGACTACTAAAAATTCTGGGGACAACAAACCATTGTTCCCCCCTACTCCATTAAATCCCCCAGACCTGGATCGGCAACTCCAAAGCACGGTCGAGAGCTTTTCCGATCTTCAGGCGCAATTGAATTACAAACAAGCAGAAACAGCGTTGCGAGATTTGGTACAAAATCTCGATCTGACGCCTCAAGAGCGTTCTGGACTGGAACCAGCAATTGAAGATTTACAAGCGATGCTTTCCAAGTTAGAACGCTCTGTGGTGCAGATTGCGGTTTTTGGCATGGTGGGAAGGGGTAAATCTTCCATCCTGAATGCGCTGTTGGGTGAAAAAGTATTTGAAACTGGACCTTTGCACGGCGTTACTCGCACGAGTCAGCAGGCGAATTGGCAACCTTCTGGGGATAGCGATCGCTCTATCCTACAAGTAACCATTAGCGGCGCAGACAATTCCCAAGTCGAACTCATAGACACTCCCGGACTCGACGAGGTGGACGGAGAAACCCGCGCCACCTTGGCGCGCGACGTGGCTAAAAGTGCCGATCTGATATTATTTGCGATCGCGGGGGATATGACCAAAGTCGAACACGAGGCGCTGTCTCAATTGCGAGAAGTGGGTAAGCCAATTTTGCTCGTGTTTAACAAAATTGACCAATATCCAGACGCCGATAGACAGGCAATTTATCAGAAAATCCGCGATGAACGGGTGCGGGAGTTGCTTTCCCCCGATGAAATTGTCATGGCGGCGGCATCGCCCCTAATTGCTAAAGCCACTCGACGTCCTGATGGCAGTTTAGCCGTTCAGCGGCAACCCGGTACGCCCCAAGTCGATGAATTGAAGCTAAAAATCCTGGAGATTTTGGATCGAGAAGGGAAATCTTTAGTTGCTTTGAATACCATGCTCTACGCAGATGATGTCAACGAGCAATTGGTGCAGCGCAAGATGGAAATTAGAGATAGTAGCGCCAACCGAGTAATTTGGAATGCAGCTATTACTAAAGCCGTGGCGATCGCGCTCAACCCAATCGCAGTCATCGATTTATTCAGCAGCGCTGCAATTGATGTGGCGTTAATCTTGACTTTATCTAAACTATATGGTATTAGGATGACCCAAGCCGGAGCGGTTAACTTACTGCAAAAGATTGCGATCGCAATGGGTGGTTTAAGTGCAGGGGAATTGCTGGCTAACTTCGGTTTAAGTTCGCTGAAAAGCTTGTTGGGTTTGGCAACACCCGCAACGGGTGGGGCGTCTTTAGGTGCTTACGTATCCGTCGCTCTTACCCAAGCAGGGGTTGCCGGTGTTTCTTCCTATGCCATCGGACAAGTAACGAAAACTTACTTGGCTAATGGCGCTGCTTGGGGACCAGATGGCCCAAAAGCAGTTGTATCGAGCATTTTGGCATCGCTTGATGAAGAATCGATTCTCAATCGCCTCAAAGATGAGTTGCAAGCGAAGTTGAAATTGCCAATAGCTAATCGCTAATTGCTAATGGCTAATTGCTGGTGAAAATATTTTCTGGCTTTACCATTAGCAATTAACTATTAGCCATTAGCGATTAGCAGCCCTCAAAAGGTAACTAGCAACTTACGTTACTTAGTATTTGTCTTTCTTGTCTTTAAACGAGGCTAGCCAATCTCTGACTTGATCGGCGGCGATATCGCGACCTCCCAAACCAAAGGCGAGGGCGATGGCGACAGCGATCGCGCCCAACAACAAACCAAACGCCAAGTTAACGATATCGCTGGCGATGCCCATTTGTTGCAGCGCCATTGCAGACACTAAGGCAATAATCGCTATGCGGGCTGCATTTCCCAGGATCTTACTTTGTGCTGAACCGGAACTGACAATCAGGCTAAAGGCTAGGTTAGCCAGATACAGACCAATGCCAAATACGAGCAAGCCCGCGAGAATGCGACCAAAAATGGCGATAATTCCCGTGACAATCGCCGTTAATCCGGCGAAAGCCAGTACCTCGGTTGCCGGTACGATCGCTAACAACATAATCCCCACCAGCACCACAATGCCCGCAATTTCTGAGGGAGTGCGGCTAGTTGCAGATGCTGGCTGAGATTCGGGAGACATATCTTCGACTACTGGCGTCGCAGTCCTTCTGGGTGCAGGTAGACCCAGCCAGGTGAAGATATTATTGAACCCAATGCTAGTCAGGATACTCGTGACAAAATCTGCCACAAAGCGTCCGATGACGTAAGCGATCGCCAGAATTACCCCAGCGGTGAAGATTCTGGGAATAGCGTTGAGAATTTGGTTGAGCATAGCGATCGCCGGGGCGGAGATCGCATCAATTCGCAGCGCATTGAGAGCTGCGATCGCCGTCGGAATTAAAATCAATACGTAGACAACCGTACCGATAATTCCCGACAACGATTGACCCGAAGTAGCGGGAGAAATGCCGAATTGGGCACCCAGCCGATCCGTCCCCGTTGCTGCTAACAAATTCGTGACAATTCGGCGGACAACTTGAGCAATTAACCAACCGATGGCGCCAATTAATATCGCCGCAAAAATGTTGGGCAGAATCGACAGAATTTCATTGAGCAGCTGCTGTACAGGTTGCAGCGTTCCCTGCAACTGTAAAGTGTTCAGTATAGCCGGGAGAAACAGCAAAAAGATAAACCAATAAAGCGTATTGCCAATGGTTTCGCTCAGAGAAAAATCTGTGGCGGATGCTTCTCCAACTTGCTGCCCTAGACGCCGATCCAAATTGAGCGTGCGCAGGGAGCGAGTTACCAACAACTTGACCAAACTTGCCAGCAACCAAGCAACGCCCAATAAAAGCGCCCCACCTGCTAACTTGGGCAGGAAATCAAAAATTTGGGTGAGTAATTGGTTGAGGGGGGTAGAAACTGCCGTCAGGTTGAGTGTCTGTAAAAAGGCAACCAACGTGAAGATAATGATAATCCAATAGACAGCATTGGCAATCCATTTCTCCACTTCTGGTGCTTCAGCGCCATCGGGACGCCCCGCGATCCAGGCAGCAATGCGGTTATCGATATTGGTGCGATTGAGAATACCCCGGATCGCGGCGGATGCGATCGCGGCGATCAGCCAACCTATGAGTAAGATGGCGATCGCCGCCAGGATGTTCGGGATAGAGCTGGCTATGTTCAGCCAAAATGTTTGGAAAAAGGCAGCCGTTTCCCCAGGAATATCCTGAACTCGCGGCGGGGGTGCCGATCGAGGTGGTGCGTTCTGTGCCTGCGCCAGAATTCCATTGATTGGCATCAATACGCCTGCATCCAGCGTTTGAGCCATATCTTGCCATACGTTATTCATGGTTTTTAATTAACCTCAGAATTCAGCGGCAAAAGGGCGAAAACTATCGCTTCAAGCGAAGTAATCGCTGAATGAGATACTACACTACTGCACCGATTGTGGGAAGCCAGTTTTTGTTATATTTTGCTACCAAATACAGCGAAGGCATCCAGTGCAGGTGAAAAGGTCAGCAGGTGGGCGCAGGGAAAATTATTTCTTGCTAGTACAAGGGGAAATGGTATCAACAACAAAGATTGGCAGCCAGTGGAGGTATTATCTGAGAAAAGAGTGCTTTTCCCTCTCCCTGTAAAGATGTCACAGCAGCAAGTTTTTGAACAATCGATTCAAATCAATGCCCCAGCTACAGTAGTTGAGCATTGTATCGCCGACCGAGTTTTGATGCACCGATGGCTGAACCCCGCGTTGCGATGCGATCCGGTGGGTGAGTGGAGTACAGATGTTGGCAGTCGCAGTCGCTTTGTGATTGAGGTGCCGTTGTTACAACCTACACTCCAAAGCACGGTAGTCGAGCGAGAACCGGGGCTGATAGTATGGCAGTTTGAGGGATTTTTTCAAGGACGCGATCGCTGGGAATGCCAACCGATCGAAAAAGGAACCCGTCTACTCAACCGCTTCGAGTTCGAGGTTCCCAACCCGATCGTTCGCTGGGGTTTCAATACCTTTGCCGCCGCTTTAACTCAACAAGATATGCAAGCGCAACTCCGTCGCCTCAAACGAGTCGCCGAAGCGCAAATAGGAAAGTAGGGGCGGGTTTTACCAATATATTTGCCCCTGGGCCATGCAATTAGCAATTAGCAATTAGCAATTAGCAATTAGCAATTAGCAATTACCAATTACCAATCTGTTCTAATAACTTGCGAATCGCGCCAGCATCTTCAGCATTGGGAACTCTGACGAGATAAGTTTCCAGATCCTGAGTTGCCAGGGTCAATTCTCCGATTTGATAGTATAGAAGACCGCGATCGCGCAATTCCATCGGCGCACCCGGAAACAACAGCAAAATGCGCTCAACTACTGCCAGCGCTTTATCCAACTGATTGCGATTGAGGTAAATTAATTTCAGATTCATCAGCATCCTCGCTAAAAAGCGCCGGTTACTAACTGGCTCTAAAAACGAAGGTTTTAACTCCACTCTTTGCTGATAAAGCTGAGATAATCTTTCCTGACAATCCTGCTCAAACAAAGTTTCGCCGCGATTAAATGCATCCACGTAGATGCCAGCATCTTCAAAATCAGGTCGAATTAGAAAATGACCCGGCATCCCTATTCCCACCATGGGAAAATCGACCCGCTTGGCAATTTCCAAGTAAACTAAAGATAGAGTAATCGGGATACCAGTGCGTCGCTCGATGACATCATTTAAGAAACTGTTACGCGGGTCGTAGTAATCATCCTTATTTCCAGAAAACCCCAAGTCATCGTAAAGATATTGGTTAATCGTCTGGATAACCCGCAGAGGATAGCGTTGAGCTGGCAGACGCTCTTTCACCTCATCTGCCATTGTATCGAGAGCGCTGAGGTATTCATCCGGGTCGAGGTCTGGATACTCCTCTTGGGCAATATACAAAGCTGCCTTTGCCAGGTCGATTTGTTCTTCTGGCTGATATATCTCTTTGTAGAAGTATTGCCGTGGGAGGGGGAAGTCCATTTAGTTAAAACCAAAGATTTCAGAGACTGCCTTGACGATATCAAGATAAATGTTGCCTTGCATCTGACGAAACAGTTCAAAAGGCTTGTGGGGAGAGCCAAAAATCGGCCTCAGAGTCCAACCTAGCTGACTGCCGACGAATCCATAAAGCATCAACCAGAACTGCAAGATCCTGGTACGAATTGCTTGACCTTCCGGGTCTTCATCGGAAATCAGCTGAATACCATTATAAAGGAATTGAACGCCAATTACCCCCGTGAGCATAAAAATTGCCACATTCAGCAGTTTAAAGAACTGGTAATGCCCAGTTGTAATCAGAAAAAACAAAGTGACGGGTGCAAAACCAAATAAAAGCGCGCTAATCACAGAAGCCGCACTCAGGACAACTGCAAAATGCTGCCCCAGACTGCGATTCGAGCCAAAAAAAGTACTAAAAATGTACAGCGTTGGTAAACAGATTAACAGAGTCAGCAAATAAAGACTGGGCAGCTTAATTGCCGAAGATAAAGATTGAGCCGGACTGTGGAATAGCCCAACAATTGCCCCATAAAGAGCGAAACAAACCGAACTGCAAACCAACAGGGAGATAATCTTACCTTGAAGCTTTTCACCTTGGCGAATTTCTTGGAGAAAAGCCTTGCGATCGCGCAGCAGCGAAATCAACACCGTAAAATGATTGTTGCCGTGAGATGTCTTTTGAATCATAAGGATACCCGGATTTTGGATGCGTGGATTTTCGATTGATTGCTAGGTTTGGTTATTTAAAACCAAAAAGTTCAGAAATTGCTTTCAGGATATCAACATAAATGTTTCCTTCCGTCCCGGCAAATAGTATAAAAGGGCGACCCGGTTCGCCGAAAATTGGGCTGATTGTCCATCCCAATTGACTGCCAACAAATCCATAAAGCACCAACCAGAATTGCAACAGCCTAGTGCGGATTGCTTGACCTTCAGTATCTCGATCGGAAATTAACTGGATGCCTTGATAAAGGAAGTTAACACCAATTACACCTGTGAGAGTAAAAATCGCTACATTCAACAGCTTAAAAAATTGGTAATGTTTGGTCGTAATCAGAAAGAAGAGGGTTACTGGTGCAAAGCCAAATAAAAGAGCGCTAATTACAGATGCAGCGCTAAGAACAATTACGAAATGCTGCCCCAGAGTGCGATTAGAGCCAAAAAAGGTATTGAAAATGTATAAAGTTGGCAAACAAATCAAAAGCGTTAGTAAGTAAAGGCAGGGCAGTTTAATTGCTGAGGATAAAGATTGAGCCGGACTGTGGAATAATCCGATAACTGCGCCATAAATTGCAAAACAGATAGAACTGCAAACCAACAACGAAACGATTTTACTTTGAAGCCTTTCACCTTGGCGAATTTCTTCGATAAAACCTTTGCGATCGCGCAGCAGACTAATCAGCACCGTCAAATGATTGGTTGAGCGAGATGTTTTCTGAATCATAACTAACCTTGCTAATTGCTAATTGCTAATTGCCTCTTCTTCTCTTGGCGTTCTTGGCGTCTTGGCGGTTAAATTAACGAAATCCCAAAAGATAAGCGAGAGATTGAAACACACTCACATAAAAATTACCCTCCCTTTCTCGAAACAAGGAAAATGGAGAATCAGGCATCCCGAAAAAAGGTCTAAGCGTCCATCCTAACTGACAACCGACGAAAGCGTAAAGGAATAACCAAGCTTGCAAAATCTTTCGCCGCGTATCGCTGCCTTCAGTATCTTGTTCCAAGATACAATTCGCCGCTTGATACAACGAAGATACCCCAATCCATCCAGTTAAACCAAAGATAGCCACATTCAACAAAATCAGAAACTGGTAATGGCTAGTACTAATCAAGAAAAACAGAGTAATTGGCGCAAAACTGAACAACAGCACGCTCGTTACCGAAACCGCCGTTAGCACCAAAGCGAAATGCTGACCAAACGTGCGCTTGGAACCAAAAATAATGTTAGAAAAGTACAGCGTTGGCAGACAAACCAGCAGCGTAATTAAGTAAAGCGCTGGCAATTTAACCGCTGAAGATAAAGCTTGCATCCAGCTATGATAAACTCCCATAATTCCGCCATAAATAGCCAGGAATAGGGAACTGCAAACGAGGAGAGAAAAGATTTTGCTGGGGAGTTTTACGCCTTGACGAATTTCTTCGAGGAAGAGGGTGCGATCGCGCAGCAGACTTATCATCACGCCAAAGGATTTCGCCCCCTGAAATTGCTGTTTCATCTTGCTTTTCTCCTCAACTAATTTGTCTCGTACCCAGGCTCAGCCTGGGTAGGAAAATGTGAATGCTCTGCATCGTTTTACTCATCAAGGCGGAGCCTTGAGGATATAGTTCCCAGGCTGAGCCTGGGAACTAGAGTATGGAGTAATCGCCGCCAGAACCGTATTGCCAAGCTTCTAGCCAACGATGGTAATAATATTGCTGAACTGGCGGTAAATTTTTCATCCACGGTTCGATTGCTTTCCCTAGTGGATAAAGAGCGCTATAAGCGCCCAAATTTACATAGTGAACCATCCAATCCAACAACGGCAATAATCCCACCTGTGGAATAATTTTGAGGACTAATCCAGGCTGGGAAAGAGAAGTTTTAAACAGCGTTTGCGACAGGGCGGGAAATTGCACCACATCTTGTAAAAACGGTTTTAACACATCTTCTCCCAACTGCTCCATTTCTTTAAATACCCCCGTCAAAAGTTCGTTAATTTGGTTCGGGGGTATTTGTTGATTAATCCCGGCGCTCATCGAACGCTGAAACATCCAAGTTACCGCTATACTTGGCTGATAAGGTTGTAGGAGTTTCAAAGCATTTTGACTCAATTGGTCGCTTTGTAGCGCCTCGTGGACGCCGTTCGCGAGACGTTTTAGATGCCGTACCATTGCCCCAAAACCACCAAAACTCAAAGGCGATTGACTGCCGCTACTATCTCCAATCGGAAGAATGCGATTCCAAGGCATTCTTAAGGGACTTTCGCGGAAAGTGGGGAAAAAACCAAACAGCGCCCGTTTAAATTGCAATCGTTCGATTTCTACCTGCTGATATTGGGGTAAAAGGTGCAGGTAGTCTTCAAAAAATGCTTCTAAACTAAAGCGCTGCGGGTTAGCATCCATGTAAGTAAACAGGTAGGTTGTTCTGCCATCGCGGGCGGGAAA
>DNGG01000143.1:20896-21045 GCA_003486675.1 Cyanobacteria bacterium UBA11372
GTTCTGCCATCGCGGGCGGGAAATGCTTCCCAGAAGTACTGGCACTGATTTTGCAACGGTGTGAAAGAGTACAACAAGTCGCCCGTGTCGTTTTTCGGAAAACCTGTGGCACAAGTTCCGACAACGAGACAGACGCCATCGGGTTTTGC
>DNGG01000313.1:0-5396 GCA_003486675.1 Cyanobacteria bacterium UBA11372
GGCGATCGCGCCAAGTTTTTCCCGCTTCTCTAATAATGTCGCCTATTGGCGAGAAACAGGGGAATGCTTTTTTCTTTCGTGGCAAGCAGGAGGATATTTCATGATAACTTGGAACTACCGCGTCTTTCAGGAAGCAAATGGCGATCGCATCATTCGCGAAGTCTTTTATGCAGAAGCAGGATCTATTCTTGGCTGTACAGAAAACGCCGTTGAACCAAAAGGGAAAACCCTGGAAGAATTAGCCAGAGATATTGAATCATTTAAGCAAGCATTAATGCTGCCTGCTTTAACTCTAGCTGATATTCCCGCTACCCAGATAAAACCAAATAACTATCAAAAACAAAATCACAATATTTCCCATCAGCAACTTATAGCTGAACTTGGATTAGATAGCCCATTAGAAAGCGATATTGGATGGTAAAAAAACAATGTTTTGCCCAATGCAACTGGATTGTAAAACCATGACAGGGGTGATTTATAATTGCCCCAATTTGTCTGAATGCTTGCAGAATTCCACCCTAGACAGACTGGCAGCACTGCGGCTTTATTTTCTCAATCAGGGGATTGCTCCTGAAGATATCAAGCTCGCTGGGCAATCTTCAACGATGCGTCCATATTTTCACACGCGGTTTGCTTACAACACCGATTATCAAACTAGAGATATCATTATTTTTGGTAATCCGGTGGAATGGGACGAGGATCTAAATGATATCAAACCTTTTTATCAATTGAGTCTCGCTCAATTGCAACAATTAATTGAGCAAGGATTTGCCAATCCAGCAGCACAACAAAATAATTCACCAACGATTCAAGCATTCTTAGAATTTGCTCAAGCACAAGCTAGCAAAGGATTTCAATTTGCCTTTGAAGGCTACGCCATTAGTCCTTTTCGCGACGATTACCGCGTTAGCGTTGAAGGTATTATCTATCGAGGAAATTACCCCTATCAAATGCTTGTAGAGTTTTATGAATTTGTCGGAGAACCAGATGAAATTGACGTTCAATCGCACTACTTGCGTGCTTGGTGGGATTGATCTGCGCCGACACCCTCAAGGGTGTGGCTATACAAACTAAGCCCGCCAGAGCGGGCTAAAGTTTTTAAAGCCTGCTACGCCTTGCTTTGTTTGTGTAGTGGGATTAATCTACGCCTACGCCGACACCCTCAAGGGTGCGGCTATACAAACGAAGCAAGGCGTAGCGGGCTAAAGCTTTTAAAGCCTGCTTTGGCAGGCTTTGTTTGTGTAGCGACACCCTTGAGGGTGTCGGCTACTCCGTGTCGCGGAGATGTTAAATCTGTGACAGCGGTACACCCAGCCACCCAGTAAAGTTTTGTTCCTGAACAGGGGAAGGCTTTTCTAAGGCTACCAGTTTATAACTATTAGGATGGGGATCTCCCAAGGTAACGGGTACAGTCCGCAACTCATCTTGATGGAAAATACTCAGATCGATCGTACTACCAGGTTGGTAATCTTTTAAGCGATCGCTCAATCCCTCCGCCGTCACCCGAATTCCATCTATTGCTAGCAACTCATCTCCCGCATCTACGCCCGCCACCTGCGCCGGAGAACCCACTTCAACAAACTTAATAACTTCGCGTCCGTTTTCTGCCTTCGCCGTCAAACCGAGGTGAGGCGGGCGATCGTCTTCAAATTCGGCTTTTACCCGCAAACCAAAGGGTTCTAGGTACTCATCAAACGGTAGTTCATCCGTTCCATCAACATACCGCGCAAAAAAGTCATCTAAATCGATCTCAGCCACCGACTCGATGACTTGCTTGAGCTGTTGAGGAGTATAACCGATTTCTGCTTGCCCGAATTGCTGCCACATTTGGCGCATCACATCGTCAAGCGATCGCTGATTTCCCCACTTTTCTCGAATTGCCAAATCGAGCAAAAACGATACCAATTCCCCTTTTAAATAATAGGAAATCTGGCTATTATCGCTATTAGCATCCCGGCGATACAGCTTAATCCACGCATCAAAACTCGACTCGCTTACCGGCTGAACTTTGCGTCCCGGCTTTGTTTGCAATAGGGTAATTTCCTTGCTTAAATCCTTCAAATACGCCTTCACATCGTATATTCCAGCCCGATAAGGAATCAGCAAATCGTAGTAACTTGTCGTCCCTTCACCAAACCATAAAGAAGGCGTATAATTTTCCCGCTCGTAATCAAAACTCTCCAAAGCTTTAGGACGAATGCGCTTGATATTCCACAAATGTAAAAATTCATGCGCCACCAATTGTAGAAAGCCTTTGTACTTATCTTTAGAGCGAAAACCGAAGCGCGAGTAAATTAACGAACAACATTCCTTATGTTCCAAACCCCCATAACCAGACCCAGATAGATGCAGCAAAAATACATAGCGATTGTAAGGCAAACCGCCAAACAAATCCGCCTCTACCTGAATAATTTTTTTGGTATCCTGAATCATCTGGTCTAGTTGGTAATTTCCTTCACCCCAAATAGCCAGTTCGTGGGATTTTCCTAATACTTCAAACTCCCGTAACTCGTGGCAGCCAATTTCAAACGGACTATCGACTAAAGTGTCAAAATCTTTGGCAAAGAAAGTATTAGCCTGACCTTCTGCCGCAGGTAAAGCCGTTGTGACGCGCCAGTCTGGTTTTGCTGGTGCGATCGCTACCTGCATCGGTTCTTTTTCAAACCCAGGCAGATAGAAGAACAAAGCCGCACCGTTAAAATAGCCGTGAGTGCCATCCAAATGATTGGTTCGCACCGACAATTCATTCGCAAAAATGCCGTATTTTACCACAATATCGGCAACATTTTCCGTCTCAACTTGCCAATGATTTTTGCCTTGCTTCCACCACTTTAACGAACGCCCTTCCCCATCCGTGGCAGAAAAATCCTGCAAATGCTTGGCATATTCTCGCACCAGATAAGAACCTGGAGTCCAAACCGGCAGTTTTAAATCCAGAACAGACCCCTGCCAACCCGTCACTTGCAAAGTCACCTCAAACAAGTGGGACTCTGGTTCTGGCATTGCCACTTGGTAATGAATAGTAGGTGCAGTGCACTGCCAACTATCGGCACGAACCGTTGTTGCTTGTGTCATTTTTCCTTTGTCTTTCGACTGATGGAATTGTCAATTTTAGATCCCAGATTGAATTTAAATCTAAAATCTAAAATCTAAAATCTAAAATTGCTATACTTTTCCAGCCAGATGGTTGAGCTGTTTCATATTCACCAGATGAATAGCTTGACGTGGCGGGTCAATTTTGATCCAGCCTTTGCTGTGTAGTTTTTCCATAATTTTGATTGTTTCCTCTACACCGATTCCCGTCACTTGTGCTAAATCCTTAAAAGGAATGTTATAAATTTCAGTGCTGTTCCCATTCACCTCACCGTAGTTTTCTCCCAAGGAAACCAGCGTATTGGCTAACTTAACCGCTGGAGGCTGCTGGCGCAGTTGAATGCGGATGTTAGTTTGGCGCAGTCGCCGTACCATCAATTGCAGCATCCGGTGGTGTAGCTGTGGGTCTTTAAACAAGGTTTGAATAAATCGCTGAGCCGAAATGCTGAGCAAACTCACCTCTGATAAAGCCACCACATCGGTAGAACGTGGAGATTCATCCAGAACCGCCATTTCTCCAAAAAAATCACCCCGTCCCAAAATTGCCAGCGTCGCCGCCTCTTCACCGGCAGTACGTCTGACTTTGACCCAGCCAGATACTACGAAGTAAACTGCGTTACCCCAAGAGTCTTCCATTAAAACCGCTCTGCCTGCTGGATATTCGTGTTCGACAGCAACAGACAGCAGCCATTCCACGGTCTCTGGATTAGCAGCATTGAAGAGGGGGAAAAGTTCGCTAAAATCTTCAGTCTGCATGAAATATCTATAGAAGAATCAACCAAAATGGGCAGCGGTGGCATCTTCTCCATGGTTGGAGCAAAGATTAGCTTCTACCATCCTAGTCCAGCTTGTATTCCTGCCATGACAAAATTTGACATCCTCCCCGACTTGCTGGCGCTGAAGTCAAAAGCAGGTATACTGAATACCTGCTTTTTACTTGGGGGAGTCCATGTACCGGAGGCTTACTTCGTTGAAGCCTCTGTCCTATAGCTCCCCCAAACCCCCAGGTTTCGATAGGTTTGGTATCGTTGCCTTTGCCCAAAGGCATTAACCAGAAGCATATAACCCGACATCATATCACCATGAGGCGACATCGGTTCCCCCATCTGTGCCGTCCTCAACTTGTGGTGGAATCGTCGAGGGGGCCGCTGGTAGTAATCTGCTTCATTGCTTCTAATTGTTGCTCGATGTTTTTAACCAGCTGACTGAGCGCTGGTAAAGCCTCTAGTTGTCCGCCTGTGAAGCTGGGATTTCTGGAAGTGCGCTCCCGAATTTCATACACCTTACGCTGGAGTTGCTGAGCCATGTTGAGCGCGTCGCGACTGATATGTTCGATCTGTTGCTGTTGGTAGAACTTTAAAGCGGCGCCGCGCAAAACTTGCAGCGTTGCTTCTTCTCCGTGAGTTGCAGGCATGACGCGCAACCTCAGCAGCAGACGGTTTTTTTGATAGACTCTTTCGATCTCCACCTGTTTTGGTTTGTCCACCGTAATCAGGGACATGTGGGTTAAGCGTTTCAACTCATTGATCACCCCTTGGAAAACACTGGGGTCGAGTCCTTCGAGTACCGACTGCAAAACGCCATTTTGACTCCAGAGAATGCGACCTCGATCTGGATGTCGCTCAAAATAAAGTCGCCCAATTCCTCCCATCAGTATTCGTCCCAGCAGTTCTTGGAGCAATTGTTGCGGCGGTAGCGTTGCCAGAACTTCCACTGGACTCGATAGGTGCTGTGGCTGAATTTCTAAAACGGGGGGGGTAGAGGCGACCGATGGCACTGGTACCGGGTGTGGCGGCGTTGGCAAAAAAGGCTTTTGTTTTACTGGAGGCGGCGGCGGCGCAGGCACAGATTCGATTCGAGGAGGGGTCGTGGTTTTTTCTGGTAGCTGTTGGGCAGGGGGTTCTGATTCGTCTAACTCGTCAGGACTATAGACGATCAGCGTCGTGCGATCGTGCCTGCCTGTTGGTTGTTCCTGCTTATGGGAACTACTCGCCCCTCCCAGCTTTGGTGTTTGGAGTTGCTGGTGTTGCCCGGTATGGTTTAAGTAGGCGGATAATGCTGTTTGGTGTCTTTCTGCTGAAATTGGCTGCGGCACCAGGGAGCAATTCATGTAAGCCAAAATTCGCCGAACGTAATCCAAGGCAGCGCTATCTTCTTGATTAACCATGCCCAGGTTTAGTTGGGTTCCTTTGAGGGACAAAGGCAAGACTTGATGGTACAGGCAGGCTTCAAATGGCAGGATACTGTCAATTAATTGAAACATTTGTTCCGAATCTGCCTGAACCATAGATTTGCCTTGAGGA
>DNGG01000313.1:5528-16927 GCA_003486675.1 Cyanobacteria bacterium UBA11372
TACAGGCAGGCTTCAAATGGCAGGATACTGTCAATTAATTGAAACATTTGTTCCGAATCTGCCTGAACCATAGATTTGCCTTGAGGAAAAGAAGATGCGTAACGCTCGTTAGCGCGTTCGGGCTTAACTGGATTAGTGGGTGAGAGCGCCATGATAAAATTTTTCACCATATAGCATCCCCTCGCCTACCAAAGTTCTGTTTGGCCTTCCTCCGTTGAAAGATAACGTTGAAACAGAAGGTTGAAACAGAACGTTGAAAGACAAACTGAGGGGGTTGGGGTCAATCAGCAGAGGGTCAATCAAACCCGATGGCGGTCTTAGATTGCTCCCCCATCCAGGTTCGATAGTCTTACCAGCGGAATTTACAGTGGCAATGCACGCCGAAGGATGCGATCGCCAAACTATCCTGTTTTTCATCCCACTGGCATTATGCGTCCGTTTTACCTTTGTACCTAGAAAGTTTTTACCCAACTTTAAGTTTTTGGCGATCGCCGTTCGACTCAACCCGTACAAAGAAAGCCTATCGATTCATCGTTTTTTAGTTGAGTAAGCCAAGACAAGCCTTTCTTTGGGGCAGCTAAGAGGTTTTTACAGCTTCAGCATCATGCCTCTACCATTTCCCTGGAGAATTTCTTGTGACTCGGTTATCCTTAACCAACCTCCTACCGACTTAAATACCGCTGTTTCAGGACTCTGTACCAATTCTATTTTGGCTAACTTTTGGTAAGTTTGTACAGTGTCCCGCCTCCACTCTTTTCCCTTTTCCAATCAAAGGTATATATTTCTATATACTCGAGCGATCTCACCCCGCGCTTAAATAGCGATGGTCAATCTTCAAATTTAACAAAGTTTAAGAGTTTCAGCCAGCAACCAGTCAGCTATAAGTCAGCAGTTGCACCCTTAACGATCAAAAGAATATCTATTTTTGATTGGTTTGTCTATGATACATTCAACGGTTTAAACCAATCTTTTTGTATCAGTATATTTCCCGGCGAGAGCTTTTTAGGATCGCAAGTTTTGCGCCAAATTACTGAGGAGTTTGCCAAGAAGGGCGAAAAAATAGCGCTATCGATCCGCGCTGGCTCTAAGAGGCACTCCGCAGGTCTTGGGCGGCTAAATAAAGCTTACTCCATTCCCCCATGACCTGAGTAGTTTTCATCTTCAACTCGGAGGCGATCGCATCGAAGCTTTTCCCAGCTTTGACTAAATCAAGTATTTGCCGTTGTACTGGGGATAGGGTTTCCCAGAATTGCTGCCACTCGGTGGGTGTTAACCCGAAGTGGTGTTCCTTTAAGGAAGTTTCTAGCCAACTAGCGACTAATTCCGGCTGGAGTTTAATCGCAAAAACACGGATAGCGTGGTAGCTAATTTTCTCGCGCAGTCGGTACACATCGTTAACTGGCTTGTTTAAGGCGCGGGCGATCGCTTCTTGCGACTTGCCTTGCAGGTATAGGTGCAGCCATCTAACTGCATCTGGTCCTAGTTGTTCCTCCAGATAGTTTTCAAATTTCTCTTTGACACTATTGCGCGCCGCCTGTTGTTCTTCTTGGACTTGGGCTTCTTGATACTGGGCGATCGCTTGCGTATCGAGCAAGCTCACCGGGTTATCGGTATCATCCGGCACCACCTCTTCCGAAACCAAGCGCACCAGATCCCCCGTTGGTACTTGGGTAATGCCGCCCCGCCCAGAGCGACGCAGGTAGTTAACAAAACGATAAAGGATTAAAGGTTGGTTGCGAATTGGTCGGAGACAATATTCTTCAGTTGCCGCCAGCAGTAGCGCGTTCCAGAGACGGGAGTTTTTGGTACATTGGGCAATCCAAGCGACTTGCTGTTGCAGGTAGCGATCGCTGTTGAGCAATTCTTGGATCACTTCTTGCAAAACATCGACAACGGCACGCTGGCGATCGCGACTGAGCGCCACCCAAGTCCTAATTTTATTCCGCAGCATCACCAAACTGCCCAGCCGAGTCATCAAATTGCGATAAGCGCGCTCTTGAGTCACTCCCAAGTATCGCTGTCGTAAAATCCGGTAACGATAGTCCATCGCTTGCCAAGCAATTTCCAGCTCGTTCTTAGTCAGCGACTCAAACCGCTCTACATCTTTTCCCAACAGCCAGCGAATAATACTCTCGCGCGTTGCTGGGCTTTCATTTGGACAGTCTGCCACAAGGCGAGATCGCCATTTTTGCGCTAGTTCTTCAGCTAGTGTCATCAATTTGTCCTCCTGAACCCCCTACTAACAGAGTTTGCCCCAGAACGTATACCAAAGCACTCACCCATCAGGGTTAGCGCCTGGAATTTATGGGGAGCTTCAAAGAGCAGGTGAGCAGGTGAGCAGCTAGAGAATGTAAATTCAAATTCCCCTGAAGCCCCTTTTGCACCTCTGCCCACCTGCACAAGAAGCCCCCGATCTCCCTCATCTGCCTCATCCAATTGCAAATCCCTGCTATTTGAATATACGTCTGACCCGATTGAACTTATGCAGCATGGGGCTGGCGCTATTGAATGATTCATTTACTTCATATCCCATAGCTGATGCCCCAAATTGCGTGTTTAAGATCACAGCCAATTCGCGAGTCAACTCACCTGCCTTGTATGTGACATTTTGTTAATTTGAAGCTAGTGTTCCCCAAATAGTTATCACCTTGCCTGTTGTGAAATTATGCCTCTACAGCCAATCGAGACGCACCTGCCAAGACTGGGGCAAGAGCCAGATCTAATTGCCAACCAGGCGCAGTCGGCGCGAGCCAACTTCGACCCGTCAGGGCGACTTTCCGCCTTTAACGAAAGATTGTCTCAGCTTTGGAGCCTTTCCCCCGATTGGCTGCTCAAGGCGCCGAGTTGGGAGGAGGTATTTTCCCATTTGGTAAGGCGGGGCTATTGGGATGAGGAGCTTTTGAGACAAATTGTCAAAGCACTAGATGTGACCGAAATACAAAATGTTTCTTTCTGCATCCAGCAAAACAACGGCTCCTGCTATGAAGTTTACGTCGGGGTTACCGCCGATGGAGGACGCCAGTTTGATTTGTGGGATATCACTGGCTATCAGCGCCCGCAAGTAAGTGGTAACCCAGAAGTTCGCCGCCTTAAGTTTTTGTTGGGACTGATGGAACGGCTACAACCTGCTTCCGATCTGCGAGAAATCGGGCAGTTTGCGCTCTCGTACCTGGTAGAGGCAATGGGTGCAGCGTTTGGCGATGTCAAGGTGATCGGCGGCACTGGATCGGATCGCACGGCTGGGATGTTAATTAACCACATTTCTGGTCAATTTATTGCCACCCACGGCGAACTGGCAGTAGCGGAAATGCAGGCAGTGCTTAAACAGGGTATCCCCTACGGTCAAGGGTTACTCTGGGAAGTGGTGGAAACGGGAAAACCCCTGTTTGTGGAAGATTACAATAACCATCCCAAAGCAGTGGCGGGATTTCGCCATCCTGGAATTGGTCAATTGGGTATCTTTCCCATACCTAGCGCTGACGGCAGGATTATCGGCGTTTTGACCTTGGAATGCCGTACCCAGATGAAACTGCAAGAAGCACCGCAACAAGACATGCTGATGGCTGCTTGCCGCATGTTGGGAGTGGCGATCGAACGCGCCCAAGCAGAAGAGCGTTTGCGCCAGATTAACGAGGATTTAGAGCGGGCTTCCCAGCTCAAATCCGAGTTTCTCGCCTCGATGTCCCACGAACTCCGCACGCCCCTTAACAGCATTCTGGGATTTTCCGATTTGTTGAGCAGGCAAATCGGGGGCAGTTTGAGCGATCGCCAACTCGGCTATGTCCAGATTATCGAAAAAAGCGGTCACCACCTGTTGCAGTTGATTAACGACATTCTCGATTTGTCCAAAATCGAAGCCGGTAAGGTAGAACTCGAACTCGCCCCCGTCTCGATTCAAAACCTGTGTACCGAATGCTTGAAAATGATCCAGCCCCGTGCGGATAAAAAGCATCTGGCGCTTTCGTTTGAACTCGATTACCGCCTACAGCAGGTGGTTTTGGACGAGCGTCGAGTTTGCCAGATGTTGATTAATTTACTCTCCAATGCGGTCAAGTTTACCCCGGAGGGTGGGTCTATCAAGCTCAGCGGTCGTATGGCTTATGGCTCCCAGTTGCTCAAAGAATATCGCCCCGACCGCTCTTTGATCAATCCTCATACCCCTTACCTGTGTCTCGAAGTCAAAGATTCTGGTATCGGCATTCCTAAAGATAAGTGGCACTTGCTGTTTAGGTCGTTCCAGCAGATCGATGCTTCCTTAACGCGCAGTCACGAAGGCACTGGGTTAGGATTGGCGTTGACCAAGCGATTGGCAGAACTCCACGGCGGTACTGTCTCCCTGGAATCTGAAGAAAACCAAGGCAGTTGTTTCCGCATTTGGTTACCGATGACCGAGATGCAAAAGCCGCCCGCGATCGCCACTCAGTGGTCAGGAGATGCGGGTAAAGCACTATTGACCGACAACAGACTGAGCGCTCATAAACGGGTTTTGGTAGTAGAAGATCAACCCTATAACCAACAACTCCTGACTGAGGTACTAGAGTTAGAAGGTTACGGAGTTGAGTTGGTGTGCGACGGGCGCGCCATGCTCGAGCGCATTGGCTCGCCTCAATCCCTGCCAAACTTGATTTTGATGGATATCCAACTGCCAGGGGTAGATGGTTTTGAATTGATCCGTCAGATTAAAGCTCACCCTTTGTGGCGGAAGATACCCGCGATCGCTGTCACCGCAATGGCTATGGCAGGCGATCGCGATCGCTGTCTCAGAGCCGGTGCCGACGCCTACGTCAGCAAGCCCTTAAATATCGAACAATTGCTTACTGCCATCCGTTCTTTTTCCGTAACCAGGGGATAAAGATCAGGGGCAAAAGGTGCAGGTGAGATCCAGAGGCTCCAGGGGCATTTGAGTCCTGCACCCCTGCTCCCCATCTGGCGGCGATGCCGTAAAAATTAATACCGATTTGCGTTGATTTGTAGTCAGGGCGCACTTTCACGGCAATGGCTTTTGTTTCTCAATGCCATTTCTCCCACAAGTCTGATTCTGATTGCGATCAATTTGTGTTTTAATGATCGTTGATCTAATTGTTGCGTTTTGTTAAAAACCTTTAAAGCCCCAGCCAAAAAGTATAATTAAATACAGTCAACATGGCGAGCGACGAGGATGAAGCGGGTGCATCTACTTTTAGCGGCTGGGCGATTAACTCTGGCAGGAGTAGTTCTACTACCGGATCAAAAGTGGGCGATCGGTGCCATTGACTGCTGGATAATAGGGAAAAAATCCATCTGCCGCTTAAATTGAGACTCAGACTTATGCAAGATAACCCGCCGCGCATTTTACTCGTGGACGACGAGCCTGATAATCTCTACCTGTTGGAAGAACTGTTAAACTCACAGGGGTATATTACCCTGAGTGCTTGTTCGGGAACCCAAGCGCTGGCGATCGCAAGAAGCGAGCTTCCCGACATGATTTTATTAGATGTGATGATGCCGGGGCTAGATGGGTTTGAAGTTTGTCAGCAACTGCGGATGGATGCCCAGTTGCAAACAGTGCCGGTAATATTTTTGACAGCGCTGCGGGACGATACATCCCGAATGCGGGGATTGGAGTTAATGGGAGATGACTATTTAACCAAGCCGATTAACCATAAATTGCTGTTAACGAAAATTGCTAGCCTGTTGCGATTGCAACAGATGCGATCGCGTAGCGTGCCGTCACAGGTAAACGAACAAACCAAAACTCAACTATCAGAAACTGGAAATATTAATCAAATCTTAGCAGACAAATTGCGGCTGTTTGTTCCGGATCAATTATTACGCCGCATTGCGCCCAAAGGTTTAGAATCGATTCAGTTAGGAAACGTTAAAGAAGAGGAAATAACGGTTTTATTCTGCGATATTCGCGGCTTCACGGGCATTTCTGAATCTCAATCAGCGGGGGAAACTTTTAAATGGCTCAATGGTTTCTTTACCCGGATGAATGATTGTATTAATGCCAATAAAGGTTTTATTGATAAATATCTCGGCGACGCCCTGATGGCAATTTTCGATCGAGCGGGGCAGGCGCAAGATGCTTTAAATGCAGCGGTAATGATGCAACAAAGCGTGAAGGAATTTAATCGAAATCTGGTGGAATACAATCTAACTCAACCGATTAAAATTGGGATTGGAATTGACACGGGGATTGCAGCTATCGGTGCTTTGGGTGCGGAGGGGCGCCTAGACTCGACTGCGATTGGGGATGTGGTAAATACGGCAGCGCGACTGCAAGAGTTAACCAAGCACTACGGCTGTGGCATTATTGTCTCCAAGGCAACGATCGCTCGCTTAGATCGACCAGAGTTATTTTACCTGCGATCGCTCGGCTGCGTCGTGCCTCGCGGCAAACAGCAAGGGCAAGAACTTTATGAAGTGCAAGCAATTGCAGCAGGGCGCGCGATCGGCGAACCTATATTAGAGCCTGGGGTGCAAACTTGGCAGGCGGGAACGATTTAGTTTTTACTTGCTAAAAGGCCAACCCGATCGCTTATCGTAATTGGAAGCGATCGCCAATAACAACCCACCTAGTATAAAAATTGGCAATGGCGGCGAGAAGTGTTTCCCCCACTCCCACAGTTGTCCCAACACAAACAGCAATAAGACAGTAGCCAGCCAGATTTTCACCTTCATCCCTCCCCATCGCTATTTTATATTCTACCGGGCTGTGGGATATCCTATGTTGCCAGTGGTAAAGTGATACAAGGGAAAGTTTCGCTCTACTGGAGATTTTTATATGGACGTTACAGTTTCACCCGTCAAACTTAAGTATGCGATCGCTCAATCTCTTGAAGTCGATGGCGTTAATATTGCTTATACCTATCTCAAAGTTAAAGTTCAAAATCTAGAAGCACCCAAAACTGTAGACATTCTTTATAAAGATTCATCAGGCGCCTGGGTGACCGCACCTATAGATTTATCATCAAATTATGGAGATTATGAGGTTTTTGAATCTATTAACGCTCCTTATGCCGCCGAATTTGCCATCAGATATACCGCTGATGGAATTGACTACTGGGATAGTAACTACGGCGCTAACTATAAATTAGTCAGTAACAAGGATAATATCATTGGAGCCAATGTAATTCTCAATAAAGCTACAGTTAAAACCGATATAAATTCTGGCGCTTTTTGGCTAGAAGGAGAAATTTACGTTAAAAAGATTTCTTTTAACAAGAGAATTGGTATAATATTTTCAGGAGATGATGGCAACTCCTGGACAGAAACAAACGCCACCTACCAAGGGGTAGAAATAGAAGGAGCCTATGACATCATCTTTAATCCCGCAGTAGAAGTATGGAAATTTAAAACACCGGCTCAAAATTATCCGGTTGAACCAGATTACTTTAGGTTGGCTGTTTATTATAAAAATGATGACACTGGCGAAGCGTATTGGGACAATAATTTTGGGCAGGATTATAAAGTAAGCAAAGTGGACGGTTCGACAATTGAATAATTAACTCAACTTGCTAGCTATGCTAATGGCTAATGGCTAATGTAAGGATATTATTGTTGCGATATTCACATCTGGGAATTAGCAATTAGCTATTAGCAACGCCTAAGTTTGTAACTAGCAATTTGGGTTAATTAAAGAAACCCGGTTTTTCTCAAAAACCGAGTTTCTTTTGATCGCTAAAAGTTAAACTAGGTTGTAACTGGGTCTGAAGGGAGATTGATTCCGTGGGACAAGTAACGCCTGAAGTCGAGCAGCGAGTTCAACAATTAAGGCAAAAACTCCAGGAAGCTAGCTATGCTTACTACGTCCTGGATGCTCCGATTATGGAGGATACTGTTTATGACAGACTCTATCGGGAACTGCAAGAGTTAGAAAGCCAGTATCCCCAACTAATTTCCTTAGATAGTCCGACTCAGCGCGTGGGAGAAAGACCCGCAACCCAGTTTACCTCGGTACGGCACAATATTCCCCTTTACAGTTTGGAAAATGCCTTCAATATCGAGGAATTTACCGCTTGGGAATCGCGCTGGCGGCGTCAAGCACCGGAAATTGATACGTTTGAATATGTCTGCGAATTGAAAATAGATGGAAATGCCCTGGCTTTAACTTATGAAAATGGCGTTTTAGTCAGGGGTGCAACGCGGGGAGATGGAATAACAGGCGAAGATATTACCCAGAATGTCAAAACAATTCGCGCCATTCCACTGCGACTGAATATGAAAGCACCGCCGCCAGTTGTAGAAGTGCGGGGAGAAGCGTTTTTGCCCATAGAAGTATTTGAACAAATAAATCAGGAACGACAGCAAGCAGGAGAACAACTATTTGCCAATCCTCGCAACGCGGCGGCGGGGACTTTGCGGCAGTTAGATTCTAAAATTGTGGCACGGCGAAAGTTGGATTTCTTTGCTTATACTTTGCATCTGCCAGCAGAGGAGCAGGGGAGCAGGGGAGCAGGGGAGCAGGTGAGCAGGGGAGCAGAGGAGAATTACCAATTACCAATTACCCAATGGCAATCTTTGGAATTTCTGCAACAAATCGGTTTTCGAGTTAATCCGAATCGGAAAGTTTGTTCTTGCTTAGAGGAAGTGCGAGATTATTACAATTACTGGGATACCGAACGACGGAATTTGCCCTACATGACAGATGGAGTGGTAGTAAAAATAAATTCCTTCGCGCTGCAAGAAAGATTGGGATTTACCCAAAGATTTCCTCGGTGGGCGGTGGCGTTAAAATATCCGGCAGAAGAAGCACCTACCCGCGTTGAATCTATTACCGTACAAGTGGGAAGGACTGGGGCGCTGACGCCGGTGGCGGAATTAAATCCTGTACAATTAGCGGGGACAACTGTTTCGCGGGCGACGCTGCATAATAGTTCCCGCATTCAAGAACTAGATTTGCACATCGGCGATACGGTAATCGTTCGCAAAGCGGGGGAAATTATTCCCGAAGTCGTGCGGGTATTGCCAGAATTACGCCCCCAAGATGCCCAACGCTTCCAAATGCCCAGCAATTGTCCCGTCTGCGGACAACCTGTAATTCGCCCCGCAGGCGAGGCGGTAACGCGCTGCATTAATACTTCCTGTGAAGCGATTTTAAAAGGTGCGCTGATTCACTGGGCAAGTCGCGATGCTTTGGATATTAACGGCATGGGGGAAAAATTAGTTCAGCAGTTAGTGGATAAAAAAGTAGTGCATTCGGTGGCGGATTTGTACGATTTAACCGTCGAACAGCTAACATCTTTAGAGCGGATGGGGAAGAAGTCTGCTGAGAAATTGGTGGATGCGATCGCATCCTCAAAATCCCAACCTTGGGCGCGAGTACTCTACGCTTTGGGAATTCGTCACGTTGGTAGCGTCAATGCACAAACTTTAACCGAGCAATTTCGCTCTGTTGACCAATTGGCAAAAGCATCGGCAGCATCTATTGAAGGAGTTTACGGCATCGGTCCCGAAATTGCTCAATCTGTCTACCAATGGTTTACATTACCGGCAAATCAAACTTTAATTCAACGCCTCAAAGCTGCTGGTTTGCAACTTGCTACTGGGGATAGGCAAGATGTCAATACCACAAAAGAGGGAGATTTACCTTTAAGTGGGAAAACTTTTGTCATAACGGGAACTTTGCCAACTCTGAAGCGGGATGAGGCAAAGGAGTTAATTCAAAAGGCGGGTGGGAAGGTGACTAATTCGGTTAGTTCTAAAACTGATTATTTAGTAGTTGGGGAAGATGCTGGTTCTAAACTGGAAAAGGCACAAGCTTTGGGAATCGCCCAGTTGGATGAAGCGCAGTTGTTGGAAATGTTGAATGATTGAACCGCCATAGACGCCAAGAGCGCCAAGAAGAGGTTTTGAGTCGTTTTGTTTAGAATAAGTATAGTTTAAAGAGTTGTTGATATGGTTACTCAAGCATCCGCGCCTAGGCCACAGCAAGTGCAAGCTAACAATAAAGTGATTTTGAATGGGGTTACCTGGCAAACGTTTAAAATATTAATGTCTGAGGTGGGAGATAATCGCGCCTGGAGAATTGCTTATGATAGAGGAGTGTTAGAAATTAGGATGCCACTTTTAGAACATGAAGTGCCTAAAGGATTGATAGAGGATTTTATTACAGCTATCGCTGATGAGCTAGAAATTGAGGTCTTGAAAGCGGGTGCTTTAACTATTGAACGAGAAGATTTAACCCGTGCTGTAGAGCCAGATAGCTGCTTCTATATCCAAAATGAATCTACAGTTAGAGGATTGGAAGAAATTAATCTGCCTAACAATCCACCGCCTGATTTGGTAGTGGAGTCAGATAATACCAATTATTCTCTAAATAAATTACCAATTTATGCCTCTATAGGAGTGGCAGAAATTTGGAGATACCGAAAGCAAACCTTACAAGTTTATCGACTCGTAGAAGGGGAGTACGAACAAACAAATCAAAGTCTGGCTTTTCCTTTTTTACCTATTGCAGAAGTTCCGGGTTTTATTGAGCAAAGTAAAACAATAGGTCAGCGTTCGGCTGTGCGCTTGTTTCGCCAGCGAATCCAAGAAATATTGCAAAATCAAAGTTAGCGATCGCATTAAATCTAAAATCTAAAATCTACCATCTAAAATCAATTAATGCTTCATCAAAGTTCTGGTAAATGGCGTTTAGGATTAGCCCTATCCCTTGTAACTGTATTCTTATGGGGTGTTCTACCTATTGCTCTATCGGTGACATTGCAAGCGCTTGATGTCTACACTGTAACCTGGTTTCGCTTTCTAGTTTCATTTGGCATATTAGCCGTTTATTTAGCAGGAAGAAAGCAATTACCAAGCCTTGACAAATTGCGCTTAATGCCCTTGGGGTTGCTAGCGATCGCGATTGTATTTCTAGCTTTGAATTACATCCTTTACCTACAAGGATTAGCCCTGACAGCACCCGCTAATGCTCAAGTTCTGATTCAACTAGCTCCGGTTTTAATGGGTTTGGGAGGTTTGGTAATTTTTAAGGAACGTTATACGCTGCGTCAATGGGTGGGCGTGGGCGTATTAACCCTGGGATTTGTGCTGTTTTTTAATGAAAGATTAAGTAATTTGATTGCAGCTAAAGGGCAATATTTGCTGGGCAGCGGGATTATTTTAATCGCAGCAGCAGCGTGGGCAATTTATGCTTTGGCGCAAAAGCAATTACTGCAAAAATTACCTTCTTCTAATATCATGCTGTTAATTTATGGCGGTTGCGCGGTATTGTTTAGTCCGTTTGCTCAGCCCCAATCCCTACTAACAATGAGTCCGCTGCATTGGGGAATGCTGCTTTTTTGCGCTTTGAATACCGTACTCGCTTACGGATCTTTTGCAGAAGCTTTGGAACATTGGGAAGCTTCGCGGGTGAGTGCAGTATTGGCTTTGGCTCCGATTGTAACTTTAATATCGGTGTGGGCTGTAGG
>DNGG01000313.1:17120-17329 GCA_003486675.1 Cyanobacteria bacterium UBA11372
TATCGGTGTGGGCTGTAGGGTGGTGGGTGCCGAATTTAATTCCAGCGGAAAAGATTACAATATTGGCAGTGTTTGGGGCGGTTTTGGTGGTAGGTGGATCGATTGCGATCGCTTTGGGGAAAAAATCGGTAAATCGTTGAATTACAACCCCCCGTAGGGGCACGGCAGCAACAATTTTTTCCTCAGAGCCAAGGTGGCGGATGCCGTGC
>DNGG01000498.1 GCA_003486675.1 Cyanobacteria bacterium UBA11372
TATAGCGACAGAATAAATTATTTGAGCGACAATCTATCTATCGAGGGGGGAATATGACAGCAGAAATAGGTAATCGTGCAGAGGGGCAGAGGGGCAGAGGAGCAGGGGAGCAGAGGAGAAAAATTTATTTTGACTACTACTTACGTAGCTGGCACATCAGTTTGTTTGTAGCAATCAGTTTGTTTGTAGCAATCAGTTTGTTTGTAGTAAGCGCTTGGGCGCTTCCAGCTCGGCACTTTAGTGCCTACTACAAACTTTTTAGTGTGACACTTGCGTAAGTCTTGTTGACAGTAAAGTAGGGGCGGGTTTTAGGTAATACCAAGAAAGAAACCCGGTTTCTTTAAGAAACCGGGTTTCTTTCTTAAACTTGCACCGGAATTTTGGCTGCTGTTCGCTGACCTGTGACAACCATTTTTAGACTGGTAGGGGGTGCTAAAGTGACTCCACGGCGAACGGGAGCAACCGGACGGTTATCGGCGAGTGCGAGTTCCCAGCGAGACAGAATAGTTGCGAGTACCAGTTTCATTTCATATTGGGCAAATGCCATACCGATACAGCGGCGATCGCTGCCGCCGAAGGGAAAATACTCGTAGGGTGAAAATTGCCGTTCTAGAAAACGTTCTGGTTTGAAACGCTTTGGTTCGGGGTAGAGATCTTCGCGATGGTGAGTGAGATAAATACAGGGAGAAATTACCGTACCCGGTTCAAATTCATATCCCATTAACTGGTATGGGGATTGGACAATTCGAGGGGAGGTAAGCATAGCAACGGGATAAATTCGCAGCGTTTCTTGGCAAACTGCGGTCAGATAAGGAAGTTTCATTACTGTACTCGGATCTAATTCGCCGCCGAGATTATCCAGTTCTTTTAGCAGTTTGTCGCGGACTTCCGGTAAATGGTGAATCCAGTATAGTGCCCATGCGATCGCAGACGCAGTCGTTTCGTGACCAGCTAAAAGCAGCGTCAGCAATTCATCGTGCAACTCTTCATCGCTCATTGCTTGACCTTTTGCATCCCGCGCCGACATCATTAAAGTCAAAATATCGGCACTATTTGGGTCAAAATCCTGGCGGCGTTGCCGAATCTCAGTGTAAACAAGTTGGTCAATTCTTTTCTGCCTACGTATAAAGCTTCCCCAGGGACTCCAATCGCCAAAATCTCTTTGGAGTGAGGGCAGAAATAGCACGCTGGAACTCACAGGAGAACTCACCGCATCCAGCATTGCCGCTAGGATTTGCTTCAGTTCGTTGAAACGCTCCCCCTCATTCATGCCAAATACGGCGTCTAAAATTACTCGTAAGGAAACCTCTTGCATCGCGGAACGAACCCGAAATGCTTTGCCCAATCGCTCCCGACCGATTACTTCAGTAGTAATATCGCAAATAAGCTTACCGTAGGCTTTCATCCGTTCCCCGTGAAAGGGGGGTGTCAGTAGCTGCCGCTGGCGCTGGTGGCGTTCTCCATCCAACAGAAACATCGAATAATTACCCACCAGCGGCCGTAAAAGTTGATTCCCTTCACCGGAGTGAAACTGTTTTGCATCTGTAGTCAAAACCTCCTGAATTGCCTGAGGATTGCTCAATATCACAAATGGGGCAAATCCGCTCCACCTGGCTGTGAAAATGTCACCGTAGCGTTGGCTAAAACTTTCTAGGTAATCTAACGGATTGGCAATCCAATGGATTAGTTGTATAATATGCGGCGCTTGTGGTCCAGGGGGTAGTTTCATCGGTTTTATTAAGAATATTTACTTTCCTGAAACTAACCTAGCAAATGTGCTGGTGCGATCGCGCAGCTGGGGTTATCCGCAACAGCGCGATCGCTACTCTGCTACCTGAGCTTCAACCAGAAACGGCCTCAAGAGTTCGAGACTTCACCTTGCGCTCACCTTTTACTACCATCTGAATGCTACGATTCGGTGCTGTAACCAAACCTCGGCGCGTCGGTTTTACTTCGCGATTATCTGCAAGTTCCAGTTCAAAACGCGACAGTATTTTAGCCAGTACCACTTTCATTTCAAACAAGGCAAAGGCATAACCAATGCACCGCCTCGCACCACCGCCAAAGGGCAAGAATTCATAAGGTGAATATTGCCGTTCTAGGAAACGTTCTGGTTTAAATTGTTTGGCTTCTGGATATAAATCTTCCCGTTGGTGGGTGAGATAAATCGAACCCATCAAAATCGTACCGGGTTCGATATCGTAGCCGCCGAGGGTGACAGGTACTTTCGGCACTCTGGGGAAGGTTAGCATCCCAACCGGATAAATCCGCAATGTTTCGCTACAAACCGCATTCAGATAAGGCAATTTGAAAATAGCGCCTGGGTCTGGATTGTCGCCCAAACTATCGAGTTCTTGGAGTAATTTTTCTCGTACCGATGGTAGTTTATGAATCCAGTACAATGCCCAAGCGATCGCAGTTGCTGTAGTTTCGTGACCTGCTACCAACAACGTCATCAACTCATCGCGCAATTCCTCATCGGTCATCGGTTCTCCCGCTTCATCCCGCGCCGCCATTAACAAGCTGAGGATGTCTGTGCGATTGGGATCGGGTTGCTCTCGACGTTGTTGCATTTCCTCGTAAAGCAGATTGTCAGTTTGCTGCTGACGGCGCAGAAATTTTCCCCAAGGAGTCAGAGGGCCTAAATCTCTTTGCAAAGCTGGAAAATAAAGCATCGCGGCGCTCAAGGGAACGCTCATCCCCTCCATCATTGCAACCAGAAGATGCTCGATCTGTTCGCCTCGCGCATCTTCATTCAGACCAAACACGGCTTTCATCATCACCCGCAGGGTAATCGCTTGGGTAGAGGTGCGGACGCAGAAAGGTTTGCCTTGCTGCCACTGATTCATCACTTGTTCGGTAACCTCGCCAATTGTCTCACCGTAGGTTCGCATCCTTTCGCCGTGAAACGGAGGCATCATCAACTGGCGCTGGCGACGGTGCGCCGCGCCACTCAATGCGATCGCCGATTGTTTCCCCAGCAAGGGTTCCATAATCTTGTTCGACTCGCCAGGGGCGTCAAACTCCTTGGTATCGCCAGTCAAAATTTCTTGCAGCGCTTGGGGGTTGCTCACAAATACTACAGGAATCAAGCCGGTGGCTACCCGTGCGCTGAAGATGTCGCCGTAGCGTTTGGCACAGTCTTCCATAAACTGCATCGGGCGCGCGATCCATTGGATCATTTGTAGCATTCCTGGGGTTTTCGGGCCGGGTGGTAGTTTCATGGGTATATTTAACCTAAATCAGATCGGTTTTGAGTTAAATCTGGCACTATTATTTTCTATCGTCCACAACTTTGGCTTAAAATTCCAGGCAAATTCACCAGCCTTACACTAAAATCTTCGAGTTAAGGGCAAAGCCTATTGCTGCCGTACCCCTATAATCAATCAAAGCGGTCACGGCAATTACCAATTACTCCCAATTTTCTAATTCCTGCATCCAATATTGAACAAACGCGATCGCTTGACTCCTCCGCGCTTCAAATGTTAGCGCTATCCAAATTAATAGCGAACCAGCAACAATCCCAATCGCCCACAGAAATAACGAATAATCGTTGATAAATAGCCAAACTTGCCGCAATACTCTAATCGCAAACGTCAGCGTGCCGATGTAGAGAAAGGCTCGCACCCGCAGGGCGATACCAATCAGAATTACGACCATCGCTAACCCAATCGTCAGAAATCCTAAAAACAGGGGAAAAATACCGTAAATGCCGATTTCAGCTTGATAGAGGGCGGTAAAACAAATCAGTCCAATTGCCAAACAGCGAAGCAGGTGGCGCGTTTCCCTTGCTGAAGGCGATCGCAATTCGGGATCGATTTGTGCCACGTACAATAACGACCCGCCCCAAAGCAAAGCATACCATAAAGGTTCGGCGATCGCTTGTGAATTGAATATTCTGATAATTGCCCAATTTGCCAATCCAACGCTGAGATAGCTGAGGCGGACTTGCGATCGCGCTTTAGCAATCCAAGCATAAAATGCCGCGACAATCAGCAAACTTTGGATAGAAACGCTCCCAAGAGATAAAGCAATCCATCGATTCAGGAAGATAATCGAAATTGGCAGTAACATTGCCGAATTTTGCCAAGGCGTCGCCGACCATCCCCAATTTGTCCAGGGCAGAACATACATAAAATAGGCAAAAAAGCAAGCGATCGCAGGCGACCAATTAAGCAATACTGAATCGGGTAAAACTAGATGCAACCCATAGCTAATTGCTATGCCTAATTCCCAAATCCCTGCATATGTCCAACTTGCCGTTGAACGACCTTGAATCAGCGCATAAGCGGCTAAAATTATGATTACCGCTAACCAAATTTTTTCTCCTGGAGTGCTGAGGGAACTAACTAATGCTAGTAAGATTAATCCGCTACCAGCAACCCAGTGCAAGTGAGCGATCGCTTTTAATTCGGAATTGTCCAAACGCAGATAGGGCAACAACCATTTTGCCAATATTCTTTGTAATATAGCGATCGCTGTCGCCAAAGCTGCCAATAAAGTTAACCCATCTCCCGGATTGCCTGCTTTAGCTTGCAGGAGTTGATAAATTAATAACTCGTAAGTCGCAGCGGAAACAGCGAAAATAGATAAATAGGAAATCGGTTTAAAGTTGGCGTTTCGCCGCCCAACTCCAATTCCAACTAAAGCCGCAGCCACAGTATATAAACCCGTGTAAGCATCAAACTTGTGATGGGCAATAATTAATCCTAAAATTGCGTAGAAAATCGGGATAGCGTGCCAACTCGAAAGGAATGGGTTTCTTCCTCGCCTACTGGCGACAAAATCGCCAGCGAGTTGAGTGGTTAAACCGAGAGTTAGGGTAGCGATCGCTAACCCTAAAGCGGAACGATTGGTTGAGGCAATTATACTGGCAACAAGCAACTCTACGGCTAACGCCAGACTGTAAAAACTGCCGTTAGTAGGTAAATTCCAAGTACGATAAAGCAAAGCAAAGGTAATAAATCCAGATGCAACGATAAATTCAAAAGCAGTGACAGAAGGATACCAATAGGCGGTGACATTGTAGCCAATTAGGAAAGTTAGGGTAGGAATCGTGAGTGCGATCGCCCAGCCATCGGTTGCTGCGGTATAAACTTGGCGCAGGCGGCTAGAATCTTTTCTCAGCCAACTGTGGAGTAACCAGAGGATTAGTGGTGCGATCGCTAAAACTGTTAGCCACCAACCTATTGTCATCCGTTCGGAAAATACTTCCCAAATCACAGCACCGCCGAAGCTTAAACCAAATCCAACTGTTAGCAATGCTGCGATTAATTCTGGTAATTTTTGCGTATTCAGCAGCATCAGAATGGTGGCAATTCCTAAACTCGCTAACCTGGTTTTAGTCGAAATTATTGTTAAAGGTTCAATTGCCAAAAGTGCAGTAACGCTTAGCCAATTTGCCAATCTAGGTTCCGGAAAGTTGGGGAGATAAGATAGCAAAGTCAACCCAGCGGGTACAATCGACCAAGCAAGATACCAATCAGTGGTATTTGTTAAAGCGGGATTGAATAATTGATTGTAGCTAATTGCCGCTAATACTAAACCCAAATGCCAGGAACTGCGCCGCCATTGCTGCCAGTTATTACCGATGCTAAAAGTCCATTCGGCAATCGCGCCGACTAACAGAATTAGCAACCAAGTATTTACCGTTAGATTGGGAAAGCCATAATTAATCCAAGCCGCAATTGTTACCAATCCAGCGATGTGGGTTAAGTAAATTAACCCCGTTCCTGCCGCAGTTCGGAGGATAACCACAAGGGCAAGAGTAATAAAAGATACTAGCAAGTTGATAACGCGAACTAGAGGATTGAGAAAGCTAACAATCGTTAAAAGTAAACCCAGAATTAACGCCATTCCTTCGGCTTGCAGCGCCAATTTTTCCTCCTCTTGTCGCCGCAGAAAAGCTGCTAAAAATAGCGTTAAT
>DNGG01000270.1 GCA_003486675.1 Cyanobacteria bacterium UBA11372
CCCGCCCCTACATCAATCGCAATATAGGATAAATCTGTAAGCAAGCATGAATATCACTCACCTGTGGATTTCATGCTTTGGTTCTAATGCGATCGCACACCCTACTCGCCCCAAAGCGATCGCGACTTTTTGCAGATGGCGAATTGGTCTAAAAACTTTATTTATGCATGGAAAGATGCTTTCTTTTCCCTCAAAAGCCAGCCAAAACCCAAGACACTTAACCCAAAAACCGTACCTGGTTCTGGAACCGAAGTCGAGATTGGTTCTTGACGCAACTTGTACTGCCAAGTTCCTGCACCCGAACTAATAATATTTGTAGGAACCCGATCGAAGAACAGAAATGAAAAATTAGAGTTTGGATATAAATTAATAAAATATGACCCACCCCCGAATATACTACTAACGTCTGTCAAGTAAAATTTCACTTGATCGAGTTCTCCTCCTGGGAGGAAATATGCGGGATTATTCACAATAGGTCTAGGATTGGTAAACCTTAAGTACGAAAGAGGAGGATCAAGCACTACCCGCGCATCATTGTAGCGCACATCTTGTTCTGTGTAGGTTTTACCAAAAAAATCAAAGCTGAAATCTGACACCTCGAAATCAGGAATGAAAAGGAATCTAGTGAAACTGCTAGGTGCTGATTCATCGTAGCTGAAAAAGCCATTGTATGAGTTGCCAGCCAACGAACCGCTTGTTACGTTTACAGTGAAATCATAGGTGATAATAGCAGCTTGAACTGAAGCAGTTTCCATCACCGCTAAGCTCAAAACTGTTCCAGCAGTCGCTAATGCTAATTTTTGGTAAATACTGTTAGCCATAATTACTCCTTCAATTTGAGGTAATCAGGACTTACGCAACGCCTTTAGATATAGGGGCAACCACGGGGGGATTGCTCCTACAAAACACTATATATGGATGATCTGCGTAAGTCCTGGTAATATCTGTCCTTTGTGGAGTTCATGCTTTGGTTATAGTGCGATCGCACACCCTACTCGCCCCAAAGCGATCGCGTGTTTTTGCAGATGGCGAATTGGTCTAAAAACTTTATCTATGCCTGGAAAGAGGCTTTCTTTTTCCGCAAAAGCCAGCCAAAACCCAGCATACTTAGCCCAAAAACTGTACCCGGTTCTGGAACTGAAGTCGAGGTTGGTTCTTCACGCAACTTGTACTGCCAAGTTCCTGAACCCGAACTAATAGTATTTTGAGGAAACTGATTGAAGAACTGAAATGAAAAATCATAGTCTGGATAGAAAGTAATAAAATACGATCCAATGCCCAGATAATTATAATCTGTCAAGTAAAATTTCACTTCTGTGAGTTCTCCTCCGGGGATATAAAAGACGCGAGGGTTAGTCACCAATCTAGGATTACTAAATGTTAGGTAAGAGTAAGGAGGAACAGGATATGAAATCTTGGCAGGGCCATAATTTAACTGGCTATATGTTGTACCAAGAAAGTTGAAATTGAAGTCTAACGGGGCAAAATATGGTAGTAGTCGGGGCGAATCACCATACCCGCTAGGATTTGAATCATCATAGCTGAAAAACCCCGTATATGAATTGCCTTTAAAATCACCATCTGTAATATTGACAGTGAAATCATTGGTGATAATAGCAGCTTTAACTGAAGGAGTTTCCATCACAGCTAAGCTTAAAACTGTTCCAGCAGTCGCTAATGCTAATTTTTGGTAGATGCTGTTAGCCATACTTACTCCTTCACTTTGGGTTGCTATCTGCCCCTACTGATTTCATCCTTTGGGTAGATGCCGCATCTGTCTTATGCAATCGGCGCTCGGCATCAGCTTTCACACATCCAGCATCTTGATGTCAATAGTAAAAACTCTGATGTTAATTATCAAGATTTTTTCGGCATTTTCATCGAAAATTCACAAATCAGGGTGTTTTATGAAGGAAATAAATGTAAAGAAGTGCTAAGGCAACAGCGATGAGAATTTCCAACCAGTTCTATACTTACGTATTTATACGGTTATAAGTTGTAGCCTCGCGATTGGATCGCCGCTAGAAAAACAAAACCAGCCTGAGCGGGTGATGGAAGCGATCGCTGTTTCATGGCAACGCGCGATCTTGGCTATAACATTTAAATGCACTAACTGTCGAAAACCTTTTAGTGAGGAATTAGATTTTGTGGCGAAAAGGCAGAAATATACCAAAAGATATACAGTCGCCATTATGGAAAAAGTCATTAAAAGTGATTTACGGAATGTAGCTATTCAGAATAATTGAACAGCATCACAAGTGGAAGGAATCACTGATGAATTATGTTGCTGGTGGTTTGCTGAAATAGTGGGATACTTTGAACGCCGTACTCATAATGGAGTTGTTGAAGGTATAAATAATAAACTGAAGCTGATAAAGCGGGCAGGCTTTGGCTGAAAAAACTTTGAAAATTTTCAGAAACGCAGTTGACTTACTTGGTATTTAAGTTAGTTCAGCATAGTACGGACGGAAGAGCCTTTTTCCCCAGTTCTTTTGCCCTTTCCACAAGTTGCGGATTGTAGGGTAAGTGAAAACACGTATCAATTAAATTTGCGGATGCCATAGCAGTAAGTAACCCACTAAACCCCTGAATAACGGAGTGATTTGACAGTACTACCATAACACTCGAAAAAAGTGCGATACGTGCTAACGCAGACGCGCAAGCGTGAGCCACACTCACAAACTCTCGTAAGTCAGTTCCTGATTCGCCCAATCAGTCTCTTCTAGAAATTCTCGAAAGGTCGTCAAAAGTCCAGGAAATTCCTCTTCCCTTAATTGCTTAACATCAGCTTGATAACCTCGATTGCGATACCACATAATCAAATCAAACAGTTCCTTGCGGAAGAAAAGTAAGAAAATCCAGGCGGGTACTTCTTTATGCATAACTGGTATTCCCTGCACTTGAGAAAATAGCTCTGCCATTTGTTTCGGCGTCAGTACATCGCCAGCGAGTTCGATTTCTTTGCTAATATATTTTTCAGGATGTTTTATCACATAGGCAGCAACGCGCCCCATGTCTTTTGTTGTAATTAAATGTAGGGGTTTATTAGGTTGCACCGAAAAAGGAAAACTCCCCTTAAGAATAGAAGGTCGCGTGTATTTCTTCCAAAACTCCTCCATAAATAAGCAGGCACGTAACATAGTTGTGGGTAAGCCAGCTTGTTTGAAAATCTGCTCTATCTGATATTTCTGCTCAATATGACCGATGCCAGAATTTCTATCTGCACCACCGGAAGAGTTATACACAAAATGCTTAATTTCGGCTTGTTTCGCAACTTGTGCAATTCGCTTTGCTCTCTCCACTTCTAAAGGGTTAGCTTTGGATGAATCGCCAGCGGTGGCGTGACAATAAACAGCGGAAATCCCTGTAAAAGCTGCTATAAGAGATGCCTCATCGTCTAGGTTAGCTTCCACCAATTCGACGCCTGCATCATTTATCTTGGACAGGGAAGGACGATTGAGATCGATTTTACGAGTGATGGCGCGCAGGTTAGTGACTCCCTGTTCTATAAATCCTTTGACTGCATTTCCACCCGTACCACCCGTGACGCCGATGAGGAGAATTTTATCCATTTTTTACCAGCCATATAAAATGCTCGATTCTTGTTTGTATTAAACTTGATTTTGAAATAAAATCTCTATATCTGGAGGTAGAGGCAAACCATGATTCAGCAGCAACCGGATACAAATAATACACCTGTGTTTGAACAACTTTGGGCGATTACCAACGAACTGCGTCAGAAAATAGATGCCCGTTTTGAGTTGCATCCAGAGCCTGGTACAAAAGATTTACACGAATATAGTAATGCTGATGGCACTGTAAAAGGATCGCTGACAAATTTATCTGGACCAGAAATTGACTGGTTGGTGCAGTCTTGGCTTCGCAACTCCCAACGAAACTTTAGCACCATGCGTCTAACTACTTGGTTGAAACCCCAGATCCGCATTCCCCATCTGGCGTTTGAATTCGGCATGATGCCGAATCTTTACTTCTACATCGATTACATTCCCAGAACGGATCTTTTAACCGATTTGGAGTACCTGGATCGCTACTATGAGCCAGTTGAACAGACATATTTGACGCTACGTGCCAATCCAAATTTGTCATTATTTGTGAGAAAAGGTGTTTACATGCGCCTGTTTCAATCGCCGATCAATCTATGCTACACCTGTGCAGCTACAGAGGATAATTTGGCACTGATTCGCACGGTAGCAAATGAAATGCTGGATCGCTGGCTAATTTGGGTAGATGAAGCCGAACCAGTGCCAGAAGATACACGGGATTCTTTGGCAGCACGGGATTTATTTTTGCGCCGTACCAGTGCGGAACGAGATCCGGGTAATCCGATGGTGGTGCGGATGTTTGGTGAGGAATTAACTAATAAATTGATTCGTGCCTTGTGGGGAGGCGATATGGCGCCAACGCATCAACTCTTAAGCAATAAATTTTACCACCCTTAATGATTAACCGGAGTTTAGGCTAACCGCACTTTAAGGCGCGGTTAGTCTAGTTTTGGGAGAATTCATCCAAAAACCGTAATACCCAGGGCTAAATTAAACAAAATTAAGTTATTTTCATTACCAGTTCCCTATGAATCTGGCAAGACTCACATAGGCGATCTGCTTTCTCCTAAAGCCCTTTTGCTTTCTGATTTGCGT
>DNGG01000396.1:0-8928 GCA_003486675.1 Cyanobacteria bacterium UBA11372
GTGGCTAGAAAGTACAGGCAATCTAGGCAATACGGGCGGAAAACTGTTCTGTTCGCTTGAATTATCAACTAGAAACTCTTCTTCTAACATCGCTCGCTTTCCTCAACGCTACATACCTATTTCTGAAGTATTGGGGTTTTTGCAGATTCTTACTATGAATTTAGCAATGTTTTAGGCGTGACACCTATCAAGCGTTTGAAGTGACGAGTGATATCATGTGCTTAAGATTACCCATAATTAGAATCCGGGACACGGCAAGATTAATGTTATCTGTGTCCCTGATATTTCTGATGCCGTGTCCCTACGCAACAACTCTGTGCAGTTTTTTTACTATGGGCAATTCAACGGACATCATATGAGATGACTTTCTGACATGGCAAGTCTCCAATCTTACAAACCTATCCTTAAAGTGTAGCCCTAATACATAGCCCGCCCTGGCGATCGCAGATAGTTTTCAGATTAGCTAATTTACTTTTTTAGGGCTGCTAATAGCTAATGGCTAATGGTTGAACGGAAAAATATTCCGCTGAGCAATTAGCAATACCAGTAACCCATGATAGTTATAACTAGCAACTTGAGTTATTTACCTCAACTGGAAAATTTTGATGAAATATCCTATCGTTCTCCAACATAGTGAAGAAGACTGCGGTGCCGCTTGTCTCGCTACCGTTGCCCAATCCTACGGGCGTACATTAACAATTTCCCGCATTCGCGAAGCTGTTGGTACGGGACAGTTAGGGACAACGCTTTTGGGATTGCGTCGCGGGGCAGAATCTTTGGGATTTAACAGTCGTTCTGTCAAAGCTACAACCCAGTTAATCGATCGCATCAATGAAGCCCCGCTTCCCGCAATTATTCACTGGAAAGGCTATCACTGGGTGGTTTTGTACGGGCAGAAGGGTAAAAAATATGTCGTTGCCGATCCCGGTGTCGGCGTGCGCTATCTCACCCGCGATGCACTAATGGAATCTTGGAATAATGGGGTGATGCTGCTACTGGTGCCGGATGAGAACCGTTTTTACGGGCAACCTAGCGATCGCATCCCAGGCTTCGGTCGCTTTTTACACCGCGTTTGGCACTATCGCCATTTAGTTGCCCAAGTCCTGCCGCTGAACCTAGCAATTGGGCTGCTTTCTCTGGCATTTCCCCTGTTGCTCCAAGTATTAACCGATGATGTGCTGGTGCGAAAAGATACGGGGTTGTTGATAACGGTGGCGATCGCAGTTACCATCACCATCATCTTCAGCAGCTTGTTGCGCTTAGTACAAGCAAATTTAGTCGCTCATTTGGCGCAACGTCTAGAACTAGGATTAGCGCTAGAATTTGGTCGCCAAATCCTGCAACTTCCCTTGAGTTATTACGAATCCCATCGCAGTGGTGAAATTGTCAGTCGCCTGCGGGATATTCGGGAAATAAACCTATTAGTTTCCCAAGTTGTCGTTACTTTACCTAGCGAATCTTTTATCGCCCTAGTATCTCTAGTATTGATGTGTATTTATAGCTGGAAACTTACCATCGCCGCCGTATTAGTTGCAGTTATAATGAGTCTGTCAACCCTAATTTTTCTGCCTGCGTTGCAACAGAAAACCCGCGATGTATTGGTCACGGATACAGAAAATCAAGGGCTTTTAGTTGAAACATTTAAAGGTATATTAACTCTCAAAACTAACAATGCTGCTCCTCAAGCTTGGGAAGAACTGCAAAGTCGTTTTGGTCATCTAGCTAATGTTACTTTCCGATTGTTGCAAATTGGTATTATTAATAATGTATTTTCTACTCTCATATCTGGGCTAGGTTCTCTTGCCGTCCTTTGTTTTGGTAGCATTTTGGTGATTCGTCAGGAACTCACCATTGGTCAATTGCTGGCATTTAATGGCATGAACCGCAATTTTACGGCGTTGATTAGTACCGTTATCAATTTTGTCGATGAATTCGCCCGCGCCCAAACTGCTACGCAACGCCTCGCGGATATTATTGATGCTACACCAGAGATTGGCGATCGCTCCCCCCAAGATCGCGCAAAAATTCCCGCTGATGCCGATATTACTTGCAACAATCTCAACTTCCACCACATCGGGCGCGTGGATTTACTGAAAGACTTTTCCCTCACCATTCCCGGCGGCAAGGTAACAGCCTTAATTGGCAAATCTGGTTGCGGCAAAAGTACCCTGGCAAAACTGATTGCGGGTCTTTATCCGCTACAATCTGGCAATATTCGGTTTGGCAAGTATAACCAATCCGACTTATCTCTAGAATGCTTGCGCGAACAGGTTATCCTCGTACCCCAGGAAGCCCACTTTTGGAGTCGATCGATTATGGAAAACTTCCGTTTTTGCTACTCTCAAGTAACTTTAGAACAAGTGGTGAATGCTTGCCAAATTGCCGGTGCTGACGACTTCATTAGCGAACTACCGGACAAATATCAGACGGTATTGGGGGAGTTTGGGGCAAATCTTTCTGGAGGACAAAGGCAAAGGTTAGCGATCGCTCGCGCCATTGTCACCGATCCACCCATACTAATTTTAGATGAGTCCACCGGCGCACTCGACCCGGTGACGGAAACACAGGTGCTGGACAAACTACTGATTCACCGTCAAGGAAAAACCACGATTATCATCAGTCACCGCCCTAGAGTAGTTCAACGCGCAGATTGGATTGTCTTGTTAGAACGAGGAGAATTGAAATTAACGGGAACCCCAGAAGAGTTGAGCCAACTTGCAGGAGAGCATCTAGATTTTCTCAATCCCTAATATCGACGAGTTGGGCATTGAACTCTGCACTACAAAGCTTAATTCCGTCCGCCGCAACGCAATTGTTAGACGGTATTATCTCGCGGCTCCGCACTACTGCGAACGCGCTCAACAAATTCAGGATAATTTCCCAAGTCCTCTACAGACTGTAACGGTGGCATTTCCACCCAATTTGCCTCTGCATGTAACTTGTCTATGTAAGCATAAAACGCTTCTTGGTCATCTCGATGAGCCAAAACGTAGGCATGTAGATCCTTCTGACTCATTGCCTGAAAGTTAGGTTTGCTCATTTTGTACATACCTCCATCTGCCATTGGGATATATCTCAATGATATTCTCCTCACCTGCCAAGAAGAAGACATTTCCAGTGCGCTCGTCCACGCGCACAACATTTACCGGCAAGTAAAGTTTTGTAAACCAGCAGCACAAAATAAAACATTGCGTCTTTTGCTCTGATGTAGGAATAATCTTTGCTCCTAACTACCTATCACCGCGCAGAGTATATCATATTCTGTAAAGCTACTTCTCCAGGAATCTTTTGGCTTAACGGTAACCCCAGAAGAGTTGAGCCAACTTGCAGGAGAGCATCTAGATTTTCTCAATCCGTAATATTATCAAGACTTACGCAAAAAGTATCACTTTACTAACGATGGAAACTGTAAATCTTGCTGTAAATGGCACGTTAATGCAGGGATTAGAATTGAATATCAATCTCCTATCTGTTGGAGCTACTTTTGTCCGAGAAAGTCAGACAGAACCAATCTATAGACTTTGGTCAATTGACGATCGCTATCCAGCAATGATGCGAGTTGCTACAGGTGGAGCTGCGATCGCTGTTGAAGTCTGGGCTATTCCCAGAGTCAGCCTCAGTACAATTTTATTGCAAGAACCTGCTGGATTGTGTATAGGTAAAGTTCGCCTTGCTGATGGTGAGGAAGTTCTAGGAGTGTTAGGAGAAGCTATCCTGTGCGAGGGCAAACCTGAAATTACCCAATGGGGCGGCTGGCGTAACTATATAGCTCAAGTTACTAGCGATCAACTTGGGTGTAGCTAATTGCTAATTGCTAATTGCGAGCTTGAAGAACGCGAGCAGCTCTCTCAAGCTTGCAGTAATATACTGTTGTTTTTACCATTAGCTATTAGCCATTAGCCATTAGCCATTAGCAACCGATTCTAGATAACTAGCAACTTGCTTTATAGAGTTAAACTTAAAAGCTAAATTGCGCTCTGAGGTTGCCCACGTAGATTGTAGGATTGTCATCAAAGTTATTGGCATTCCCAATTAGAAAAAAGGCAGGCACAAGGGCAATGTTGTCTGTTAGTGGATAGAAATAAGTCGCTTCGATCTCATATTGAGTACCACCATTACCGCCACCAGCTACCAAAAACTCGCGACCTTTTAACACATCAAAGGGAACTAAAAATGACAGGGTGCCTAAAGCTCCCTTCTTACCTAAGTTTGGGAAACCAAGACCCAGCTGAAAAGCTTGGGAATTAATGTTCCCGCCCGGTACTGGATTCACCGGATCGATTTTAGTAGTTGCATAGCCATAGCGTCCAAAGATACCAATACTGGGCGTAATTAGCCAATCAAAGTTAACTCCAAAAGCATGAGCTGAAGCAGGTTCGATCGAGCCACCTTGACCGTCATCCGCCACCCCATAAATTGGTTCTCCACTCACTACTCCACCATTATTATCTAAATTAATGTAAGAGTAAGTTAGCCGAATATTTGCTCTCGAACTGGGTTTGTAAGTTAACTCTGTCGTCATCACGTTGGTACCGTTAAACAAGCCTTTCTTGGGGTCAGACGCAGTGTTAAATCCAAATTCAGAAGGTAAATATTCGTTATTTTCACCCAAATAGCCAACGTGAAGCTCAAACTGCTTGTTGATATTCCACAGCACAACAGCCCCAGAACCTCTGTCAATAGGATCGTAAACCGTCGTGCCTTGTGAGTTGAAACTGTTAGCACCTGTGAAAATGAATGTAAAAGGATTGTAATCAAAGAAACGATGCCAGTTAATGCGGGGGCCGATTACCATTTGCAGCCCCTTAGTAATGGGAAACTGATAAAATATCTCTCGGACAATAACATCAGCACTTCCGTTATTAGTTCCAGCAGTCTGATCGAAAAAAGGGCTACCAAAGGTGTTCAAAAGCCCTGCGGAGGCGAACTGGTTAGCTGGAGAAATACCATTACCGGCAGCCAACTGGATTACCAGACTATCTTTGCCCGTGAATGAGGTATTGAATGTTAACCAGGTGAGGACGCTGAAGGTAATATTTGGATCGTCTGCTCTTTGCACAATTGGTCTACCATCTGCGCCTCTTCCCGCAACTCTAATTAACCCCGGTAGTTCGCCTGCGGCTTCATATCGAACGTTACGACCAGCAGTAGCTCCTGTAAGATTAAACCAGACCAGACCGTTGAGTTTGGTGGTTGTGGAAAACTGATGATTTTCTAGAAAAGTGGTGCGCTCTTCTAGACGGTTGATGCGCCCTCGGATATTACCCAGTTCTGTGCTAAACTCATTACTCAGCTGGCTCAGTTTCTCTAAGTCCTCTCTAGCGATGTTGTTGACGCCAGCGGCAATCAATTTCTCGATTTGTTGCAAACATGTATTCAAGCCATCTGCAAACTCGTAGCGATTCAAAGTGCGGTTTCCCCGAAATGTGCCATCAGCATAACCTGCTATACAGCCATACTTTTCTATTAGCTGGCGCAGTGCTTCATAAGCCCAGTCTGTTGGTTGCACATCCCGTAGCTCTGAAACGTTAGTAACCCGCTCCATACCATTATTGGTAACGGTTTCAAGATTACCTAGCTCTAGCTGGGTATCGCTTGATTGAATATCGATCAGCTGAGAAACTCTATTAACTGGCGTTATTTCCTCATTAGTATCCAGATCTATTACACGATTTTGAAAATTAGTTCGCTCTGATGCTTTAGCACTTGTAAAAGTATCAATAAAAATTATGGGCTGTTTTAGAGAAATTAGTGGGTGGCGATCGCTATTTTGACTCAACCCATCTTTACCGCTTTCCCACTTCAATTCAGGTAAGTCTGCTCTGGCAATTTGAGCATTTACTGTGGCTAAACTAACTAAAAACAATGCAAAAGCTGCTGGACTCAATAGTAGTACAGACCAGAAATGTTTATGCACTTATTCTCACACCAAAACTTATTCAATAGAGGAAAACTAGCAAAGATGTCCCTGCTAATCTGTAGCCTAAGATACTTAAATCCCGAAATCAAAAATTATTTTTTGTTTGTAGTGAACATTATTGCTTAATTTTGTTCATAGGGAACTTTTTATGATGCTATTTCCTACAATTATTAAGTTTTTATACAAAAACCTACCAATAAAAGTGATTTGGATAAAATCAATATCATTCGATTTTTAGGAGATTTGTCCTTCCTAAGACATAATTTCAAGCCTAGTGAAATTTTAACATAGCATTAGGTTGGTTTTCTAATGTATCTTTTACATTCAATTCAAGATGCGATTTGAATGTAAATAGTTATTGAGGCATTTAATTTCATTGTTGAATAAATAGACTAAAAGCTGACCAATTTAGCGTGGCAATTATAAGCGTTACAGGTTAGCTATGAATTCCTGTTAAAAACTTTTAGTGAGAGCATAGAGAATGAGCAACAAAAAGTCATTGTTGATACCACGGCGTCAAGTAATTCGTGGGATTTTAGCTACTACAGCATTTGCAGCGACATCGCGCCTTTGGACTGGATGTACTCCGGTGAAAGAGGGTCAAGCAAGCTCGGCTGGAAAAGATAAACCAATTGTGATGGGATTTATTTATGTTGGTCCCAAAGATGACTATGGCTATAATCAAGCCCAAGCAGAAGGGAATGCTGGGGTTTCCAAATTAGCCTGGGTAAAAACTGTAGAGGAAGCAAATGTTGCTGAAACTACAGCGGTACAAGAAACCATGAGGAACATGATCGAACAAGATGGGGCAACGGTTCTGTTCCCTACTTCCTTTGGTTACTTTGACCCCCATATCCTGAAACTGGCTAAGGATTACCCGGAGGTACAATTCTTCCACTGCGGCGGACTTTATCAAGAAGGTAACCATCCAAAAAATGTTGGCAGCTATTTTGGCTACATTGATGAGGCTCAGTACGTGGCAGGCATTGTTGCTGCCCACACCTCCAAAACTGGAAAATTAGGATTTATTGCTGCTAAACCCATACCCCAAGTATTACGCAATATCAATAGCTTTACCTTGGGGGCACGCAGTATTAAGCCACAAGTGACAACTCAGGTGATTTTTACCGGAGATTGGTCTTTGCCTGTTAAAGAAGCTGATGCTGCTAATAGCATGGCTGACCAGGGAGTTGATGTAATTACCTGTCACGTTGATAGCCCTAAAGTGGTAATGGAAACGGCTGAGAAACGAGGCATTTTCTGTACCGGCTACCATGCAAGTCAAGCCAAACTTGCTCCCAAAGGATATTTAACTGGTGCCGAGTGGGACTGGACGAATGTCTATTCTAAATATGCTGAAATGCTTCAAGCTGGCAAGACCTTAATGAACGGAGGGATTCCCCATTTAGTACGCGGTGGTTTAAAGGATGGCTTTTTGAAATTGTCGCCCTACGGTAGCGCCGTAACAGCTGAAGCGCAAAAGGATGCTGAGGCTGCTAAGAGTAAGTTTATGGATGGCAGCATGGTCATTTATAAAGGGGAAATAAAAGATAATACCGGGAAAGTTGTGCTGGCTCAAGGTAAAGATTACAAGCAGCAAGACCCAGAACTAGAAAAAATGAATTGGCTGGTATCAGGCGTCATCGGCAAAGTTACGAGTTAATTAATTCAAGTTGCTAGTTATAAACTTGGGTAGCGTCAATCGCTAATGGCTAATGGCTAATGGCTAATTGCTAATGGCTAATTGCTAATGGCTAATTGCTAATGGCTAATTGCTAATGGCTAATTGCGAGGGGCAAAACCGTGAGAAATACTGGAAAAACTGAATATCCTATTCTGAGTAATTCATCTTTTATTCTGATGATGATTAACCGTCAAAACTGGCGTACAACTTTGGAAGCGGTTTGTATCCCGATCGCAGCCATCTTCTTCTCATTAGTATTGTTTGGAATTTTTTGTGCGGCAGCTGGAGCTAATCCCTTTGGTGTCTATGGCTCAATCTACAAAGCAGCGTTTGGCAGTTGGCATTCATTCCAAAATACTCTGATCCGGGCTGCTCCGTTGATGTTGAGTTCCCTTTGTACGGCTTTACCTGCCCGTTTGGGGTTAGTGATTATTGGCAACGAAGGCGCTTTAGTAGTTGGGGGTTTGGGGGCTGTAGCTGTTGGACTGGGTTTATCTTCTGCACCGCCGACGTTAGTTCAAATTGCAATGGCGCTGGCAGGAATTGTCTGTGGAGGTTTGTGGATTGGTGCAGTGGGAGCTTTGCGCTATTACCGGGCAGTAAATGAGACAATTAGCAGCTTGTTGTTGAATTATATTGCGATCGCCCTACTCAATCATTTAGTCGGCGGCGTGATGCGGGACCCTACCAGTGTGAATAAAGTTTCTAGCTACCCGATTGCTGAAATAAATATGTTAGGGAATATACCAGGCACCCGCGTTCACTACGGTCTAATTTACGGGTTAATTGCTTGCGCGATCGCCTATTTCCTGATCCAGCGCACCACCTTTGGCTTTGCAGCTAGAACGGCTGGAGGTAACATCCGCGCGGCTAGAATTGCCGGACTTCCTGTCGGCAAGTTGACAATGGCAATCTGTTTCTTAGCTGGCTCTTGTGCCGGTTTGGCAGGCATGGTGGAAGTCGCAGCCGTGCATGGTCGAGCTAACGAATCACTCAATGCTAACTACGGCTACAGCGGCATTTTAGTTGCATTCATTGCGCGACACAACCCTCTTGCTGCCACGATTGTGGCAATTCTGCTGGGCGGTATTCTTGCTAGTGGTGGCATCTTGCAACGCGCACATGGACTGCCAGATGCAACGGTTTTAGTGTTTCAAGGATTGGTCTTTTTGGTGGTTCTGTTTAGCGAATCGCTCTACGGTCGGTTGCCATTTTTTAAAGAACAGTCAACCGTTAGCCCTCAGCAACCATCAGCAACTACTGTCTAATGCTAATGGCTAATGGCTAATGGCTAATGGCTAATGGCTAATGGCTAATGGTTAAT
>DNGG01000396.1:9130-14350 GCA_003486675.1 Cyanobacteria bacterium UBA11372
TAATGGCTAATGGTTAATGGCTAATGGTCAAGCCGAAAAATATTCCCATCAGCAATGAGCAATTAGCTATTAGCTATTAGCAATTGGAGCAACCCACGATATAACTAAAATCTCAAATTGGAGAATTCACAATGGCAACAGAAGTATTAGGTTGGTGGGGAGTACCTTTGGGTATCTTGGCAGGAACTTTGCGGGGTAGCGCTCCGTTTCTATTCGTTAGTTTGGGCGAATGCCTGACTGAAAAAAGCGGCAAGATTAATTTGGGACTAGAAGGAACGCTATTAACGGGTGCGATGAGTGCCTATGCGATTTCTTATTGGACTGGATCGCCTTGGTTAGGTGTTTTAGTCGCTGGTTTAGCTGGCATGGTACTGGGTTTGATCCACGCTTGGCTGTGCGTGCAACCAAAAGTAAATGACATTGCCGTAGGCATCGCTATGATTATTTTTGGTAGCGGGATTGCTTTCTTTTTGGGCAAACCTTTTATTCAACCGAGTGCGCCCCAGTTGCCTAGCATACCTCTGGCTGGTTGGAGTCATCTGCCGCCAGTGCAATCAGCGCTACAAGTTTGCCCGCTGTTTTTGTTAGGTGTGGCGATCGCTCCTTTAATGCAGTGGTTTTTTAAATCAACTCGCTGGGGGTTGTTTATTCGTGCCGTTGGTGATAGTCCCGATGCTGCCAAAGCAATGGGAATTTCTATTAACCAAGTTCGGATGCTCTGCATTATCGCGGGTAGTTTCTTAGCTGGAATTGGTGGTGCTTATTTATCCCTTTACTATCCCGGTAGTTGGACAGAACGCATCTCTAGCGGTCAAGGACTGATGGCGGTAGCGCTGGTAATTTTCGCCCGTTGGAATCCAGTTCAGTGCTTATATGCCTCGTTGCTATTTGGAGGAGCGCAAGCGATCGGTCCCGCTTTGCAATCAGTAGGTGTGGATTCTTATTACTACTTATTCAATGCCTCGCCCTACATCCTGACGCTGGCAATCATGATTATTACTTGTTCGCCCAAACGAACTTTGTCCGGCGCGCCTGGAGCTTTAAATACTAGCACGTAAGCTGCGGGAGCATTTATATCCAATAAATAGGCGGGCAAGATGCCCACCCCACAAGAATAAAGAACAATTTGGCTCTCAAAATAGGTGCGTAGCGGCTTAAAACAAGAATTAATCGCAGGAAAGATCGACATGGGACGTTTTGTAGAAGCTCAACCCTATCCTTATCCTTACAATGGCGATTTGCGCCCAGAAAATACGGTGCTGCTGATAATTGATATGCAAATTGATTTCTGCGGCATTGGTGGATATGTTGATAAGATGGGCTACGATTTGTCACTGACTCGCGCTCCGATTGAGCCAATTAAGCGAGTTTTAGAAGTCGCACGGGCGAAGAGCTTCCATATCATGCACACCCGCGAAGGACACCGCCCCGACTTAGCAGATTTACCAGAAAACAAGCAGTGGCGATCGCGCCAAATTAATGCCGGAATTGGCGATCCCGGCCCCTGCGGTAGAATTTTAGTTCGAGGTGAACCAGGGTGGGAAATCATTCCAGAACTTGCGCCTTTGCCTGGAGAAGCCGTGATTGATAAGCCTGGAAAAGGTTCATTTTATGCCACGGATCTGGATCTGCTACTGAAACGCAAAGGTATTCAAAATATTGTCTTGGCTGGCATTACCACTGATGTTTGCGTGCATACAACAATGCGAGATGCAAACGATCGCGGTTATGAATGTTTGCTGTTATCTGACTGTACGGGAGCCACAGATTATGGCAACCATTTGGCGGCGCTCAAGATGATCCAGATGCAGGGAGGAGTGTTTGGCACCGTTGCTGATTCAGCAGCATTTATCAAAGCTTTAAACGTTGAATTTTGAGGAAAAAATAAAGTTATATCATGTCCGTTAGCTTTGGTTGTGTATGGTTTTTGATACTGTAGGGGCGGGTTTTACGAAAGATCGTTGCTACCAACGCAAAGTATAAATAAACCCGCCCCGGACGTGCAGCTACCGATGCAACCGGACACTAAAGAATCAAATCTCAGAAATAACCGATAAACTGAAAACTTTAAAGGAGAGACAAAAACATGACAGAAGTAACAGACTCTATAGCCAAAAACTCAGCACTAAATACTCAAAACTCAAAATTCAAAACTCAAAACTTTCTGCAACCACCAGAACTAGAGGTGGTTAACATGACTAAGCGGTTTGGTACAATGACTGCCCTTGATAACGTCTCGATGACGTTAAAACCAGGGACGTTTCATGCTTTGCTAGGGGAAAACGGAGCAGGCAAAAGTACGCTGGTTAAATGTGTCATGGGTTTCTATACTCCTACTTCAGGCAAAGTTTTGATTGACAAGCAGGAAAGTGCGATCGCTAGTCCTCGCGATGCTCATAAGTACGGCATTGGCATGGTCTACCAACACTTTACATCCGTACCTGCTATGACTGTAGCCGAAAACTTGGTTTTGTCTCGCTTCGATAGCCCCAATTTGATTAATTGGAAAGCCGAGTACGAGCGGTTAAAGACTTTTATGGAAACCGCTCCTTTCCGAGTACCTCTAGATACCCCGATCTTTCAGTTAGCCGCAGGAGAAAAACAAAAGCTAGAAATTCTGAAACAAATCTATCTTCAGAGCCGGATCTTGATTTTGGATGAACCTACTTCGGTGCTTACGCCGCAGGAAGCTGATGAGGTTTTAGGCTTGCTGCGCGCCGAAGTTACTGCCAAAAGATTAACCGTATTAATTATCAGCCATAAATTCCGAGAAGTGATGGCATTTTGCGATCAAATCACGGTGCTGCGTAAAGGAAAGTTTGCCGGTCAGGGTTTGGTAAAGGATCTGACTGTCTCGGATATGTCTGAAATGATGATGGGTGAAAGACGCGAGCCAAAACAAGTTGAAAAGACCTCCCCTCCTTCTCAAATTCCTGTGCTTGAAGTCCAAAACCTTCATGCTAATAAAGACAATGGTCTGGAAATATTAACAGGAGTAAACCTCACCGTTCACAGTGGCGAAATTGTGGGGATTGCAGGTATCTCTGGTAATGGTCAGCGGGAACTGGTAGAGGTGTTAGCAGGTCAGCGTTCTGCTACAAGTGGATCTGTACTGGTTAATGGCGAAGTTTATACGGCAAAACGAGCCGAGATGTTTAAACATCAGGTCTTCGCACTACCAGAAGAACCTCTTCATAATGCTTGCGTGCCGCACATGAGCGTAGCAGAAAATTTAGCTCTGCGGACGTTCGATCGCCCTCCTCAAGCTAAAGCCAATATCTTACTCATCCTGAAAGCAATTAAGCAGGCGGCTAAGAGCTTAATTAATACTTTTAAAATTAAAACACCTTCTCCAGATACCCCTGTAGGCAATCTTTCGGGAGGAAATGTACAGCGCACAGTGCTAGCGCGGGAACTCTCTGCTGAACAGATTAAGTTACTAATTGCCGCTAATCCTTGCTTTGGTCTTGATTTTGCGGCTGTGGAATACATTCACGGTCAAATTGTTGAGGCGCGGAACCGAGGAGTAGCTGTGTTACTGGTGAGCGAAGATTTAGATGAACTGTTGAAATTGTCCGATCGAATTTTGGTAATCAGCGGTGGGCATTTTACTTATGAAAGCGCGATCGCCGATGCAGATTTTGCTCAAATCGGTAAGAGCATGGCAGGACACTAATAGACCTCTCCAAAAAAGAATGTAGAGACGTTGTATACAACGTCTCTACAAGGTTTCCAGATCGCGCACCTTGAATTTTTGGAGATGTCTAATGACTGAACTGCTGAAGCAAGTTTTGCTGCTTAAAGATCTACCTAATATCGCGGTGTGGCAGAATAATTTGCCTTGGCAACCATTTCGCGATGGGGTTGAAATCTACCGACTTTATGGTGACAACAAAAGTGGCCCTGCTGCTGCTCTACTGCGCTATCAGCCGGGAGCAACTGTTCCAAGGCACACCCATACTGGTTTTGAACATATTTATGTTCTAAGTGGCTCGCAAACTGACGAAAATGGCGAACACCAAGCCGGAACCTTGATCGTTAACCCTCCTAACAGTAACCACAGTGTTATTAGCCAAGCTGGCTGCATAGTTTTAGCAATCTGGGAAAAACCTATATCGCTATGGTCTTAATATCTGCTCAACCTTATGATTACGAACTGCCAACCTCTGGAGGTGTGGCTTTAGTCATCATCGATATGCAGCGAGATTTTTTGGAGCTTGGGGGATTTGGTGAAGCTTTAGGCAATGATGTCAGCCAACTACAAGCGATCGTGCCAACGGTAAAGCAGTTGTTAGAGGCATTTCGCGATCGCTATCTCCCGATTGTTCACACTATTGAAGGTCATCAACCCGACCTTTCGGATTGTCCTCCATCTAAGCAAAAGCGGGGTGACAGTAAACTGAAAATTGGCGATCGCGGCCCAATGGGACGAATTTTAATTTTGGGCGAACCTGGCAATTCAATTATCCCAGAATTGACACCTCTGCCTGATGAAATAGTAATTAATAAACCAGGTAAGGGCGCTTTTTATCACACTAATTTGGAATTAAGACTTCGCGAACAAAAGATTACTCACCTAATTTTTACTGGAGTCACGACTGAGGTTTGCGTTCAAACAACTATGCGTGAAGCTAACGATCGCGGGTTTGAATGTTTGCTCGTTGAGGATGCTACAGCCAGCTACTTTCCAGAGTTTAAACAGAGCGCGATCGATATGATGCGCGCCCAAGGCGGTATTATTGGTTGGACGGCAAAGGCTGAAGTAGTAATACAAGCTTTGGAAAAATGGCAAACTTAGAAATTCAGACGGCTAAAGTTGTTGTCGCCAACGGCGATGTGCAAATTGATGCTTATCTAGCAACGCCTGCGGGTGAGGGGAAATTCCCAGGTGTTATCGTTATTCAGGAGATCTTTGGCGTTAATGCCCATATCCGCGAAGTTACGGAGAGAATAGCTAAAGAAGGATATGTGGCGATCGCACCTGCAATCTACCAACGTCTCGCTCCCGGTTTTGAAACGGGTTACACTCCAGAAGACATCAAAATTGGCAAGGAATACAAGGAACAAACCAAAGCATCAGAACTGCTGAGCGATATTCAAGCCACAATTTATTACCTCAAAACCCTGCCGATTGTCAAGCAAGATAGTTTTGGCAGCATCGGTTTCTGTTTTGGCGGTCACGTTGTCTACCTCGCCGCTACCCTCAACGATATTAAAGCC
>DNGG01000171.1:0-4659 GCA_003486675.1 Cyanobacteria bacterium UBA11372
TATATCGTTTCCGGTTGCATCAGAATTACTCCGCGTAGGGGCCTGCTTGAAATTAGCAATTAGCAATTAGCAATTAGCAAGTAACCTAATCATTCCGATGCAACCGGATTTGATATTATATCATGTGCGGTCGATTACCCATAATTAGCAGCCGGGACACGGCACAATTAACTTTATCTGTTTGTCCGAGATATATATAATGCCGTGTCCCTACGCAACTACTCTGTGCAGTTCTTTTATTATGGGCAATTCAACGGACATCATATTACGGTTGCATCTGCTTTAATTTCTGTTGCGCCCAGTTGCTCAATTGTTGCGCTTCTTGATAAGCGGTTGTTCCTGCTTTAACTTTTTGTAATTGATAGATGATACCCTGTAACTGGCTAATTGTTCGATTTTGTTCCCAAACTGAATTATTAGTAGGAGTATTAGCTATCCAAGATTGAACTTGGTTTTTGGCTTGTTCCAAAGCATAAACCGATGCTTCTTCAGCTTGACGCCGGGTTTGTACAATTCCTAAATTAGTTTTGTAAGTCGCTAGTAACTTTTGAGCGTTAATATAGTTAGAGTCTTGAACTCGAATTTCTTGTAGTCGGCTAATTGCTTCTTCCCACTGATTTTCAATTTGTCGCCACTTAGCTACGGAATGGGGTGGATTTTGCCCTAGCTTAGCTGCCTGTAAAGCGAATTGCTTGGCGGCTTGAATAACTTTACCAGTGCGTTCTATACTATCAGTAAGATTCTCGGATTGTTCAAAATCTCGTTGGTAAGCTGTGAGTTTTTCGGCTGCTGTTTTTCCTGCCCAAGTTTCTGTAGAAATTTGTGCTAGTCGATCTAAAGCGGCTTGCCAAGATGCGATCGCTGCTGCACGGGAGGCTGATGTTTTCGCTTGTTGATACTGCTGTTTGGCTGTCTTCAGTGCTTGTTCGCTTTGATTTAATAAGGTTTTAGCTTGCTTTTCTTGGAAAATTTGAGCCTGCATTTGCTCAACTCTGGAGCGCAGCGAGGCAAATTGATCCGAATAAATCGTTGTTTGACGATATCGCAATCGACCCCTGCGCGTATAATAAGGTTCTGTTGATTCGTAAGTAACAGGTAACTCATCAATATGTGCTTTTGCTTGGGTTAATTTCTGTTCGCCTAATACTAAATCTGCCGCTGTAGTCGCTTGATTAATCAAACGATCGCTTTGCTCAACTAATGCGATCGCAACGCGATAGTTATCATCGATACTCATAGTCTCCGCTGCGGACAAACTGGGAGAAGTCACAGCCGCTGGGGTGGGTGTATTCTGTGCTACTGGCTCAGTAGTATTTTGCTCTATTGGCGCTGGAAGATGAGATAGAGTGCCCAATACCCCAAGCGCTCCTACTGAACCGATTGTGAGTACAGTTGCGGTCTTAATTTTGCCCCATATCCCTGCTTGACGGTTGGCTTGTGCTGCTTGATCTAATACTTTGATGCTGAAGTATGGATAGGTGCCGATAACGATTTTCCGCAATTGTTCTAGCGAGGCGGGTGAGCCTTTTTGCGATCGCAGTTTTTCTAACTCTTCGAGTACCAGCTTCTTCTCGAGTTGGCTCAAGCGATCTTTGCCTGCACATTTTTCCACTTCTGCACGTAGAATTTCGTAAGCGCGACGGGTGAGACTAGCCATAAACTATACCTAGCAACTAACTAAGTATTCCCACTTTAGGACTCGACATGCCAAAGTGGATAAAGTCTTTAATGCAACAGAGGAAACGAAAATATGCACCAGCGTGGTGTCACGGTGTGGTTTACGGGTTTGAGCGGTGCTGGCAAGACTACCATTAGTAAAGCAGTGGAACAAGAATTGCGATCGCGCCGCCGTTTGGTAGAAATTCTCGACGGCGATATCGTGCGCCAAAACTTGACAAAAGGTTTGGGTTTTAGTAAAGAAGACAGAGACGAAAACATTCGTCGCATCGGCTTTGTCGCCCATCTACTCACCCGCAACGGGGTAATTGTATTAGTATCGGCGATCTCTCCCTACCGCGAAATTCGGCAATATGTAAGGGAACGGATTGGAGATTTTATTGAAGTTTTCGTCAATGCACCTTTGGCAGTTTGCGAACAGCGGGATGTCAAAGGATTGTATAAAAAAGCACGGGCAGGAGAAATTAAGCAATTTACCGGAATTGATCACCCCTATGAAGCCCCTTTGAAACCAGAGGTCTTGTGTCGCACAGATATGGAAAGCGAAGCCGAAAGCGTCGCTAAGGTGCTGCGAACGCTAGAAGAATTTGGATATCTTTAAATTCCCATGCAAAGATTGCCAGGGCAGGTTCTAACCCCCGTAGCAACCAGCCCTGAATCTTCTTCCTGAGTGCTAGGATATGATATCAGTAGTTTTTCCCATAAGTCATAAATTAAAACCAGGGTTCAGTATTTTTGCGGAGGTGACAGCAGAGGAGGAAAGGTTATTTTTAACCCTAGAAACAAGAGGTGAATCAAACAATTTTAAAGATTTTCTGAATTAATAAAAAGTTAAAACGGCTGAAAATTTTGAAATTTAGTAATAAAATAAAGCCCAATCGTCAGGGGAGTGAAATCAGAGTTTTACCATAAAAGATTCAACAACTAAAATAAAAGGAAAAGGACAAAGAAAATGTGCGGAATTGTAGGGGTAATAACTCGTCATTCTAGCTTCGATGTCAAATTAGAAAATGCGCTCAAAAAACTCGCGCATCGCGGGCCAGACGATCGGGGGATGTGGAGCGAACCCCAGATAAAATTAGCCCATACCCGCCTATCGATTTTAGACCTTAGTCCCCTGGGTCATCAACCGATGAGCTACCAAAACGAGCGTTACTGGATAACGTTCAACGGGGAAGTTTATAACTATTTAGAACTGCGAGAAGAACTTTTAAATTTAGGGCATCAATTTGTTAGCAAAAGCGATACAGAAGTACTTTTGGCAGCTTATGCCCAGTGGGGGATATCTTGCTTGGAAAGACTGCGAGGTATGTATGCTTTTGGGATTTGGGATCGAGAAACTAAAAAGCTATTTATAGCACGCGATCGCACGGGAGAAAAGCCCCTATACTACTGGCACGACGAAAACAAGTTCTACTTCGCTTCCGAACTAAAATCCCTACTGACGCTAATACCAGAAACTCCCCCATTAGACCCGGTAGCAATCGATTTATACGTCCACTATCAATACGTTCCAGAACCGCTGACACCCCTGGTGGGAGTTGTAAAATTACCCGCAGCTCACTATCTATTACTTGACTTAGAAAATTGGGGTAAATTTGAACCCCAATGCTATTGGAATTTAGAGAAAATTCCCCCCATTGAAGGCGATCCGGTGAAGCTAATTCGCCAAGAATTAGACCGCTCGATTGAATTAACATTACGCTCGGATGTACCGATCGCAATTGCACTGAGTGGCGGATTGGATTCGGGAGCGATCGCAGCACTCGCCGCACCTAAGTATAAAGATACCCTCCGTGCTTTTAGTATCGGTTATCCCGGTCGTCCTGAATTCGACGAGCGAAATCAAGCCGAACAAATGGCGGAGTATTTAGGCTTACCTTTTGAATCGATCGAATTAACCGTAAAAGACTTAGTTGATTTCTTCCCCAGTTTAATCGCTGCTAGCGATGACCCCGTTGCAGACAGTGCCGCTTTCGGACACTATTCGGTAATGAAATTAGCCGCCTCCCGCGGAGTAAAAGTGATGTTGACTGGGATTGGTGGAGACGAGCTATTTTGGGGTTACAACCGCATCGTCAACGCTACAAATTTGAGCCAACAAAAGAATCAGTTTTGGCAATCTTCCCCACTGAATCAGAAAGTTTGGCAAACTTTGGGAGGTTTTACCGATACTCCGCTGGCTAAAAAATTAAACAGTCCAAAAGTTCCCCAATCGATCAGAACAGCACTTAAAAATCTCGAAGAGCAGCATAAGTACGTTTACCACGATCCTCAACGGGCGATTTTCTACGATCTTTGGCCTGGATTTGCCAATGCGATGCGTTATAGCGATAAACTATATACTGCTGCGACAGCCGGTCAAATTCCGCCTGGAAATCCCTATCGCCTGTTCGAGTTTGATTTAGCAACCTGCGAAGATATTCCGGTTAAAATCACTCAATTGCTCTTCGATACTTGGCTGGCATCTAATTGTCTAGCATTAGGCGATCGCTTGAGCATGATCTGTTCTGTAGAAACCCGACTGCCCTTACTAGACTACAAACTAATCGAAACAGTCATCGGTTTGCGTAAAACCCAACCAGATCATAATTTAGGCCATAAATTCTGGTTAAAATCCGTCCTCAAGGGGATTGTACCCGATGAAGTCCTCACCCGGAAAAAACGAGGCTTTACCACCCCAATGGATGAATGGATGAAGGCAATTATTATCGCCTATATGGATAACCTGACAAACGGCTATCTGGTAGAATTGAAGGTTCTCAATCGGGATTTTATCGTCAAGCTGCTTGATGAAGCTCAAAAGCAATCAAAGCATCTTTTCATCCTTTACAAGTTGGTGCTGCTAGAAACTTGGTATCGAGAAGTGCTTGTCAAAAAAGAGGAAGAAGTTGTAGCTTAGCTCTAAACTAATTCTGTCCTTAGCCTTGTATTGTTTGCGATCGCTCGCTATATTCTTGATTGATATCATGTCCGTTGAAT
>DNGG01000171.1:4970-13265 GCA_003486675.1 Cyanobacteria bacterium UBA11372
TTATGGGTAATCGACCGGATATGTTATGAGCGATCGCCAACGCTTAGTTTACATCGCTATGGTTGCACGCTGCTCTACAGTTCGCTACCATCAGGCAACTGCGCGATCTTTTCTGGTAGATGCAAGTGCAGCACTTTGAGCGAGTAAATTGCTATAAAGATTGCTGAGTCTTGATGCTACTCCATCCCAAGTGAAGGCAATTTCTACACGCAAGCGACCAACTTCTCCCAATCCATCTCGCCAGCTGGGATTGGTAAGAATTCGGTCAATTGCGATCGCAAAAGCAGTTTCATCTTGAGGGGGAACGAGTATTCCCGTCAACTCTGGCACCACGGTAAAGGGCAATCCTCCCACATTACTAGCAACAACAGGAGTCCGACTTGCCATTGCTTCAATCGCTACCAAACCAAAGGGTTCGTAGTGACTCGGAACAACACAAACATCGGCAGCTGCATAGTAGATGCTTAGTTCATCATCCAGGCGACCGGGGAAAATGGTGATATCGCCCAGACCCAGTTCTGCTACAATCGCTTCGATGCGATCGCGCTCCATCCCGTCGCTGCCACCCGGACGGCTGCCACCTGCAATAATTAACTTGAGGTCAGAAGAACCGCGTAGGCTCGATTTTGCCACCGCACGCACCAAGGTTTCAATCCCTTTACGCCGATCAAATCGACCTACGTAAAGTACCACTTTTGCCTCTGGTGAAATTTCTAACACTTCCCGTGCTGTAGATCGCGAGATCGTACCGAATCGCTCTATATCAGTACCGCAGGGGACGATTTCAAGCTGTCCTTTAGTAGAAACTAGCGATCGCAAATAGTCTTGTTCTTGAGGACTGGTAGCAACAACCCGTGCCGCCGTCTCCAAGCAAGCTTTTTCTATTGCTAATCGCTTGCTGGCAATCGGCGGAATATTCTCAACACAACTATATTTAATTGCTCCCGAAGAGTGATTGGTATGAACTTGAATCAGCGCTTGATGCTTTTTCAGTTCCATCCCCACCCAACCAGACAACCAATAGTTAGTATGAACTAAAGAATACTGCAAACCTTCTTGCTTTTGGAAGGCCAGAAATGCTTGCACAAACTCTGGCATATAATCGAACAACTCGTCCCGATTCATAAACTCTGTCGGCCCCGCTGGCAATCGGATTGTCCGACAATTAGGCGTATGCTGAACGATAGCCGCTTGGGATGCACTACTACGGCGAGTTAACATATCCACACACCATCCCTGCTTCGCCAATGCTAATCCAACTTGACGCACGTAAACATTTTGCCCACCGGCTTCTTCTTGACCAATTTCAATAGATGGATCGCCATCTACAGAAATTAAAGCAATCGGATTCTTTTCAATGGTAAGCATGGCTTCTTTCCTTTTGGATAGCTGAAATGTCTCAAGCAGCAGGAATTTGATGCACTTTGTGCAACGATTCCTCACCGCTCTTGGCAGGTAAAATTAAACAAATGATTCCTGAGCAAGAAGAGTGACTAGCGCACTTGACAATCTTGCTTTAAAGCCGACGAACTTAGCTGAGAAGCTAGAGAATACAAATTTCCTCTCTGAGGCTTTCAGATTACTTTTCTTCCCAAGAAGAGCCTGGAAATGCGATCTTAGATAAGTTTAATCATCTAAAATCCCAAATCTGAAATTGCCAGAGAGAAGCCCCAAAAGTTGCTTTCTCAGATCTATGTTGTGTACCAATTTCCCTTGATAATGCTACACATCAACATTTACCGATTGTAGGGGCGCGTTTTACCGTAAGGGCGGGTTTTACCAAAAATATTTGGCAATTTTAAACAATTTAACTAAATCCGCCCCGGCTCACCCCGCCCCAAGTGTTTCGCATTCATGGGAAAACGGTTTTAGAGTTCCGTAAAACACGTGATGGCGAAATAATGGATGATTCCACTCATCCGCCTGATGCACCCCTATTGAGCTTCTGTCTCTACTCTCCCCCATCTCGCATATCCACACATCCAAAATAAATAGAAATAAAGGGGGTAAAGCAGCAGATTCAGTAGTCAATTTAATTTTTTCTTTTAAGAAAGTAACACTTTTAAAATAGTTTTGCCTATCTGTCTCCAGAGAGAAATAATACAAAGTTATGTATTAACTATCACACTTGACAGCAAATTTTGCTCGGACTTCTGCAATAACTACCCTCAAAGGCGGGCTTTTCGGCCCACCCCACAAGAATTATGGGAGAGTTATCTTAGACTTCTCTCATCACTCTTGTGGGTGCTTTGGTTTGAATTTTTGCAGAGGTCTATTTGGTTTGAAAGCAACTCAGTATAATTTTTTACATGAATCTTGTTAGTTGGACTCGATAGCGGTCTTTTTTAGTGACATTGACTTCGCCGACTTCTAGGCGTCCTTTACCGCGAATGGCGATTAAATCTCCGGTTTTCACTTGATAGCTGGCTTGGGTGATTTCTTTCCAATTGACTCGCACGTCACCGCCATCGATTAGATCTGCCATTTTGCTGCGAGACATACCAAAACCAGCGGAAGCGATCGCATCCAACCTCAAAGATGCTTCTACAGTCGTTAATTCTTTCTTTTTCGGTTCTTTTACCTTTAATTCTGCTAACTCAATTTGCTGGGTTTTTACCGGCACCGAACGCACTTGAGTCAGTTGGGTTGAAAGAAAGTCTACCATTTCCGGTACGACAATTGCTTGCGCGCCGCGTTCGCCCAAAACGATAATATCGCCGGTTTTTTCGCGCACAATACCAGTCCCCAACATAGCGCCTAAAAAGTCGCGGTGGGTGGCGGGATCGAACAGAAAATTACCGGCAATTTCGATGGCGGCGACGGCGACTTGTGACGAATCGAGGGGGAGATCGGAACGTGCGATCGCCATCCGCTGTCGTTCTGCTTGCGGATACCCACCCCAACCACTTAGATGCACTTCTGTCAAGCGTCCAAACATGCGCTGAATTTCTGCCAACTCCGGTGGCGACAGAAAATCCGTCGAGACAACTTCCCAAGTTTTGACAGCTTGATCTGCTAAGTCAATTGCCCTAGCAGCGACTTCTCTATTTTCAACGCCTTTTAATAGTTCTTCTCGTGGTAACATCTTACAATTTGGTAATGGGTAATGGGTAATGGGTAATAGGTAATTGGTCATGGAAATTAGCAATTACCCATTACCAATTACCAATTTACTCTTGGACATAGCCTTGCATATTTTCCGGTTCAAATTGACGGATAATGCTGGTAGCCTGACGATTTAAAGTTTCAGAACCTTTTACCACAATGAGATATTTACCAGCATTTAAACGATTGCGGTAAGGCAAAGCATCGCCACCACCAACTAGCAACCCAGTACCGCCACCAGCAAAAATACTACCGAGCAAACCAGAGCCAGCACCTAAAATACCACCGATTACATGATTGCCCACTTCACCCGCCCAAGCAAACGTATTCAAATTAGTTGACAAGCTGAAGCCAACACCTGCCACAAAACCGAACGGTATCAACCAAGTCGCCATCAGCTTGACTTGTTTGATCGCTTGTTCGTTGGGGTCAATTAAACCAAACTCATCAGCACTTTTATATCCCCTACCCAGGATAGTCACTTTATCCATCGGTAAGCCTTCTTTCTCCAAAGCCGAGTAAGCGGCTTCTGCTTGGATGCGATCTGACAACACGGCGACGAGGTAGTTCATAATCCGATTTTACTCGATGTTGGACGAGGGTTTAAGCTTCTTTTTACAGGGTAATACGAAATTTGCTTTTTTTGACATTCTTGATGGAGCATCCCAAAAAATTGAATTACTTTTGCTTAATTAACGCAAGTTGCTAGTTATCTCGACTCGGCAGCTAATGCCTAATGGAAGACAGGCTAATGGCTAATGGCAAGGAAAATAGTATATTACTGAAGCTGCCTTCTTAGATGAGCAAGCTTGCAATTAGCCATTAGCAATGAGCAACAGCAAATTTTATAACTAGCAAGTTGAGTTAGTAGTCGTCAAGTTTGTTCTGATTGTGGTTATCGATCGGGCAAGTTGGAACTGTCGGTGCGAGAGATTGTTTGCATTAATTGCGGCGCTCGTCACGACAGGGATGATAATGCTGCCAAAAATATAGAAAAAGTCGGGGTAGGGCATACCCACGACTATAACTGGACAGGGAGGGATGTAAGACCGAGGTTTTGGCTGTTCCTGTTGAGCTGTCAACCCATCTAAAGTACGAGCAATTATCTTTGTTCGACTGCTAGGGAATCACCGTGGCTTTAGGGCGGTGAGGATGTCAAAAATCAAGGTTTCTTTGGGTGTCCAGGCTCTGAGAAAATATCTCGGATGTTCTCTGCACCCAATTGAGGGTAATCGAGCGAATATGATATGAGACGCGATCGCTAGCCCGATTAGCTACTGCAAGAGCTTGCTGGCACCAAGACTTTTTACCCTACCATAATGCAACGGTGCGGTGGGTTCCCCCTCCAAGGTTTAAAACTTTCAGCAATCAACAGCGCACGCACCTGTTTGCCGGTAGAATGACCTTCTGGGGATTTCCAAGGGTGGCTTGTTGCCATAACGGCTGCTGTTGGTAATGCCCAAACAATACTGCAAACTTTCCTTCCCACCCCGCAAGGAGCAGCAATAAAGTTTTCCTGTCGTTCACGCATTCGGGGTGGTTTTCTCCCTTTCAACCCACTTGCTGACCATGTCAAAGGTTCTAGTTTCCGATCCAATTGACCAAGCTGGTATCGATATCTTATCCCAGGTGGCTCAGGTTGATGTCAAAACCGGGCTACCACAGGAAGAATTGATCCGGATTATGCCAGATTACGACGCCTTGATGATTCGCTCTGGCACCCAAGTTACTAAAGAAATCATCGCAGCTGGGAAGCAGCTAAAAATTATTGGGCGTGCGGGTGTTGGCGTTGATAACGTGGATGTGCCTGCTGCGACGCGGCAAGGCATTGTGGTGGTCAATTCTCCAGAAGGTAACACGATCGCAGCCGCCGAACACGCGATCGCTATGATGCTATCCCTGTCTCGCTACATCCCCGATGCCAACGCTAGTGTTAAAAGCGGCAAGTGGGATCGCAAAAGCTTTATGGGGGTGGAAGTCTACAAAAAAACCCTCGGTATCGTCGGTTTGGGTAAAATTGGCTCCCACGTCGCCACGGTAGCACGGGCAATGGGGATGAAACTTTTAGCCTACGATCCTTTTATCTCTAACGAACGCGCCGAGCAAATCGGCTGTCGCTTGGTAGATTTGGATCTGCTATTTCGGGAAGCAGACTTTATTACCCTGCACATCCCCAAAACACCCGAAACGGCTAACATGATCAACGCCGAAACTCTGGCGAAGATGAAACCCACGGTGAGGATTATTAACTGCGCCCGTGGCGGAATTATCGACGAAGCAGCTTTGGCAGAAGCGATCGCACAAGGTAAAATCGGCGGGGCAGCCCTGGATGTATTCTCCAAAGAACCCATCGGCTCCTCGCCCCTGTTGCAACTGGGTAAAGAAGCCGTCCTCACCCCCCACCTGGGAGCCTCTACCGCCGAAGCCCAAGTCAATGTTTCGATCGACGTAGCCGAACAAATTCGCGACGTGCTGTTGGGGCTACCAGCGCGCTCGGCAGTGAATATTCCCGGCTTATATCCCGATGCGATCGAAAAACTCAGACCTTACTTGCGACTGGCAGAAACCTTGGGTAATATGGTAGGTCAACTCGCAGGCGGACGAATTGAAAGTCTCAACATCCGCATGGAAGGAGACTTGGCGAGTGTAGATAGCAAACCCTTGGTAGTAGCAGCCCTCAAAGGTCTGCTCTACCCAGCGTTGCGCGAGCGCGTCAACTACGTCAACGCCGGAATTGAAGCCAAAGAGCGCGGCATTCGCGTGATTGAAACGCGAGATGCCTCGATTCGCGATTATGCGGGTTCGCTGCACCTGGAAGCCAAAGGATCTTTGGGCGACCACTCGGTGACGGGCGCTTTGTTAGGCAATGACGAAATTCGCATCACTTCGGTTGATGAGTTCCCCGTCAACGTCCCCCCGACGCAGAATATGCTGTTTACTCTGCACCGGGATATGCCGGGAATTATCGGTAAAATCGGTTCCCTGCTGGGCAGTTTTAACGTCAATATCGCCAGTATGCAGGTGGGGCGTAAAATTGTCCGGGGCGATGCGGTGATGGTTTTGAGCCTGGATGACCCCCTCCCAGAAGGGATTTTGGCAGAAATTACCAAAGTTCAGGGAATTAGGGATGCATATACGGTAACTTTATAAGTGCTGATGGCTAATTGCTAATCGCTCACCGAAGAATTGGCAATTAGCCATTAGCTATTAGCTATTAGCGGCTCAAGTATGGCAAACAGCTGGTGGGAATTGCAAATTGTCTGCGATCCAGCGCTAGAAGATTCTATCTTTTGGCGATTGGAACAATTCGGCTGTCGAGGGACGGCAAGCGAAACGAAAGGACATTCCTACCTAGTACGTGCCTATATCCCCCAAGAGCAAGTGCAACTTTTGGATTTGGCGGCGCTGTCTTTGTGGCTGCGTCAGGATGCTTTGGTGTTGGGGTTGCCGATACCGACGACTCATTGGCATTTGATTGATGAAGAAGACTGGGCGAGTAGTTGGAAGGCGCACTGGCAACCCCAGGAAGTGGGCGATCGCTTCCTCATCTACCCCGCTTGGCTACCCGTACCCGAGCAATCCGAGCGATTCATCCTGCGACTCGATCCCGGATTGGCATTTGGCACCGGCACCCATGCCACCACCCAGCTGTGTCTGGAAGCGCTGGAAATGCGAGTCGATCAAGAAAGCCACGATATCGTAGCAGATCTCGGCTGCGGCTCGGGAATTTTATCCATAGGCGCGATTATGCTGGGAGCGGAAAAAGTTTATGCCGTCGATCTCGATCCCCTAGCCGTGCGCGCCACTCGCAGCAACCGCACCCTCAATCGCGTCGATAGCGATCGCCTAATCGTAGAACAAGGCAGTATCGATCGCATCATGAAAATGATCGATGCCCCCGTTGATGGCGTTGTTTGCAATATTTTAGCCGAGGTAATTATCGATCTCATCCCCCAAATCAGCGCTATTACCAAACCCGCTGCTTGGGGCATTCTCAGCGGTATTTTGTTAGACCAAACTAAACCCGTCGCCGATGTTGTAGAGCAAAATGGTTGGACAATTGCCGCCCTTTGGCGGCGGCAAGATTGGTGTTGTTTTAATATCCGCAGATCCTAGGGGCGGGTTTTACCTTAATGTCAGCATTCATCTCCCGCTATAACGAAGTTTAGCGGTGAGATGAATGCTGACAAATAAATAACTTGCGTAGCACACAATGTTCATCAACCTCTGTGATAATCTTATCGTAAGCACAAACGATAAGAACTTGATTATCTACTCTTCAAAACTAGAAGGAACACTCGATCAGTACAAACGGCTAGATTCTGCCATTCGTACTGGGCGTTTTGTTCGTAATAGCGTTTTCCTTTGAAAATGCTACACATCAACATGTAACGATTGTAGGGGCGGGTTTTACCAGTCATGTTGGCAAAAAACTTTCAATTTCTCTAAACCCGCCCCCAAGTGTGGCGCATTCATGGGAAAAGGGTATTAAACCCGCCCCCCAGCTCAAACTATCCACGCTCTTAAACGAAGATAAAACAACACAAGATAAACAATATTAATTACTATCAACGATGCTTTAGCAATCCAAGATTGGACAAGATTAAAAACCGGGAATGTTGCCAGCAACACCAATACAATTTCCACTGTAGAAACAATCGAGCCATAGTGTTTGGTATCCCAATAGGAAAACGGACTGATAAATCGATAATTGCTCAATGGGAAAAAGTGGCGGTGGGCGTCGTCGTTGTGAACTGGCAAATCTAAACAAGAATGCAGCACCAAACTCAGGCACAATATTTGCATTTTTTCCCAACCAAATTTGGCAGCTATTAGCCAGCCGATGCCAGCTAACGGAATGGAATGGAAAATCGCTACAACAATTTGCCAGAAAGGTTCGTAATAGGTTTCTGTCCAAATTTGCTTCTCCGGCAGACGCGCAATTAATTTCGCCCATCCGTAGAACAAAAAAATTGGTATATCTGGTAAAATTGCCCCAATAAAAATAGGAATATTCCCTTGAGGAAACGACGATTTACCAAGTAAGAAAAGATTCATAATTGCATGACTCGGTGTATTCATAATCAACAAAGGTAATTGGTAACAGTTGACAGTTTACAGTTGACACGATCGCAAAAGGAACGATACAGAATCTTCTGGGGGGAAAATACCAATTACCAATTACCAATT
>DNGG01000171.1:13513-15082 GCA_003486675.1 Cyanobacteria bacterium UBA11372
ACCAATTACCAATTACCGATTACCCATTACCTGGTTGTCAATATTAATAAACGGCAGCGCTCCATTTCCACCCAATACCGTCGGAAAATGCCCATCCCATTTTTCTATGGCTTGCTTTTGCAGAATTTGGGATGTTAAATTTTCTCGCAGCAATCTTTGTGCTTCGGCTTGTCCTTTGGCGCGATTAACTTCTGCTAGTGCTTCTTGGGTGGCTTTTTGAGCTATAAATTCGGCTCTTTTAGCTTCTTGTTCGGCAATTTGTTTGGCTTCGACGGCTTCGCTAAAGCGTTGTGAAAAGTGGATATTGACTAAAGAAATATCATCAACGGCGATATTATACTGAGCCAGTCTAGTTTGCAATTGCTCGTCAATGCCTGCTTTGACTTCGCCGCGTCTGGTGATAATTTGCTCGGCGGTATAAAGTGCCATAACGGCTTTGAGGACTTCTTCAATCGCTGGGTTAATAATTCGCTGCACGACTTCTGTTTCAACGCCAATTAGTTGAAAAACCCGATTGGCTTTTTCTGGGACAATATGCCAGTTGAGCGCTACATCGGTGTAGACATCTTGAAGGTCTTTTGACGCAGCTTCTGCGGGGATTTGGTGTTTTTGTACGCGAATGCTGAGATTTTTAACGGTATTGACAATTGGGACAATTAGGTGTATTCCTTCGCCTAAAACTTGTTCTTGGACTTGACCGAATTTCATGATGACGCCGCGAGAGCCTGCGTTGATAATGACGAAGGGTTTGAAGGCAATTGTGACGATTATTAGTAAGATGGCGATCGCTGCGGTGATGTAGGAGGCGTTGGTAGATTTCATAAGTTTCAGCAAAGAGTTACCGTAGCATAATGTTTTTGCTTGTCGGGGCTGATTTTAATATAGCCAGTGGGAATCAAAGGCGATCGCTTTTGTGTGGTATTGATTAGACTTCTGCAAAAAACCAACTCTTTGACTGCTGGTGTCGCCTATGGCACAAGAGATATGGTCGAAGTCTATGAGAGGAAAAGCGATATGCCTTGGGCGAGGGAGAGCGATCGCACGCCTAGTCCTTATCCGTCGGTCTTGATAATTGTTATAAATGGTGATTATTGGGGAGCGTCGGCATTTGGGCGTATGACTTTAGGCAACATAGAAGCGGCACTTCATACCGAGCGGGACTTTCTAGCTGGGGTTCTAGACCAAATTGGTGTTTTGGCGATCGTGATTGACCTGAAGGGGAAAATTGTTCGTTTCAATCGTGCCTGCGAGGCCACAACTGGGTACTCTTTTGCAGAGGTTAAGGGCAAGCCTTATTGGGATTTGTGCTTAATTCCAGAACAAGTGGAAGCAGTGACGCGGATGTTTGAGCAGTTACCAGCAGAACAGTTTCCCAACCAGTGCGAAAATTATTGGGTCACCAAGGATGGCACTCTGCGACTGATTGCCTGGTCTAATAATGCCTTAGTTAACTCTTCTGGTGCTGTGGAGTATATCGTCAGCACGGGGATTGATATTACCGAACGCAGACAGGCAGAAACCGCAATCCGAGATAGCGAGGAACGATTGCGCCTAGCTTTGGATGCTGCG
>DNGG01000171.1:15311-19889 GCA_003486675.1 Cyanobacteria bacterium UBA11372
ATCTGGGACTGGAATCTTTTAACAGGGGTGGTGACTTGGTCGCCGAGTTTGGAACAGATTTATGGTATTAAGCTTGACAGCTTAGAGGGTAGTTACGAACAATTTTTGGCGATTGTGTACGAGCAAGACCGCGCCCGGGTCAAGGATGCCATCCGCGCTTGTCTGGAGGAAAAACAAAACTACGACATTGAATACCGCCTTGTTGCGTCTAATGGTGACATCCGTTGGGTGAGGAGCAGAGGTCGAGTTTTTTACGACGAAAGCGGCGCGCCCGTCCGCATGGCTGGCGTAGACTTGGATATCACCAATCGCAAGCAAGCAGCAGCAGCATTACAAGCAAGCGAGCGTTTTATTCAAAGCGTTACCGATGCGGTTCCAGGCGTTATTTATATTTACGACATTATCGAAAATCGCAATATCTATTGCAATCACCAGACGAGTGTGGTTCTGGGCTATACACCGGCAGAAATTCAAGAGTTAGGAGCGGCATTTTTCCCTACGGTGATGCATCCCGACGATCTGGAAAATATACAGGCAATGTTGCAAAAATTTGCCACAGCAAAAGATGGGGAAGTCCTGGAAATCGAGTACCGCATGAGGCATAAAAACGGTGAATGGCGCTGGTTGTTGAGTCGGGATACTGTTTTTTTGCGAAATTCTGACGGTTCGCCCCAGCAAATTCTCGGTACGGCTTGCGATATTACCGCACACAAACAAACAGAAGCGGCGCTGCGAAAAAGTGAAAACCTTTATCGCACTCTGGCTCAAAACTTTCCTAACGGTGTGGTTCTTTTGTTTGACCACAACCTGCGCTACTCGATCGCCGAAGGGCAGGGATTAGCGCTGCTTGGTCTTGACAAAGAATTTATGGAAGGAAAAACGATTTGGGAAGTTTATCCCAGGGAAATTTGCCAAGAAATAGAGCCAATTTATCGGTCAGTTCTTGTGGGCGAAACCATCGCTTGGGAAATGTCGTTTCGCAATCGTACCGGCTACGTGCAGGCGCTGCCGGTAAAAAACGAGCAAGGAGAAATCTTTGCCGGGATGGTGGTGGTGCAAGATATTACCGAACACAAAGAAGCCCAAGATTTACAGACGAAATTGATTACCTCTTTACGGGAAAGTGAAGATCGCTTTCGCTGTTTAATTGACCAAGCTAGAGATGGAATTTTTGTTATTGATTCAGAGGGGTGGTTTGTTGAAGTTAACCAGCGCTCGTGTCAAGATTTAGGATATACCTATGCGGAACTGTTAACTTTAGGACTTTGGGACCTCGACCCGAGTTGGTCTGAGAAAAGATTTGCCGAATTATTCAAGCAGCAGCGGGATCTCAGAGGCAATGATACCTTTGAAACTGCGATCAAACGCCGGGATGGTTCGACTTTTCCAGTGGAAATCCGCGTAGGATTGTTACAGTGGAACCATCAGCAATACATCCTAGCTTTGGTGCGGGATATTACTAAGCGCAAGCGAGCCGAACAGGTACAAACTGGATTAATTGAGTTTCTCCAAGAAAGCGATGAGCGCTTTCGTCAGATGGCGGAAAACATCCGCGATATTTTCTGGATGCGTCAGGTAAATCCGCCCCAATTACTTTATATCAGTCCGGCTTACGAAGAAATTTGGGGTCGCAGTTGTACGAGTTTATATCAGGAGCCTTACTCGTTTCTCGATGCCGTGCATCCAGAGGATCGCGATCGCGCGATCGCTGCCTTCGCTCAACAAATCCAAGGCGAATTAACGGATATAGAGTATAAAATCATACAAGATACTGGCTCGATTCGCTGGGTCCACGAGCGGGGTTTTCCGATTCGGAATCAATTAGGAGAAGTATACAGAGTTACTGGAATTATAGAGGATATCACTGAGCGAAAATTAGCGCAGATGGCGCAACAACAGGCGAAAGAAGAGCTAGAAATTCGAGTCAAAGAACGCACAGCAGCGTTATTGATTGCCAACCACGAGCTGCGACAGGAAATGATCGATCGCAGGCAAGCAGAATTAGCACTAGCAAAGAGTCAGCAAGAATTAGAATTGTTTTTCTCCCAATCCTTGGATGGTTTCTTCTTTATGATGCTAGACGAACCCGTGGGTTGGGATGACAAGGTTGATCGAGAAAAAGTTTTGGATTATGTCTTTTCTCACCAGCGGATAACAAAAGTCAACGATGCCATGCTGGCGCAATACGGCGCTACAATAGAGCAGTTTATCGGGCTGACTCCCCAGGATTTATTCGCCCACAATCTAGATTATGGCAGACAGATATGGAAGCAATTGTTTGATGGGGGAAGATTGCACGTTGAAACTGACGAGCGCAAGTTGGATGGGACGCCAATTTGGATTGAGGGAGATTATATTTGTCTTTACGACCAAAGTGGTAGGATTGTCGGACATTTTGGCGTTCAGCGGGATATCAGCGATCGCAAACTAGCCCAGCAGGCGCTGCAAGAAAGTGAGGAACGATTCCGGCAATTAGCAGAAAATATCGACAGCGTTTTCTGGATCAACGATCCCAAGACGAACGAGCTGATTTACCTCTCTCCCGCCTATGAAAAAATTTGGGGCAGAAGTTGTGCCGAATTATACTCGAAGTCTAAATCTTTTCTAGATGCGATCCATCCGGAAGATAGATCTCGCTTCGTTGCTGGTATGATCGAACATCCTGAAGGCGATTATGACCAAGAGTATCGAATTATTAAGCCGGATGGATCGATCCGCTGGATACGCGATCGCTCTTTCCCGGTGCGCGATGGCGCTGGGAAAGTATACCGGCTTACCGGGATAGCCGATGATATCAGCGATCGCAAAATGGCAGAGCAAGCGCTGCAAGAAAGCCAAAAGCGATATACCCTAGCAGTGAGTGCCGGAAAAGTCGGCGTTTGGGATTGGAACCTGGAAACCAACGAAATTTATGTCGATCCCTTCTTAAAAGCGATTCTGGGCTATGCAGACAGCGAAATCCCAAACCATCTCGATTATTGGGGCAAGTTGGTGCATCCCGACGACGGCGAACAGGTGATGGTGGTGGCGGATGCCCACCTGCAAGGATTGACTAACGAATACAGCGTCGAACATCGGATGTTGCACAAAGATGGTAGCATCCGCTGGTTTCTGGCGCGGGGCACGGCGATGCGAGATGCAGCCGGTAAACCTTATCGCATGATAGGAACAGATACCGATATTACGGATCGCAAATTGGCAGAAGCAGCGTTGCGGAAAAGCGAGGAAAGGTTTAGATCTTTAGTCGTCAATATACCAGGGGCAATTTATCGCTGTGCTGGCGATTCTGAGCGCACAATGGAGTATATTAGCGATGCGATCGCCAATATTTCCGGCTATGGAGCCTCGAACTTTATTGGCAACCGAGTTCGTACATTTACCAGTATTATCCATCCCCAAGACATTCCACTGGTGGAAACTTCGGTGTCAGAGGCAGTAGCTGTTAAGAAATCATTTGAGATCGAATACCGCATTGTGCAACCCGATGGTAGCATCCGATGGGTAGCCGATCGCGGTCAAGCCAAGCACGACAAGAGGGGGAAAATTTTGTGGCTCGATGGGGTAATTTTTGATATCAGCGATCGCAAACAAGCCGAAGAAGAAATTCGTAACGCTTTGGCTAAAGAAAAAGAACTCAACGAACTCAAAACCCGCTTTATTACAATGGCATCCCACGAGTTTCGCACCCCCCTTAGCACGATTTTATCTTCTGCGGATTTACTCGAATATTACGTCGAAGAGGACTCAACTGAAAAACAACTAGAACATATCCAGCGAATTCAAACCGCTTGCCTAAATATGACTCAGCTATTAAACGATGTTTTAGTAATTGGCAGGGCAGAAGCAGGAAAACTAGAGTTTAAACCATCACCGATTAATTTGGTGGAATTTTGCCGCGATCTAGTCGAAGAAATGCAACTGAGTGCTGGCTCTCAGCACAGGATTACCTTTGAACTTAACCCAGACCTATTACCGATGAACGAATTTATACCTGGCATCGATCAAAAATTACTGCGGCACATTCTGAACAACCTGCTCTCGAATGCGATAAAATATTCGCCATCTGGGGGAAATGTTTCTCTGAGCCTCTATTATCAAGATAGCCATGCCATCTTGCAGGTAGAAGATGAGGGAATAGGCATTCCCCCAGAAGACGAAGACCACTTGTTTGAACCTTTCTATCGGGGTAAAAATGTTGAAAATATCTCTGGAACCGGATTAGGATTAGCCATTGTTAAAAGGTCGGTGGACTTACACGGTGGACAGATCGATTTTAAGAGCAAAATCAGTAAGGGAACGATATTTACTGTCACCCTGCCTTTAGAAACCGGGTTGATCTGAAAAATCGTCGATTTAGAAACTAGAGATTTACGAAGAAACCCGGTTTCTGAATTGTTATTTGTCAATTACCAATCACCCATGACCCAAAAAATTTTAGTCATTGAAGATGAGACAACAGTCGGTATTAACATTAAAGAAATCCTGGAATCGGGAGGATTTGATGCGATTGTTGCAGCAGACGGCAAAATTGGGATTCAAATGGCAAAAGAACAAGTGCCCGATTTAATTGTTTGCGAT
>DNGG01000150.1:0-3194 GCA_003486675.1 Cyanobacteria bacterium UBA11372
GTTAACCCTTTGTTGAAGGCTGCGCCCATGGGAATTTTGTCTAAAAAGCCGCCGTAAACCCCTGGTATCGAGACATTTCCGCCTTTACGACAGGCGACTATTACTTGACGCAAAGCGGTAGGTCGGTCGGTTTCTAAACGTACCGCTTGCTTGACTCGGTCGTAAAGGTAATCGATATTTGTACCGTGGGCTTCCATGCCTACGGCGTCGATACAAGCGTCGGGACCTCTACCGCCGGTCATTTCTTTTAAAGCTTCACCCGGATCGATTTCTTCGTAATTAATAACTTCGGCTTTGCATTGTTCTTTTGCCATTTGCAGGCGTTCGGGAATGCGGTCGATGGCAATCACTCTTTCTGCACCAAACATATAGGCACTTTTAATCGCAAATTGTCCTACAGGACCGCATCCCCAAACGGCTACGGTATCCCCTGGTTGAATGTTGCAATTTTCTGCTGCCATGTAGCCGGTGGGAAAGATATCGGTGAGGAATAAAACTTGCTCGTCGGTTAAATTATCGGGGATTTTGAGGCAGCCAACATCGGCAAAGGGAACTCTGGCATATTCCGCTTGTCCGCCTGCATAACCGCCGAATAAATGGGAGTAACCAAATAATCCGGCTGGGGAATGACCCATTTGTTTTTCTACCATCCAAGCGTTGGGGTTGCTGTTATCGCAAAGCGACCACAAATCGCGGTTGCAGAAGAAGCAATTGCCGCAAGAAATGGTGAAGGGAACGACGACGCGATCGCCTATTTTTAAATTCTTCACACTCTCCCCAACTTCGACCACCTCTCCCATAAATTCGTGACCCAAAATATCCCCTTTTTGCATTGTTGGGATAAACCCATCGTAGATATGCAAATCCGAGCCGCATATCGCAGTTGAGGTAATTTTGATAATTGCATCGCGGGGATTTAATATTTTCGGGTCGGGAACCGTTTCGACTCGCACATCTTTCGCACCATGCCAGCAAACAGCTTTCATTTCTTGTTTTCCTTTTCAATATTTGGTTAATCACGCTGCGAGTTGACTTTGGTTAGCTAACTCAAGCATTTGTTGCACTTGTTGGTCTGCGATCGCCGGGAAGTTATCGTACCAAGCTCTTAATGCATATAAACGTTCTGGTGTCAATAGGCAAAATATTTCGTCTACTTCGGGTCGCAATTGCGCGTAAGTTTTCACCGAGGCGACGGGGACAGCGATAACGATGTTCTTGGCTTGCTGCTGTCGCAGGGCTAAAATCGCAGCGCGCATGGTCGCCCCGGTGGCGATGCCGTCATCGACGAGAATGACTGTACTGTCGTAAACGTCGAGCGATCGCCCGTTACCCCGGTACACCATCTCGCGGCGCTGCAATTCCCACCTTTCTCTGTACGCCACGCGCTCCACGATCCCACATCGGATGCGATGGGCGGCGACGACTTCAAAGTTGATGACGCGGAAGCCGCCGCTGGCGATCGCACCCATCGCCAAATCCTCGCAGCCGGGAACCCCCAACTTTTGCACCAGAAACACATCCAACGGCGCGTTGAGCGCTTTTGCGACTTCATAGGCAACTGGAACTCCACCGCGAGGTAATGCCAGCACCAAAACATCCCCACGATTGGCATAAGCAGATAACTGGTTTGCCAACAATTGCCCCGCTTCGGTTCGATCTTTAAATTGCATTATTAATTGCAGATGAAAAAAACAGTTCAATTGTAAATTTAAGCTCGCAGAGAAATTGAATTTTTCAATTTTTATTCGGCAAGCTTAAATTTTTCACCTGCAATCTTTAAGCAATTGTTTACGAAGCCGTTACAGCCGCGCCAGTAGACGGTTTAGCTGGCTTGGTCATTGCCCCGGCGAACCGCTGACGGTAAAGTTCGGCAAAACGCCGCTCGTACTGGGACAAATCTGCTTCGATTTGAGTCAATAATCTCACCGTCACCGGGTCGGTTAACATAAGCATCAGGTTATAAACATCAACCACCCCCGTTTGAATATCGCCCAATGCGCGACGCATCATAGCCATGTCGTCGCTACCTTGAAGCGAGGTTTGCAACTTCGCCAAAGTATCGGCAGCTTTAGCCGGTAAAGAGGGTTTTTCACCCAATTCATTCAGCCGAGCTTCCAGCATTTGAATGTGATGCTGTTTATTTTCAACTATCTCTTGCAGCAGGCGACGCGCTTCGACATCCGAGGTTTTTTCGGCATAATGTTGAAATGCTTCGCGGGAATAACGTTCCCCAGCCAAGGCAGTATTAATTGCGGTGACAATTTCACCTTTAGTCGATCCGCCCCAAGCATCTGCGAGTTTCCACCATTCGGCATTTGTATCGCTTTCATTAGGCAGTGCAGCTTCTTTGCCGCCGTAACCCAAACGACTTAAAATCGCCGTGGTAAAAATCGCCAAATCGCTCGGTTGTCTGGAAGTAATTAAATTTCCATCTACTACCAAAGGCTCGTTGATATAATGCGCCCCGGCATTTTGCATATCCTTGCGAATCGCCCGAAATCCGGTGGCATTTTTACCTTTAAGTACATCGGCGTCAATTAAAACTTGAGGTCCATGACAAACAGCAGCAATCAGTTTTCCTTGCTGCATAGCTTCCCGTACAAATTGCACCGTATTTGGATTAACTCGCATCCGATCCGGTGCCATTCCGCCAGGAATAATCACCGCGTCGAATTCTTCAGGGCTTGATTCCGTTGTCGTTGCATCGGCTTTCATCGAAACTTTGCCCTGCTTGCCCTTATAATCCTCATTCGTGCGCGAACCGAGGACAACTACATCGATTCCCGCCATTTTTAGGGCTTTATAAGGAATTTGAAATTCCGCATCTTCAACCCCGTGTTCTAACAGGATTGCGACGCGCTTGTGAGAGCCTTGATGGTTTGATACCATATTTATTCCTCGGTAATGGGTAATGGGTAATGGGTAATGGGTAATGGGTAATGGCATTTCTTTCTCTGACGTGGGAACGAGCATTCCTACACTCCAGCCGTGGGAACGAGGACAATTACCAATTACCAATTACCCATTACCAATTCCCTTAAAATATGTTTGGGACGGCAAACAACTCTTCGTAATCGGGTGAAAAATTGGCGCGGACATCGGCAAATTCACCGGGGCTAACCGCTTGCTGCAAAACTGTAAATACTGCCCTGACATGCATCGCAGCAATGTTTGGTTCTACGCCTTCTTTATCC
>DNGG01000150.1:3420-6646 GCA_003486675.1 Cyanobacteria bacterium UBA11372
TTGGTTCTACGCCTTCTTTATCCGCTACGCGCTGATAGAATTCTTTGAGGGAGAAAGCTTGACCGTTTTCACCTTCTCTACCGCGCAAATACTGTCCTAGATCTTGCGGCAGTTGGGAGGCTAAATCTTTGGCTTCATCGCCTACAATGCGTTCGGCAAGTACTTCAAAAGTAGCGCGGGTAGCACGCTCAGCTTCTTCACGCGAATCAAGCTGAGCGACGCTTTGAACGTGTTTGAGAAACTCGTCGCGTTTCATGATCTTTAACTTGTCCCCGATACGCTTCTAAGCGTAGGCATTACTGGGAAAATATTCTTCGCTCTAAAGTGATAGATTTGGTTTCGCTCTAAAGAGATAGGTAGGCAATGCCGGTAAAAACTAAGCTAAAAAAGGGCTTCTGGAGTAAGTTTTATGGCAAAGAAAGCAAAATCTTCCACAACTGGTGGTTTGTCCGACGAACTGGAATCTAATATCGGTTTAAATATCATGCCTCCAGATACAGAGGATACGGAAGAGGAAGAGCAAATTACCGATCTGCCGCAGGTAGTTACCGAATCTTATGGAACCGGAGTTAAAGACGAGCCTGGTTACAATATTGGCACGCGCAGATTGCGGGATGAAATGCAACAATATACCTCAACTAGCCCTGAGTTAACTGGCGGCGATATCGATGCAGCTTGGGAACAAGCTGATGCAGTAGGTGACGAGGCGGTAGGTGGAACAGTTGCGACTCCGGATCAAGATATTGTTGACGATCTGGGTAAAGCTGTTGGTACAGAAATGCGCGATAAAGAAGACTATTACGGTTTTGATAAGTACGAAACTCGCGACGATCGCAGGTGGGAATTAGATCCTGCATCTTCTGATGATTATCAGGAAAGGCGGGAATAGCTAATTGCTAATTGCTCATCCCCTCGTTCCCAGGCTCCCGCCTGGGAACGCAGGTTAATTGCTCATCCCCTCGTTCCCAGGCTCCCGCCTGGGAACGCAGGTTATAGAGGCTCTGCCTCGCATCAAACCCAGGAGGCAGAGCCTCCCCAGATTGCGTTCCCAGGTAGAACCTGGGAACGAGAAGACGAGAAGAGAGAAGAAAATTGGATTGCGTTCCCAGGTAGAACCTGGGAACGAGAAGTGAGAATAAAATTGTTTTTTCTATTAGCCATTAGCCAATTTGTGGCAAATTTATCCAACAGCAGCCAAAAGCAATTTAGCAAAATTTATCAAAAACTATAACTCTATCAATATCAATTGATGTAAAATTTTGTTACGAGAGGGAAAAGAGGAATAGACCGACAGGGATATAATCAACAGCAGAGTTTAACAAGCTCATCAATAGACCTCTTGCCAAGGCAAAGGTTTGAGCAGCTTATGTTGCTGATTTCTTGTTAAGAGTTACTGAATAAAAGCAAGGAGTCTGATCAGATCGCACCTTTGGGAATTGTGCCTTTTGAAGGCCAAACTTTTTGATCAAAGGAGTTATTCAAGTTAATGAGTATTCCGATTCAGGTTTCACCGGCGACGAACGATCTGACCCTGTCAAAAGACCAGACGCTCGCCGAAGTGGTGAAAGTCACTATCCCAAAATCTGGGGTAGTGCCCAAAGTGGATGTCTATTTTCTCGCCGACACGACAGGTAGCATGAACACAGCGATCGCCGCCGTCAAGAGTGGCATCGTGGATGTGATGACCAGAATCCAGGCACTAGGCTCTGATGTCTGGTTCGGGGTTGGCGACTACAAAGACTTTCCGGCTCCGGTTGCGGACGAACATCCCTACGCCTTCGCGCACCAATGTAGCCTGACTGCCAATATCGCCCAAGTCAAAGCGGCGATCGATTCCTGGACAACCTCCCCTGGTAGAGACACTCCAGAAGCTCAGTTCTATGGACTCGATCGGGTTGCCGAACCACCAGGTGGCAGGATTGGTTGGCGTGGTGATTCCAAGCGGATCGTTGTTTGGTTTGGCGACGCCGCCGGACACGACGCAGTCTGCAAAGGAATTTCCAACCTATCCTACGACATCACCGAGGCATCGCTGATCGCCAAGCTAGTTGCCGAGAAGATCAAAGTGCTGGCACTGAGCATGAACACCAACTATCGCGCTCCAGCAGGACTCGACGACGACCCCAAAACCGCAGCCACCGGATATAAGACTAAGTGCGGAGAACCGGGCGGCACCCCCGGACAAGGCACAAGAATCGCCAAGGCGACGGGTTGCAAGCTGGTCCAAGGTGTGAGTGTGGATACGATTATCCAGACGATCGCCACGGAATTAACAGCACAGATTACAGTACTCGGGAACGTTAGTCTGGTAGCCAGCGGCGCCACCGCACCTTTTGTAGTTGCGATCGCACCAGTCGCCGGATATGGTCCACTCAGCAGAGACCAAAACCATGAAATTAGCTTTAACGTTTCCTGGATTGGCACCGTGGCAGCCACGACTGAAGTTCAGGTGTTCAACGGCTCCCTCGATGTCGTAATTGACGGAGAAGTCATCGGCGGCAAGAGCGTCAAAATTACAGTTCCAAGTTCTGTTCCAGAACTACCCCCAATTGAACCCAAGGAGGAAGATATGGTCGCACGCCCAGAAGATGTTTCCGGTACCTGGATGTTCATTCACCAAGTGACTGGTACTTATTTACAAGCAATAGGTTACAATCCCGATGTCAACGATTATGTCCATACCTGGAACCTCGATCCTCCTAATACTACAGCAGGATACCAAGGACACCTCTGGGATCTGGTCAAGCAGACTGATGGCACTTACCTGATCCGGAGCTTCGAGAAAGATTTCCTCTACAAGGAGAATTTGTATCTCCAAGCGCCAGCCAAACCTGGGAATGACGGGTATCCAAGGTTACAACGGCGCAGCCAAACTGAGTTGCAGTTCTGGGTATTGGTGCCAGTCAGCGGCGATCCTGACACTTACGCTATCCAACCCAAGTCATACCCCGAATATGCCCTCGGTTTGATTGGCAATAATTGTCAAAACAGCATAGGTGTGGTTGCCAACCGCACCTGGGGAAAACCAACTTTCCATCACTATTGGCGACTGAGCAAGGATTACACTGGGGGGAACTAAATCTCTGTACAGAAGGCTATCTACCGTGGCGGTACCAATGCCAAGGGTAGTTGCTTAAAACTTTCTTGAACGCAGACATTGTTTTTGGCTAATTGCTAATTGCTAATTGTTTGTTCTAATAGCGTTTCCCTCGTTCCAAGGCTTTTC
>DNGG01000150.1:6882-7888 GCA_003486675.1 Cyanobacteria bacterium UBA11372
GTTCCAAGGCTCTTGCCTTGGAACGCAGGCTATAGAGGCTCTGCCTCTAATCAACGCCAGGAGGCAGAGCCTCCCTGCATTGCGTTCCCAGGTAGAACCTGGGAACGAGTTGCGAAAACGAGAAAATAGCGATTAGCAATTAACCATTAGCCATTAGCCAATTTCTGACAAATTTCCCGAAAATTGTCGCCTCGATGTTCAAAGCTTTGATATTGATCGAAACTTGCACAAGCGGGAGATAGCAACACCACTTTGGCTTGATATTGTTTGGCTAATTCTGCTCCTCTGGGTACGGCGCGTTCCATTGTTTCGACTATTTCGTAATTGGAATAACCAACTTCTTCCAATCTTTTGGCAAAGGCTGCTGCTGCATCGCCGATGAGTAAAACGGCGGCTGTTTTGGCTTTAATTTTTTCTAGCCACGCCGTATCGTCACCGGCTTTTGCTTCTCCGCCTGCGATTAAAATTGCCGGTGCGGCGACGGAATTTAAACCGACTTCGGCGGCGTCGTAGTTGGTGGCTTTGCTGTCGTTAATAAAGTCAATTTCTTCCCAAGTGCAGATGTGTTCGAGACGGTGGGAAACGCCAGGGAAATTGGCAATGGCAGATGCGATCGCATCCTTCCCTATCCCCGCCAAGCTTGCCGCCGCAACTGCCATTAACAAGTTTTGTTGATTGTGTTCTCCCACCATCCGCAAGGAGTTTGCAGGCAGAATTTCTTCCCCTGCAAATACCACCCAACCATTCTCAATATAAGCGCCTTTTGAATTAATTAAGTCCCCTTTCCCTTTGACGCTAGTCCAGTAAGCATTGCTAAAACGCGCCGGTGCATTTTTTTGCAAATATGGGTCATCGCCGTTGAAAATTTGTAGTTCTGCTTGCGTTAATAAATGCGCTTTGATGTTGTAATAATTCTCTAAAGTTTTGTGGCGACTCAAGTGATCCGGCGTGAAGGTTGTCCAAACAGCAATCCGCGGCGCCACTGCTGCTGAAGATTCGATTTGAT
>DNGG01000150.1:8094-19724 GCA_003486675.1 Cyanobacteria bacterium UBA11372
TCGATTTGATAGCTGCTAATTTCCGCTATTACCCAATCTGGTTTTTTATCTGCTAAGGCTAGTTCGCAAGCAGCGTAGCCGATGTTACCGCAAGCAGGAGCGTAAAATCCAGCGGCGGCAAAAATAGCCGCAATTAAAGCGGTGGTAGTCGTTTTTCCGTTCGTGCCGGTAATGCCAACCCAAGGAATATTGTTTAAATATCGCCACGCTAATTCCATTTCGCCGATAGTTTTTATTCCCAATTCTCTGGCGCGAATTAAAGCCGGAATATCCCAAGGAACGCCGGGACTAACTACAATCAGGTTATCAGAAGTATCGGGTGCAAAAGCATAGCCTAACTTGACGGTAATTCCATCATCCACAAGTTGCTGTTGCTGTTGTTGAAACGCGGGGGAGTTTTTGACATCGCTCAATGTCACTGAGTATCCTTCCCGTTTTAATAGTTTTGCCGCAGCAATTCCCGATCTCCCCAAACCAATGATATGAGCGTTAGGCATAGACTGTGTTTTAGTTTCCCCTGATCGACGCAACCTTTATCCTACCGTTATCAGTTGTCAGTTGCCAGTGGCAATCTCTCCCCGACGCGGGGAGGAGATTACTATTACCATTTTTCAGTCAATTTGTCAAATTTTATCAATAAAATTTTAAGCGCAAAAAACTTGAAAAAACCTATACGATGATGGCATAATGTTTTTATTTGAATAATATTTAGTAGCTCTTACCTTGGTACCACTTTTGTTAACCGATCTTAGAACACAATCGGTTTTAATCTTCACTGTAACGCCCATTTTAGCATCGAATTTAATCCAGGTGGCATCTAGTCATAAATTACCTTAGCAGGAAAATATAAATTATTTCAATGATTTTACAACCGATCAAGAAGATTATTGGTCAAGTTTCTCGCAAAGCAACCTTGCGAATTGTCCTGATAGTCCCGTTTGTACTGCAAATTACTGGTGCAGTGGCTTTAGTGGGATATCTTTCTTTTAAAAACGGACAGGAAGCAGTTAATGAAGTTGGTTTTAAATTGCAGATAGAAATAAGCGATCGCACGAGCGATCGCATCATAAATTACCTAAAAACACCGCATTTGATTAATTTAACCAACGTCAATGCTGTACATCTAGGTCAGGTGGATATAAAAAATCCCAAAAGCTTAGAAGGCCACTTTGTCAAACAAATTCAAGCTTTCGATTCACTGACTATAATTGCTTTCAGCAACCCCCAGGGCGGGCTGATTTCAAGTGGAAACGATGAAAGAGGTTTGACAGTTGCATTAACAGAAAATTACCAAAAGGGTGTCCTGCGAGTGTATGGCGTAGATAGCCAAGGGAATCGCCAAAAAATGTTGTTCAACCTGCCAAATTATGATGCGACAAAGCGACCTTTTTACCAGATTGCCGTGAAAGCAGGCAAACCTACATGGAGTCCCATTTATGTTTACATTCCTGATTCTAGGAATTTAGGCATTTCTGCCAGCTACCCCCTTTACGATCGAGCCGGGAAGCTGCAAGGTGTTTTCAGTAGCGATCTATCCCTTGTAGCGATTAGTAACTTCCTGCAAAGTTTAAAAATCGGCGATCGCGGACAGGCTTTTATCATCGAGAGATCGGGGTTAATAGTAGCTTCTTCAACCACGGAACCCCCCTTCTTAAAAACTGCCGATGGTAAAGAAACAAAACGACTGAAAGCTACCGAAAGTAGAAAGCCAATAATTAGCTTGACAGCGCAGTATTTGACCTCCCACTTTGGCAACTTGACTCAGATTAACACCGCAAAACAACTTGATTTTGAGATAAAAGGCAAACGGCAATTCCTCAAGGTCACACCCTTCAAGGATGAGTTTGGTCTGGACTGGCTGATTGTCGTGGTAGTTCCAGAAAGCGATTTTATGGAGCAAATCAACGCCAGCAACCGCACCACTGTTCTGCTTTGTCTCGCCGCTTTAATTGCGTCTACAGGAATTGGCATTATCACCGCTGGTTGGGTAATCAAACCAATTTTAAGATTAAAAAATGCCGCCAATAATATAGCTCAAGGCAACTGGGATAGACCAGTAGAAATTGACCGCGCCGATCAATTGGGAGAACTGGCAAATTCTTTTAATATTATGGCGTGGCAATTGCAGCGATCGTTTGAAGATATGCAATATTTGAATGATGTTTTGTCGGAAAAAGAAAAAGCATTATCAGACTATAATGAAATTTTAGAAACGCAAATTGTAGAACGAACAAAGGCATTCATAGAAAGCGAACAGCGGTTTAGAAATTTCTTTGAAACGGCGGCGATTGGCATGTGTATAGTTTCCTTAGACGGAAATTTTTTAAATGTTAATTCTGTAATTTGTCAAATTTTTGGTTATTCAGAATCTGAGTTGCTGTCTCTAACTTGGCAGGAACTTACTTATCCAGAAGACTTGGAAGTTAGCCAAGAATATCGTAGAAAAATTATGGCTGAGGAAATTTCCTATTACCATCTCGAAAAGCGTTACCTGCATAAAAATGGGCAAGTTATTTGGACTTTGGTGAGCGTGTCAGTTGTGCGAGATGAAAAGCAACAGCCGCTTCATTTTATTTCTCAAATTCAAGATATAAGCGATCGCAAGCAAGCCGAAATCGAATTACGCCAAAGCAAGCACTTTATCGAACGCATTGCCGAAGCTTCTCCCAGTATTTTATATATCTACGATCTGAGCGAAAATCGTAACATTTATAGCAATCGCCATATAGCTACAATCCTGGGCTATACACCAGAACAAATACAAGCAATGGGGGAGGTATTTCTGCCAACAATTCTTCACCCTGATGACTTAGGGATTGCTTCAGAACAGATACAAAAACTGTTTAAAGCTGCTGATGAAGAAATCTTGGAGGTGGAGTACCGCGTTAGAGATGCCAAAGGTGAATGGCGGACTTTATTGGATAGAGAAGCAGTGTTTAGCAGAACTCGTGAAGGTAGAGTAAAACAGATTATCGGTACGGCGACGGATATAAGCGATCGCAAAGCCGCAGAAATTGCCCTCCAAGCCGCCAAAGAAGCCGCAGAAGTCGCCAACACCGCAAAAAGCGCCTTCCTCGCTAACATGAGCCACGAACTTCGTACACCCCTCAACGGCATTTTAGGATACGCTCAAATTCTCCAACAATCAAAAGACTGCAACCCCAATCAAAAGCACGGTTTAGAAATAATTCACCAGTGCGGTACACACCTACTAACCTTGATTAACGATATTTTAGATTTGTCTAAAATCGAAGCCCAAAAACTAGACCTCTACCCGGAAGAATTTAATTTTCCCTCCTTCGTAAACGGATTAACAGAAATATTCCAAATTCGAGCCAGAGAAAAAGAAATTAACTTTACCTACCAACCCCTCAACCAACTCCCCCAATTCATTATCGCCGACGCAAAACGCCTGCGGCAAGTTTTAATTAACTTGCTAAGCAACGCCATCAAATTCACCGAAACCGGCGGCGTCACTTTCCAAGTAGGCGTAATTGGTAATAGGTCATTCCATTCCCAGGCGGAGCCGCATTTCCAGGCAAAGCCAGGGCATTCCCAGGCGGAGCCAGGGAACGAGGAGAAAGCGGAACCAGAAAACGAGGGTAAAAAAGACCAATTACCAATTACCAATTACCAATTACCAATTACCAATTACCAATTACCAATTACCAAAATCCGCTTCCAAATTGAAGATACCGGCATCGGCATCAATCCAGAACAATTGGAAAAAATATTTTTACCCTTCGAGCAAGTAGGAGATATTTCCCGTCGCGCCGCAGGAACTGGATTAGGACTCGCTATTAGTCAGAAAATTGTTGCCTTAATGGGAGGCAATATTTTTGTCAAAAGTACCCCCGGCGTTGGCAGCACATTTTGGTTTGATATCGACTTACCAGAATGCTCCTACTCGATAGATTCAATCCCAATTTCAAAGCATAAAATCATCGGCTATCAAGGCGAAAAACGCAAAATTTTAGTAGTTGACGACCGTTGGGAAAATTGCGCTGTCCTTGTCAATATGTTAGACCCAATCGGATTTGAAATTTGCGAAGCGGCTGATGGAAAACAAGGTTTAGAAACAGCGATTAAATTTAACCCAGATTTAATTATCACTGACCTAGTCATGCCCGCGATGGATGGCTTAGAAATGACTCGAAAGCTTCGCCAAATACCCGAATTTGAGAATATAATTATCATCGCTGCTTCTGCTAGTGTATTTGAGATTGACCGACAAAAAAGTCTAGAAGTTGGCTGCAACGATTTTCTTCCCAAACCCATTAAAGCAGAAGATTTGCTAAACAAGCTCGGGGATTATTTAAATTTATCCTGGATTGTTGAAAACCAGGAAGAAACTCAAACCCCTGAAAAATTGCCTACAGAAATACAAATGGTAATGCCCCCATTTGAGGAACTGATAACCATGTATAAATCTGCTTACGTTGGTTATACCGATTTAGTTGAACAGGAAGCAATTCGCATCCAACAATCCTATCCTGAAGCTACTATCTTTGCCAATCGAATAATCGAACTCGTCGAAGATTTTGAAACCGAGAAAATTGTTAATTTAATCGAACAACATTTCCCACAAGCATCAAAATTAAACTGATATCAAATCTGGTTGCTAATTGCTAATTGCTAATTGCTAATTGTCAGCAATAGATGTAGGGTGCGAAGCGCGATCGCGTAACGCACCATAACAGGATATTTATGTAGGGTGCGTTAGCCAGCAGAGTACGGCACCATCACACGATTTAGATAGAAATGATGCGTTAACGCAGTGTAACGCACCCTACATATAGAGACTTTTTCAGCAATTAGCAATTAGCAATTAGCAATTACCACTTTAACTCTTGACTATCGCGCCAAAATCTGCTAAAACTCGCGCATGATTTCGCAACAATCCTAACAGATTCAAACGGTTGCGCCGGATGTCTAAATTTTCATCCATTACTAACACGCTTTCTGCACCATCAAAAAAGGTGCTGACTTTGCTCGTAATTTGAGCGATCGCATCCACCAATTGTTGATAATTGCGCTGTTCTCTTGATGCTTTGGTTTGCGGTACTAACTGCACCAAAGCATCATAAAAAGCTTGTTCGGATGATTTTTGAAATAATTCCGGACGCACTATTGATGTGGGTTCCAATTGTTGTTTATCTAAATCTCCTTGGGCGGCGAGGCGGGTAGAACGATTGACGGTTTCGTAAATTTCCGCCAGCTTACCGTTATGCCGAATTTCTTGCAGGAAAATCGCCCGATTTCTCACATCTAATACATCTTTTAACGCCCTTTCTGTATATTCTGGGTCGTTTTCTCCCAAAACTGCATTGACTAAATCGTAGTCAATTTGGCGATCTTCTTGCAGCAGGGTGCGGATGCGTTGGATAAAGAATTCCTGCAATTGTTGCAACAGTTCGTCGGGGTTAGCTTTGTTAGGATAAGCAGCTATAAAATCTGCTACGGTTTCTGCTAATAACTGTTGCAAGTTGAGCGGTAACTCGGCTGTCCAGGTAATATTAATAACCGCATTGGCAGCGCGACGCAAGGCAAAAGGATCGGCAGAACCAGTTGGTAGCATTCCCAACCCAAAGATGCTTACCAAAGTATCCAATCTATCTGCTAATCCAACAACTTGCCCCGTCAAAGTTTGGGGTAGTTTATCCCCGGCACCGCGCGGTAAATAATGTTCAAAAATTGCCGTGGCTACGGCTGAGGTTTCGCCGCTGGCTGAAGCGTATTTTTGTCCCATTACTCCTTGCAATTCGGGGAATTCTCCCACCATTTGGGTGACGAGATCGGCTTTACACAACAAGGCTGCCCGTTGGATATTGTTGCTGTCTGACTCGTTTAATTGCAGTTGTGAGGTGATTTTTCCGGCAATGTTCTTAATGCGGACAACTTTATCGCCCATCGATCCCAATTGTTCTTGAAATGTGACTTTTTCCAATTGGGGCAGGTAACTTTCTAACGGTTTAGCCAAGTCAGCGCGATAAAAATATTTTCCATCGGATAACCTGGCTCTAATTACCCGTTCGTTTCCAGAGGCGATCATATCGGATTTGGCTGGATCGCCGTTGGCAATTGTGATGAAAAACGGTAATAATTCTTGGAAATTTTCGGCGGTAAATATGGGAAAATATCGCTGCTGAGTTACCATGACTGTGGTAATAACTTCCACAGGCAATTTCAAGAATTCTGGTTCAAATTTACCGACAACAGCGGTAGGCCATTCGACTAAATAGGTAACTTCTTCTAATAAATCTGGGTAGATTTCTGCGTAGCCATTTTGCCGTTGGGCGACGGTTTGAATTTGTTGTTTGATGTTGTCTTGACGCTGGGTTTGGTCAACGGCGATGTAGGCAGATTGTAGGGAATTTACGTAATCCGTCGCCGAGGGAATTGAAACAGTTTCGGGGTGCAAAACGCGATGACCTCGACTGATGCGATCGCTCACAACCACGTCGCTACCATTCTCCAACTTAATCGGCAGCACGGTATCATCCAACAACGCCACCAACCAAACCATCGGACGTGCAAACCGCAAGTCGCCATCCCCCCAGCGCATAAACCGCTTACCTTCTAATTTGCCAATCCACTGGGGAATTAATTCGGTTAAAATATCCGTCGTTGCGCGTCCGGGAATCGTTTTACGCACAAAGACAAAATCGCCCTTATCCGTAGGACGAACTTCCAGATTGGCTAATTCTACCCCTTGTTTTTTGGCAAAACCCGCCGCCGCCTGGGTAGGTTGACCATCTTTAAACGCCGCCGCGGCGGGAGGACCTTTAATTTCTTCGACTCGATCTGCTTGCTGTGCGGGTAAACCTTGGATCAAAACCGCGAGGCGGCGGGGAGTACCATAGACTTCTATTTTCTCCGTCGTCAAGAACTGTTCCGCCAGGGTTTGGGGGATGATAGATTGCCACTGTGCGATCGCGCTAGGGACAAAATTCGCGGGGAGTTCTTCTGTACCAACTTCCAATAAAAAATTAGCCATACACCCAAGCTTAAATTAGTCAGCTAAAACAGTTTACCGCTATTTCCCCCTCTCCTCCCAGCACCCCGCCCAGACGCCCAGATGGGGAGATGGGGAGATGGGGAGATGGGGAGATGGGGAAAGTTGTGCGGAAACATTCCCCGCGTCAGGAGCGTCAGGAGTGTCCCCGCGTCCTCTTGCTCAGGGGTAGAGGTTTCCTGACGCAGGTCAAACCAGCCAGTAAACGTAAACAAGTATAAAGATTACAGACTACTGCTGATGGCAAACAAGGAACATCTAATTCTACTCAAGCAAGGAGTAGACACTTGGAACGAGTGGCGGCAAACCTACCCGGAAATCAAGCCGGATCTTAGGATAGCAGACCTGCGCGGGTTATATCTCAAGGAAGTCAACCTCAGCCAAACCAACCTCAGCCAAACCAACCTCAGCCAAGCGTACCTTAGAGGCGCAAACCTCAGCCAAGCATACCTCAGAGGTGCAAACCTCAGAAGTGCCAACCTCAGCCAAACTAACCTCAAAGACGCACACCTAAGTATGGCAGATTTGAGAGGAGCAGATCTGAACCGGGCTAACCTGACAATGGCAGATTTAAGCGAAGCCAACCTCTACCTAGCAGACTTAAGCCAAGCCAAACTGCAACTAGGCGATCTCAGGGGGGCAGATCTGACCAGATCTGACTTGTTTGCCGCCGATTTGAGCAAAGCCGACTTATTTGGCGCCGATCTAAGCCGAACCCAAGCACTGAACGCGAACTTTAACCAGGCAATATTAACTGGAATTTGTATAGAAGATTGGAAGATCAACAGCGACACCCAATTCGAGCGATCGCTTTGTGACTATATTTATCTACAAAATAACCGCAAACAACGTCGTCCCATTCATAGAACTTTTGCTCTAGGAGAATTTACCAAAATTTGTCAAAGTTTCAAGCAATCCGGTTTTGCTAAAAAAGCCGGTTTCTCGTCAATTACAGAGATTCAAGAAACCGGATTCTTCTAAAAAACCCAGCCTAACCCGGGGCGGGTTTATCTAAACATCTCGTGGTTCCACAGATTGGTTGGTAAAACCCGCCCCTACACAAAGAGAAAATATACACAACCGATGTAACCGGACACGATATATTAGCAGCTAATGGCTAATCGCTAATGGTTAATGGAAGTAAAAATCCTCTATTAGCAATTAGCAATTAGCAACTTGCGTTAAAAACTAAAAGTCGTGCGAATTACGCCAATAGTTGTCGTATCATTGCGTTTATCCCCTTCAGGATTAAACAACACAAAAGCTCCCGGAGTAACGCTAATGTTATCGCTTACCTGAATCCGATAGTAAGCTTCTAAATGATAGGGAGTTGCCCTGTCAACAGCGGCATTTGCTTTCAGACTCGCATCCCCATCTGCTGCAACGCGAAATAGCGGCTGTCCAAAAATCAACCCCGCACTATTGCCGCCGACAAAAACATCTTTGAAATGCAAACCCGCCATCCAACAGACATCCCCGAAGTCAGGGTAGAACCGGGGAACAAAGTGTCTTGAACGCTACCTTCACCGAATGCGTTTCCCCTGAAATTATGCGCTTGCAAACCTGTAATTAGCAGGTCTTTACCGGAAAAACTGGTGATTAAATTTAACCGCACTCGGTCAACAAAAATTGTTTGGGTATCGTCTCCATTCGGTGCGCCGCCAAAACCTTGGTTAATGGCGAAAATTGCTTGACCTTGCAGTTTGGTAGTCGTGGAAAATTGCTGCGCTTCTAAGCGGGCGGTGCGTGCTTCTAATGCATCTACCCGTCCCCGCAGGGTAGCAAGTTCGGCAGCAAATTCTTCTTGCAATCGCCGAATTGTGGCAATATCTTCTTTACTGGGTAAGTCGGCAACTGCTGCGGCAATTAATTCTTGAACGCGGTCTAAGCAAGCATTTAATTGGGTGGCGAATTCGTAGCGAGTTAAAGCGCGGTTGCCCCTATAAGTGCGGTCTGGGTATCCTTCTATACAACCGTAGCGTTCGACGAGCGATCGCAGCGCTTGAAAAGCCCAGTGGTTAGGGTCTACGTCGGTTAGCTCCGATACTGAGGTGACTTGTCCCATGGGGTCAGAGTCAGAAGCAGGCGCAGTATCAAAAGCGACACTTGCTGGGGTTTGAGCGATGATTTGCTCGCTGGCGATCGCACCAGGCATTATCCCCAAAGATGCACAACCGACGATCGAAATCGACAACCCTACTCTACCAATAAACGGCAGACGATATTTATTCACAAGCACTCCTCAACCACAAAATCGGGTTAATTTAAAGTTAAATGTACATTATTTTTCTGGCGGCCTCGCTTCCGTTGTATTGAAATATACCTATATCTAGCTTATATAGAAATTATAGTTTTTCCCCAGTTGGCACTGGATAATTTAAGATTTAAGATTTAAGATTGGAGATTTTAAATTTAACACAATTTTTACGTTTTATTAACAAAATCTGGAAATTGAGTTCCACTTGGCGGATATTTTTTATAGATGAAATTTACTCCAACCAAAGAGGTTATGAACAAAGTTAACAAAGTTAAAAGAAAGCCGAGTAGCTTCAATGAGTACGAGCAATATCGGCAGCAAATAAAAAGCGGCGATGTGATTGCATTTTCCGGTAAAGAAGGATTTTCTTCTTTAATTAAATGGGCGACGCGCTCTATATACTCTCACGTCGGCATAGTGCTTGAAGTTGAAATGGGCGGAGGATTTGGAAAAAGTCTTCTAGTTGTCGAGTCTACCACTTCTATTGGCTATACAGATGCTGATGCAAAAGAAGTTATTAAAGGGGTTCAGATTAATTGGCTATCCAAGCGCCTAGATATGTATGATGGCGAAGTTTGGTTAGTGCCGCTCAAGGAAAAGCTAGCAAAAGACAGTTTGGAAAGAATGCAAACTTGGCTAAGACAAACTAATAACAAAAAGGTACGCTACGACAGCTATCAACCCCTTGGATCTGGCTTAGATTTATTGGATAATGTGCTGGGATTAACTAATAAAGCAGATCTTTCACGGCTGTTTTGTTCTGAACTTGTCACGGCAGCTTTGCAAATAGCTGGCGTACTTAATGACCCAGAAATTAATGCATCTGAGCAAACTCCACGGGATGTTGTTAATTTTCCCTGTTTTGTTAATCCTCCTATTTTGTTAAAAGCTGACTCATCTCAAAAATCCCATCGGGCAAAAACCGATACAACTAAGTTAGAAGTAGGGGTGACTCAAGTAAAAATTGAGTCAGAGCAGGCAACAACTGAGTTAACAAAGGTTGATGCTAAATTGACTACTGAAAGTTAAGATTTAAGATTTCAGATTTGAGTACCCAAAGCTTCTATATGTAGGGTGCGTTAGACGAGAGTACGGCACCAGCAACACCATATAATATAGTATTGCTGCGTAAGTTTTGTTTCAATTAAATCTGCAATCTACAATCTTAAATCTGCAATTATTTGGTCACCTCAACGTAAATATGTTCTAACCGCACTGGTTGACGGGAAATTGAGTCGAGGGGAATGCCATCGAAGCAGGCAAGAATTTCTTTTAATTCTAGATGTTTGGGGAGCCAAAATGCTATGTCGTTGCCGTAGCGTCGGTAGGTGAAACCATATTTTGAAGCGCGAGCGATCGCATCGTCTTCTTCCGGCGTTTGTATAATGATAATATCTTCCGCCGGAATCCGCTTCCGCAGTTGTTCTAAACTGCCTTCTGCGATAATTTTACCATTTTTAAGAATACCAATGCGCTGACAAAGCCGCTCGGCTTCTTCTAATAAGTGCGTCGTCAGCAAAATTGTCATGCCTTGATTTTTCAGTCGCCGAATCAATTCCCAAATTTCGTAACGCGCTTCAATATCTAAACCCGTTGTCGGTTCATCTAATATCAATAACTTGGGATAGTGAACCAAAGCGGCTGCAATGTTCAATCGCCGCTGCATTCCCCCGCTGAGAGTTTCCACGGGACATTTTGCCCGATCTGTTAACTTTACAGCTTTGAGCGCTGCCCGTACTTGTTCTCGCCTTTCTTCCCGCGATAATCCGTAAATGCGGGCAAAGAAATTGAGGTTTTCTTCGCAGCTGAGACTTTTATACAATAAATTTTCTTGAGTAGCAACGCCTAGCAGCTTTTTTGTAGCTTGAGAAATTGGTTGGTTATTGATAGTAATTTCGCCGCTATCTGGACTGAGCAGATTGCATAGAATATTGATTGTAGTCGTTTTTCCCGCCCCATTTGGCCCTAGCAAACCGTAAACTTCCCCAGGTCGAATATGCAGCGTCAAATTTTGGAGAACTAATCGATTTCCGTAAAACTTAACCAGGTTTTTTATACTAAGCATGAGTTCCCCAGTTCGGCATTTTTTGTGGCGGCATGACAAGCGACAGAAGAAACCCGGTTTTTGTGAAAAAACCGGGTTTCTGGCTGAGGGCGCTCACTCTGGTGAACTACTAGATCCATCGGTAGTTGGTTTAGCCTCATTTAAGCATACCAGTAACTTAGTTTCAGGCTCTTGTCTCATTCCGTGCCAAACTTGGGAAATGCATTCAAGCCCAGGGGTCTTAGCCATTAAATTTACCCGAAAATTACAGCGATCGCAAGGCATTCCTTGAACTGATAATATACGTAGGTTGG